>CANQFR010000093.1 GCA_947599905.1 uncultured Lachnospiraceae bacterium
CTGCGGCCCGCGCGGTCTATTCCTATGCGCTCTCGATCCTCCAGAACCGGCAGGACGCGGAGGAGGCCATGCAGGATACCTTCCTTGCGGCCTGGACGCAGTGCGGAACCTATGTGCCGTCCGGCAAGCCGCTGGCCTGGCTGTTCACAATCACCCGCAACCGCTGTTACGCGCATTTGCGCCGGTGTGCGCTGCATCCGGCGGTCAGCCTGGACGAGCTGGATACGGAGGATCCCTCCTGGCAGCCTTACACGGAAGATGCGGCTGCCGAACAGTCCGCGGCGCGTGACCTGCTTATGCGCGCGCTTTCGGCCCTCACGGATCAGGAGCGCCGTCTGATCTACCTGCATGTGATTGCGTCCCTGAAGCATCGCGAGATCGCCGCTGCCCTGAATCTGCCGCTCCCCACGGTTCTGTCCCGATACCACCGTGCAATCGGGAAGCTGAGACGGGCGATTTCGGGGCCGGAAACGGAGTTTTTTCAAAAAAATACTTGACGCACCGTGGTTCTTGATGTATAATACATCTCGTCGCTGCGAGAGACGGCGGTATTTCGGTAATGGGCTATCGCCAAATGGTAAGGCAACGGACTCTGACTCCGTCATTGTGAAGGTTCGAATCCTTCTAGCCCAGTGAATGAGACCCCGGAAGAGAGATCTTCCGGGGTTTTCTATGCCCGGAAATGGCTTAAATACTGGATTTTTCGGCGGTAAAGGTCGTTTAAGCGGCGATTTCTGCGGATCAGTCAAGAGGTGATGGTTTCCTGGAAAATCGGCGAAAAAACGGTTTAATGGGAAAAGATAGGTCAATTCATAGGTCAATTTGAAACGCTTGGGAAGAGGCGAGCTTTGAGAAAAGCCCGCCTTATTTTATATTTACAATGAAATTTTCCATAGAAAAAAAGCACGGTAATTTACGAATAGAAATTTCTGTCGAAAAGGCGTATATTCAAGAGCGAGGAGATGATGTCAATGGGGGAAGAAAAAAATAAATATGTACGATCACAGGATATGGTTGGGGTTTACAGTGAATTGGCAGAATTGATCGACACGGAATCTGTGAAGAAGATATATGAACGATTTCGCGGACAACAGGTGGTCTTTCCTATGCGTTTGTACACGAAGGAGTTTGTGTTGCGGCAAGCGGAGGCAAATGAGGATATATCCATAAAAAAACTGGCGGCCGAATATGGATATAGTGAACGGAGATTACGCCAAATTATCAATGAACACAATAAGAATACATAAAAATGTGAGGAGGAGTTATTATGGCACAGGTATGTGACAGATGTAAGAAAAGCATGGGGTTTTTGGACAAATGGAAATGTAAAGATGGTGTAGTATGTTATGACTGCATTAAGGATTTGGATAAATCAATACGGAATAACTTAAAATTATATACAGTTGAGCAAATCAAATATATGATTGATAATCCAGATATAAGTTCTGATAAGGCATACCAGCCTCAACAATATAAGTGTTCCAATAGCGTTGTAATATTTAATCCGATTGATCGATCTTTAAGTATCACAACAGCAGGCTTCTTTCGCTCGGAGGCAATTCCCTATTCATCTATCATGGGGTATGATTATCGAGAGGACGATCAATCAAAAGGCAGATATGGAAAAATGATAGGGGCGGCAGCTTTAGGAGGCTTGGTTTTTGGTGGAGCGGGGGCAATTATAGGTGCATTAACCCAAAAAAGAGGGGAAGTAAGATACATTAAACGGGCCGAGATTGCGGTTTCTTATAAAAAAGAAGGACATATAGAGACAGCACATATTTGGGTTTTGGACTCCAAGTTTAATGATAAAATAAAATCTACTTCTTATCAGTATAAAGCGTTATTGGATGAAGCGAATAAAATAATGCTTATGTTGGATGAAATCATTACAAGTGGCGATGAAAATCAGGAATCATAGGAAAATGCGTTAATTAGGAAGGTATACACAATATGAGTAAAAATGTAGTAAATGTGGAATAGAGAAAATGCCGTTTTGGTGTAGTTCCGTTTTTGTTGTATTGATGCTACTTTTTATATGTCCTCTGGGTCTCTTTCTAATGTGGAAATATAAGAAGTTTAGTAAAACAGTTAGAATTTTTTTAACAGTTGTATTTTCTCTATACATAGTTGGTTTATTTATGATGTTTTCGGCAGACAGCGAAATTGTAAATAGGATAGGCACTTCTATCATGAATTTAGGCAGATAGGAAAAACTGCACATCAAAGCCGGTAGAAGAGATAAAATTTATCGCATATAAGGAGAAAACGTATGTTTTGTCAGAATTGTGGAGAGAAAATAAATGATGGAGCGCAGTTTTGCCCTAACTGCGGAGCAAGAATATATACAAATGATGAAAATGATATAAAAGATAATACATCAGATAACCGTGAGAAGCTGTCTAACGTATCTGCTGAACAAGATAGCAAAAATGATTTACAGGGATATCATTATCAGACACATGGGAGTGCGGAAATCAGCAAAAATGGAAAAGCCAGAAATCATGTCCCAATATGGGGGAAGAGCTGGTTTGTGATTCTAATGTTGATTGTTTTCTTCCCGGTCGGTCTCATACTGATGTGGAAGTACAAGAAGTTTAATAAAGTTGTTAGGGCTATTGTGACAGTATTTTGGGCCCTTATTCTGGTTGTTATGTTTGTTCCAGGGGATTCGCAAGAGGATAACCATACTGTCTCAGAAACAAATACGGAGCCCGTATTGAAAGAATCTTCTGAAGCTGAACCTGAATCACCAACAGAGACAGAGACTGAGACTGAAGAGAGCATAGAGCAACCAACATCGGCAGTTCAAACCGAAGCAACATTGCCATATACGTATGATGACATACAATTTGTAACATTGCATGTTAATCAAAGGCTAAATTACGATGATAATGAGGTAATGGATGCGATCAAAAAATATGTAAATGGTTACGAGACAACCGGAAGCTATTGGGTGGCGTATGATTGCAGTTGGAATTCTGTTTTTGGTTTCTATGAAGTAAATTATGATGGAGAAGAATATGTATTGTACTCATCTGATCCGAATTATTTCTCGTCTAGTGGTGAATATGAATTAGCGTTAGTAAACACTGGAGAAGTATTGCCTGTTGTAGACGGAAGAGGTTTCCAGAAGAATTGTCCAATATTGAATATCCTGAACGAGTGGGAAGTTGAAAGGGCATATGCGTTTGCTTCCACGCAAGGAGTATTTGATGGATATTATGATCAGAATGGCGATATTATAGATATTGACCATTGTGAAGGTATCACGGAGGGTGACTTTCTGGGGCTTTGGAACGATACCATAAACGGACGTATTAGCCTTAAGATAGTTAGGTTTAATAGTATAATTGACATTTACGATCAAGAGGGGAATAACGTAGCAATCGGGCTTTATGATGGCGGGGATTTAAATATAAAGTGCATGGAGGGTAGTAATCCTAACATTTACCGAGGCTATTGTTATATTAATGGGGAGAATCAATTGATTTGGTTCCAAGATGAGGAAGCGGCCCCAATTGTCTTAGAAAAAGAGACTCAAGATAATCAGCATGATAAGAATGTGGGGGATTATGATGATGAATTATCTTATTATATTCTTCCATATAGTGATACAATGTATTATACTAGAGAGGATTTGGCTGGTCTTAACAAAGATATGCTTCGTTTGGCTCGAAATGAAATTTATGCGAGACATGGGAGATTATTCCAGGCAGAGGATTTGGAAAACTATTTTAATGCTCAGCCATGGTATTATGGCCGTATTTCAGCGAGTGATTTTGACGAGTCCGTACTTAATGAATATGAAAGGGCAAATCTTGACTTGATAAAGGAAGTGGAAGCAGGTTCATAACAGAAAACTTGCTTTCTAAAATAAGTATAAAAGACAGTTACTCTTAAAATTTCCATAAACTGGTCGAGATCAGTCAGCGCATTTATTCAGGAGAGTTATATGTGATTCATATAGCTCTCCTGATATATTCTATTACCTCATCTTTCGGGATTTTCCAGCGGTTCCCGATTTTAAAAGCATCTATTTGTTTCTCATGGATCATATCTAATAAAGTATTTTTTCCAACCTTAAGTACAGATTGGCATTCGCGGAAAGTTAAAATATCGGGAATGCTTTCAAACATAGTCGAAACCTCCTTGTATAAAAATAGGTTATATTAGTTTATTTAGGTTTATTATAGTGTTTTACGGTTGAATATTTTTTGGGGGAAATATGAATACTGAGAAATTTGATTGTAAACGGAAAAGGAAAGTACAGAGGTAAATTATAATGATACATTATTTCATTGTAACTTGAAAACTTAAAGAATGGACAGGAGGAAAATGTACCATGAAAACAGGAGTGAAGATTTTGAAACTTGTAGGCAAGGTATCTGCTAAGGCAATTATTTGGTTAGCAGGAAAACTGGAAGGGAGGTGCTGACTATGGCGGCTTGTGTTGAAACTATGTTCTATACTCGCGAGAGGCCCTGGCATGGTTTGGGTACCATGGTTATGGAAGCACCGGATTCCAAATCAGCGTTGAAGCTGGCAGGGTTGGATTGGCAGGTGATTCAAAAGGAATTGACTACAAAGGACGGTTTGTCCGTTCCCGGGTTTAAGGCTAATGTGAGGGAAAGTGACGGCCGTGTATTGGGAGTTGTTTCAAATCGTTATAAGGTGGTTCAGAATGATGAGGCATTTGCCTTTACGGATGCGCTTTTAGAAGAGGGGGTTCGTTATGAGACAGCCGGCTCCCTGCAGGATGGACGGCGTACATGGATTCTGGCAAAATTGCCTCAGAGGTACATCATCAGTGGCGATCAGATCACTCCATATCTAGTGTTTATGAATAGCCATGACGGCACAGGCGCAATCAAGGCGGCCATGACGCCGATTCGAGTTGTATGTATGAATACGTTGAATCTGGCGCTGTCAACGGCAAAACGCAGTTGGTCTACTAACCATGTTGGGGACATCAGCGGAAAGTTAGAAGATGCTCGTGATACACTTCTTTATGCTGATAAGTACATGGCGGAATTGGGGAAGGCGATTGATCGGTTAAATCATCAAAAACTGTCAGACAGACAGGTTTATGAATATATAGATGCTTTATTTCCGCTGATTGATAATGCGACGGAGATTCAGAAGAAGAACCTGCTTCGTATGAAGGAAGATGTGAAACGTTGCTATTTTGACGCCCCTGATTTGCAGGATATGGGGAAGAATGCATATCGTTTTGTAAATGCAGTTTCCGATTTCGCCACACATGCAAAGCCATTAAAAGAACGATCCAATTATCGGGAAAATCTGTTCTCAAGAACAGTTGATGGCAATGCTATGATTGATCGGGCGTATGATCTGGTAGCTGCTGCGTAGAAATTGTCCCTGACGTATTTTGTAGAAGGCCGGGAGTATCGAAAATGGTACTTCCGGTTTCATCTAATGGAGGTGTTAATTTTGTACGAAACTATTTCAACGGCAGAAATGAGTCATAATGAATGGCTGGAACTGAGAGAAACCGAAATTGGTGGCTCCGATGCCGGCGCTTTATGTGGTCTGAATCCATACAGTAGCGCAATGACTGTGTTTGAAAGCAAGACATCTAAGAATCTTTCGGAAACTGATAATGAGGCTACCAGACAGGGGCATGATCTGGAGGACTATGTTGCCAAACGGTTTTCTGAAGCTTCCGGGTTAAAGGTGCGCCGCTCAAATGTCATGTATCGGAGTAAGGAATATCCGTTTATGATTGCAGATGTGGATCGTCTGATTGTTGGTATGAATGCAGGACTGGAATGTAAGACAGCCAGTGCTTATAGTGCGGATAAGTGGAAGGACAGAATGATACCGCCACATTATTTGATTCAATGCTATCATTATATGGCTGTTACGGGTAAGCCTGAGTGGTACATTGCCGTAGTCATTCTTGGACAGGAATTCAAGTATGCAAAGATTTCATGGGATGATGAAATAATAGGAAATCTTGTGGCTGTTGAGAGTCATTTCTGGAATAACTATGTGCTATGCGGAAGGCTTCCTTTGCCGGATGGCTCGAAAGCCTGCGACGGTGTTCTTTCGAGATATTTCAGTGAGGCACAAAAGGCTTCGTCGATTCCTCTTGTTGGGTTTGATGAAAGGCTGAAACGGCGGGAGGATATTATCAACCGGATGTCAGAGCTTGAGAAGGAGCAGAAGCAGATTGAGCAGGAAATCAAAGTATACATGGGTGAGCATGAGCAGGCATATTCCGATAGATACCGTGTAAACTGGACAAATGTTGAAACAGTGCGTTTGGATGCTCAGCGTATTCGGGTAGAGCGGCCGGAGATATATAAGGATTTTGCCAATATTACGCATTCCAGACGGTTCACGGTTAAGGCTGCATAAACCAGTTTATATTTTGGAAGTTATGGAAACCTGTGATGAAGGGAAGAAATTAACCATGAAGGAGATGACAGTTTAATGAAAGAGATCCGGTTATTAAGAGCGGAGGAGATTGAATGTCGTGTAGGCGTTATCAAAGAGAATGGATTGAGCCTCCTTTTGTATAAGGATGCCCGTGTTGACCAGAAAATTTTGGATGAGATATTTACGCCTTTTGGTTGGCAACGGATTCATCAAGTGATTGGAGATAATCTTTACTGTACTGTGAAAGTCTGGGATGAAAGAAAGAATCAATGGATTGAGAAACAGGATGTTGGAGTTGCCAGCAATGCGGAAGCAGAAAAGGGGCAGGCATCAGATAGCTTTAAGCGGGCATGTGTTAATTGGGGGATAGGCCGGGAACTTTATTCAGCGCCGTTTATTTGGATATCAGCGGATAAGGCAGGAATCAAATCTAAGAATAACAGGTGGTACACGACAGAGGAGTTTCATGTAAGCAGAATTGAATACGATAATGATCGGGTGATCTGCGTACTGGTTATTGTGAATTCAAGAGGACAGAAAGTTTACTGCATGGAAACAGGCGATGGAGCGCATACTGCTCCAGAGCAAGGTCAGAAGAATAACGTTGCTGGTCTTACTGCCAGTCAGAAGGAGGCTATGGACAGAGAACTAAAACGTACAGGTGTTGCATTAGAGACGGTTCTTGCAAGATATGGCATTCAGAATACTAAGCAAATGACAGAAGATATTTATAAATCTGCCATGAAAGGTCTGAAACGTACAAGAGATGTTCCGGCAGCGGCGTAAATGGGCTCTGTCGTTCTTCTAATTAATGTACTTATAAAGCGATAAGAATTCCTTATAATGAGCAGATTTAGATGAACAGATCGATGGTATGCGCTGCTGACACTGAAGTATCCATATGTCTCAGCGCATATGTGCGGATGTGCAGGGTGTATTTTTATTTCTGGATTCTGGAATATATTAATGTATTTCAGTAGATATATAATTACTTATTATTAATACAAGAGATATTCTCAAGAATTTATATAAAAAATAAAAATACCAGCGCACATCCGCACACTTGTAATGATTGTTTGATTTTTATGAAAAATGCATATATAATAATACAAAGATTAGAAGGAGGATATAATTATGTCATGCACATTAAGGGAATTGATTATAAAGCGGGAAGGGCGTGATGATGATGACTATATCAGTCAGGAACGGAAAAAATTTAATGATATATGGCGAGCTTTTGGAGTGGGTCAGTTTAAGAATGAATTGAAGGTCGGGAAAAGTAATACATATCAATTTGATGAAGAAGATGCAGATTTTTTTAAAAAACTATTGGACGATTACAATGGGCCGTTATGGAGAAAATATTTCCGTCCCGAGGAAGTTCAAATAGAAAGTGTGGATATTGAAGACAATGAGGTAAATCTATTTGAAGAGCTTGAATATGTAATTAAGGGTTTGACCACGTATTACAATAAAATTGTGAAAAATGTGGAAAGACAAAGAGTATTTCGTGAGGCGTTGTATAGCCATACGCATTATCGGAAACTTAAGTTTGAAAATAGTTTATTGGATATGATGAATAATTTGCCTGAGTTAGATGAATATGCTATGATTCATAGTTTTTCTGGTAATACCATCAAGGAGTATGAAAAGTGGTTAGAAGCGTTGGAGGGAGGCTTAAGAAATATATACGTGAAGGGTTGTGATCAGTGGAATAATAAGAAGTGGAATGATGAAAAGCAGAATGACGAGGAGCAAAATGATGCGATAGAAAAAAGAGTGATGAATGGAATTATACAAGAAATATTGTCAATGGATTTTGAATAGTACGAGGAGGTTATTATGTATACGTTGGATGAATTAATAGAAAAAGGAAATCATGGTGACGTAAAAGCGGAACGAGAAAAGTTTCATGATATATGGAGAGTTTTTGGTGTAGATCAACTGAAACTGGACTTAATAGAAAGTAATGGCAATTATTTATTTGATAAAGAAGATGCAGATTTTTTTAACAAGTTGCTGTATGATTACCATAGTCAGTTGTGGAAGAAATATTTTCGCCTTGGTAAATTCCAAATAGGAAGTGTAAAAATCGAAGATAAAAAAGTAAACCTATTTGAAGAACTGGAATATGTGGTTAATGGATTGATTTCTTACTATAATAAAAATGTGGAAGATGAAGAGAAAAGAAGAGTGTTCCGTGAGGTTCTGTATATTCATACGCATTATCGAAAACTTAAGCTTGAGAACAATCTATCGGATATGATGAAGGGTTTGCCGGAACTGGATAAGAATACGACATCTAATGGTTCTTCTTGTAACAATGGTGAGCAATACGAAGATTGGTTGGAAGAATTGAAAAGGAGCATGACAGATGTATATAACGAAGCATGTGTCAAATGGGAGAGTTTGGTAATGACTGAGATGGAAGGATTTGATAGTTATATTGCTGCTAACTGTATGGAAAGCCCGGGAAATGGCGATAAAGTAAAACGGGCAGTAGACGAGTTTTTCAGGTTAGCAGAGGAAATAGATCCTGAATGTGGGCAAAAAATAAAGGATTTCTGGTATGGCCAGGATAAGATAGAGGATACCTATACCAATTTGAAAGACGGAACAGAAAAAAGAAAATGGAATGATCGGTGCGGTGAAGTAATTGGTCAGGTACTTAAACGAATCGACCCGATTGCATTGGACATACTGAAAGGAAAATTTAACTAATTATTGTACCAAGCCGCTAGCGCGGCGGCTAGCCCCAGTTACACTTTTTCAGAGGCTGTAAAAAATTCTGTGTCTTTGGGAGTGATTAGCTCCCTTTGGAACGAATCTGATATGTAACTGGATTGTTG
>CANQFR010000094.1 GCA_947599905.1 uncultured Lachnospiraceae bacterium
AGATCACGCTCAAGGACAATGTGCGGGACACCTATTTTTCCACATTGGGGTATCTCCGGCAGAAAGAGCTGATGGATGAATCGTTCCGGTCAGACGCGGATTACCATGAAAAGCTGGGCAATATGATGAATGACGTATCCCCTGAAACCATTGACGAAGTGGAAGAACTGCTGGGGCACATCATGGGAAATATCTACGCGCTGGAGACAGACAGCGGCAAGGCGGACATGGTGACGGGCAAGATCGCCGCCAACTACCAGTGGTCGGGCGACGCGGTATACGCCATGGACCAGGCCGAGGAGGACGGCGTATATCTGCAGTTTGCGGTGCCGGAAGAATGTACCAACCTCTGGTTCGACGGCTGGGTCATGCTGAAAGCCGGTATCGGAGACGACATGGAGAAAAAGCAGGCGGCAGAAGCCTTCGTCAACTTCCTGTCCATACCGGAGAACGCGGTGCGGAACATGTACTATATCGGCTACACCTCGGCCATCTCGGGCGGGGACGACGATACCGTTTTCTCCTATCTGAACTGGTGCTACGGCGCGGAGGACGATGAAGAGGAAACCGTGGACTACCCGGTAGGATATTTCTTCAGCGAAGACGGCGCCGACGAGAACTATACGGTCCATGCTTCCGCGGAACAGATCGGCCGCCAGCTGTACACCCAGTATCCGTCCCAGGAGGTCATATCCCGGGCGGCCGTCATGGGATACTTCGACGAAACGCAGACCCACAATATCAACCAGATGTGGATCAACGTCCGCTGTCTGGATGTGAGAGATATTCCTCTGTGGTGCTGGCTTCTGGCTCTGTGCGCTGTCATCGCGGTTGCGGGGGCGGCAGTGGTATACAGGAAGAATCATACTCTCGAATAAGAGCGGCCGTGGCGGCCGGCTCCGGCAGATCCGGAGGGGCGGCTTAAATGATAGGAAGTAAGAAAGAGACTTGCCGGAGGAAACTCCGGCAGTTTTTTTGTAGCTGGGACATAATAGTTTCTGTAATGCTTGACATTTTAACTGATATGTTATATACTAATTGCAAAATTACTAATTGTACAATTAGTAATTAATAAATTAGCAATTTCCTCATTCGTCAACAGGAGGCATTTACTTATGTTTGTCGGGCGCAGCAGAGAACTGCAGAAACTGGAAGAGGCCTACCGAAAGGACACTTTTGAATTCGCCGTATTTTACGGACGGCGCCGGGTCGGGAAGACGACTCTGATCCATGAGTTTCTTAAAGATAAGCCTGCCATCTATTATATGGCGGTGGAAGGCACCGCCCAGGATAATCTGGCCGGCTTATCGAAAGCGGTGATGGCCCAGATCGCTCTGCTCACAGAGTCACCGGCCAGCCAGTCAACCGATGAGAATTTTGCCGGTTCTGCGCCGCTGCCGATTCCGGGTGCGCCCGCTCCGGTATTTCGTGATTTCGCGTCGCTTCTCGATTATATCGACCGGCTCTGCGATACCCGCAGGATCATACTGGCCATCGACGAATACCCATACCTGGCCGCCTCGTACCCGGCCATTTCCTCCATGCTCCAGAGCCATATCGATCAGCGCTGGAAGGACAGTAAGATGTTTCTGATCCTCTGCGGCTCTTCCATGAGCTTCATGGAGAATCAGGTACTGGGTTACAAGAGCCCCCTTTACGGCAGGCGGACATCACAGTTTAAGCTGCGCCCGTTCACCTTTTTCGAGGCGAAAGCCATGCTTCCCGGATTTTCCGGCGAAGAGCAGGCCATTCTCTATGGAATAACCGGCGGAGTGCCCGAATATCTCTCGCGGATCGAGACCAGCCTGTCTGTGGATGATAATATCGTCCGGCTGTTCTTTGACGAAAGCGGCCGCCTCTTTGAGGAGCCGGCCAACCTTCTGAAACAGGAGCTGAGAGAACCCGCCACCTACCAGTCCATCATCACCGCCATCGCCGGCGGCGCCAGCCGACTGAACGAGATCGCCACCCGAACCGGCCTGGAGACCAGCGGATGCAGCAGTCAGCTGAATTCCCTGATCTCCATCGGTATTGTCCGCAAGGAAACGCCGTTTACAGAAAGCGCGGCCAGCCGCAGAACTCTGTACCGGCTGGCCGACAATATGTTCCTGTTCTGGTACCGCTTCGTGCGGCCTAATCTGAGCCTCATCGCCAGCGGTATGGGCGAGGCCCTCTATTATATGGCGGTGAAGCAACAGCTTAATGATTTCATGGGAAGTATCTTCGAGGAAATATGCCGGCAATACCTGTTTCTGCCGGAGATTCACGCAGCGCTCCCCTTCTTCTTCGGCGACGCAGGCCGGTGGTGGGGGCCGAACCCCATTAAAAAATGTCAGGAAGAGATCGATCTGATGGCCGTGCAGGACCATTCCGCATGGTTCGGCGAGTGCAAATGGCGCAGCGAACAGGTCGGGACAGACACAGTGGAAACGCTCTTAACGCGAGGCGAACTGTTCGCCTATCCGGATAAATGGTATTCTGTCTTTTCCAGAGCCGGATTCCGGGACGACGTACTGGAACAGTACGGGAATCACCCACGCATACAGTTCATCTCCTTTGAGGAGATGAACTTAAAATAACCGGCAGGCCTACGTATTGCTATTATGTTAATAATCCGATATAATGGGAACCAAAGGAACGCACAGGAGGAAATGAGTATGGATATCTATGAACTGCTGGAACAGCTTCTGACCCATGTGGTGGATATCGCGATCCTGGTGTTTGAGTTCGTCGGCGTATTCGTCATCATCATCTCCGGGTGCCGGGGAATCGTGGATTACATGAAGAAGAATCCGCAGATCCGCCTGAATCTGGCAACGGGGATGGCGCTGGGACTGGAATTCAAGCTGGGAAGCGAGATCTTAAGAACCGTCATCGTGCGGCAGCTGAGCGAGGTGGCCGTCGTAGCCGCGATCATCTCATTGCGGGCGGCCCTGACCTTCCTGATCCACTGGGAGATCAAGACGGAAAAGGCGGACGAGGAAGCGGCGGCGGCGCTGAAGGCCGCGAGCAGGTCATAAAAGCCGCTGTTTCGGCGAACTTATTTTATGCAGACAGAGCGTCGCTGGCGTCCTGCTTGTATGGAAAACCGGAACGCCGGGGCTGGGAATTTCTTCTGGTCCCGGCGTTTTCATTTTGCTCAGTCTTCCTCTCCTCCGGCTGCGCTCTGCATGGCGATCTCTTTCAGGCGGGCCTCGTCCATCTGCCTGACGCACCCGTCCACATCTGTCTCCCCCCGGAGCATGGCGTTCAGAGCGGCCATCACGTCCTCGGCGTTGTAACCCACGATCTTGGAAGCGGCCGTGGAGACACGCTCATGGGCCTGAATAGACGCCTGCGCCTCCGTGACCATGGGAGATTGAATGTTGGTAGTCTGATCCCGGAAGCAGCTCACCGTGGAGATGCCGTCAAAGGCCGCGTTGTACGCCTCCGGCGTGGCGCAGAAAGCCAGAAAATCGAGGGCCTCCTGCACATGGGAGCCAGCCTTGCACACCATCATCATGTTCAGGTTACCGCCTTCATAGGTACCCTCATCCGCAGTGCCCATAAAGGCGGGCATCAGGGCGAAATCGTCCATGGTATAAGTTCCGCCTGGAAAATCCGTGTAAAACCAGGTGTCCCAGATAAAAGTGCTCACTGCCTGCCCGGAGGCAAGCATAGGGCCGATGTCATTCCAGCCGGTTGTGCTGTAGGTGCCACCAAACCAGCCGTTCTCCGCCGCGGACTGCACCCACTGGACCATCTCCGCCACGGCGGGGATGTCTGCGTAACCGATCTCCCCGTTGTTCAGCCGCTCCAGCGCAGCCGGATCGTCGGCAAACACCGGATCCAGAGCGAACTGAGGCATCCAGGTGCAACCGTCGGCAGGCCAGCAGACAGGGGTATAACCGCTCTCCGCAAGCACCTGACAGAGCATATCAAATTCCGCCTGAGTCGTGGCGGCCCGCAGACCCAGCTGGGTGAGCAGGGTCTTGTTGTAATAGCAGCCGGACACGGAGCTCTCCCAGAAGGGCAGGCCCAGCAGATGACCGTCGCTGTCCGTGCAGTAGGCGCGGGCGCTGTCCGTCAGGCTGGCGCTCCATGCCTGATCCTCCAACATACAGAAATCCCTCGCCACATCGTAACGGTTCAGGTCCGCATTGTGAAAATGCAGCAGGATGTCCGGCACGCGGCCCTCCGCCATGTCCAGGGCGGCTTTTGTCTCAAATTCTGCGTCTTCGTAGGAGATGAGCTTGAGTTGATTGCCTGTACTGTCCTGATAGAGTTGAAAGAGGCGGGTGAGGTAAGGCTTATTCAGATCGCTCTCCTTGCCGAGAATGGTCAGGGTGACGTCGGCGGAGTCGCTGGCTGCGCCGCCGCAGGCGCCAAGAAACACCGCGGTCAGGACCGCGGCCAGAAGCAGAGAGATTGTCAGGTAAAGTCGCTTCATAGGTTCTCTCCTTCGCTGTCCACGCAGGGGGCGGAACTTCTGCTCAGCAGCCGCCCTACCATCTCGCGCACGGCATTCATATCGATAGGTTTGCTCAGGTGCCCGTTCATCCCGGCGTCCAGGGCGTTACGCACGTCCTCTGCAAAGGCATTGGCTGTCATAGCCACGATGGGGATACTCGCCGCCTGAGGATGACCGCAGGCACGGATGGCCCGCGCGGCGTCATAGCCGTTCATCACGGGCATCTGCACGTCCATAAGGATCATGTCATAGGTGCCGGGCCGGGAGCTCTCAAACATCTCCAGCGCTTCCTGACCGTTGGGAGCCACCTCGCAGGAGGCTCCTTCCATCTCCAGCATCTCTGTGAGGATCTCAGCGTTGAGTTCATTGTCTTCTGCGGCCAGGAAGCGCCTGCCCTCCAGAATCTGGGCGCTGCCCGCCGGAGCGGCGGCCTGACCCTCCGGAAACAGGGGCCGGATGGTATCCCAGAAGGTGGAAACAAAGAACGGCTTGGGCATGAAGGCGTCGATGCCCGCCTGCCGGGCCTCGGTCTCGATGTCGGCCCAGTCGTAGGAGGTCAGCACCAGGATAGGCACCTGCTCTCCAATCCGGGCCCGGATCTGCCGGGCTGCCTCCACGCCGTCCATCCGCGGCATTTTCCAGTCCAGCAGAATCACATGGAAACCCTCGCCCCGCTGCCAGGCGGTCGCAGCCAGATCCACGGCATCGTCCCCGTCATGGACACAGGCCACATCTACCCCGGAATCCCGCATCAACTCCCGGATGCTCAGGCAAATATCCTCCTCGTCGTCGGCCACCAGCATTCGGGTAACTTTGTCCCGGTACCAGGAGACCTCCTCCTGCTCCGGCAGCAGGAAGGACAGTTCCACCGTGAAGGTACTTCCCTTTCCGGGGGTACTCTCCACCTGAATGATGCCGCCCATCAGTTCCACCAGGTTCTTGGTGATGGCCATGCCAAGGCCTGTACCCTGAATCTTGTTGGTAACAGAATTGATCTCCCGGCTGAAGGGTTCGAAAACGGTGGCCTGAAATTCCTCGCTCATGCCGATGCCGTTATCCTTCACGGCAAAGCGCAGCCGGGCATACTGCTGCCCTGCGCCGGGGATGGGACACACGGTAAACTCGATCTTCCCGCCCTCGGGAGTATATTTCACTGCATTGGACAGAAGGTTCAGCAGGATCTGGTTGAGGCGCAGCTTGTCCCCGATGATCTGCTCCGGGGGTGCGCCCTGAACATGAATACTGAAATCCTGCTGCTTTGCCCGGGCCTGAGGCATCACGATGATGGTCAGCTCCTCCAGCATCTCCGGCAGGCTGAAGCGTTCTACATTCAGGGACGTCTTGCCGCTCTCGATCTTGCTCATGTCCAGCACGTCATTGATCAGGCTCAGCAGGTGCTGACTGGAAGATGTGATCTTCCGGGTGTACTCCCTGACCTTTTCGGGCTGATCCGCGTTCTTCTCTAAGAGCACAGAAAAACCCACAATGGCGTTCATAGGCGTACGGATATCGTGGGACATATTGGACAGGAAATTGCTCTTGGCCGTGTTGGCGCTCTGGGCGGCGTTCAGGGCCTGCTGGAGCTTCTGGTTCATCTGCTGCTCCATGGTTCGGTCACTAAGGACGATGATATACTTGCTCACCTCCTGGATGCTCATGTGGTACACGGTCATCCGGTACCAGCGGCGCTCTCCGGTATTCTGATGCATATACTCGCACTCCCAGTACCGGTTGCCGTTAAGAGGGATGGACTCCAGCACGTCCTTCGGAATCACCACGTCGTAGTTGACGGCACACTTCTCCATGACCCGGATATCCTTCCGGGCCTCCTCCACGGGAATGCCCAGAAGCCGCTCGATATTGGGGCTGATGTAATCCACATGCTGATCAGCGGTGTTGAGCGTAATGAAAATATCGTCCACGCTGTTGGACAGCACGTCAAACATCCGCTCCCGGTACTGAAGTTCCAGCCGATTTTCTCTGGAAAGCCGGTCGCTGCGCAGCACCAGGAGCACCACGGCAACGGCCCCCACCAGCAGGAAGATCACTACCAGCACGTTGATGGTGGCCTTCTGCACGGACAAAAAGCCCTCGCTGATGGCGCTCTGCGGTACAGCGCTGAGCATGAGGTAATCCAGATAGCCCAGACTCTGGTAAAGAATCACGTGACTGACCCCGCCGATCTCGCAGCGGACCAGCCCCTGCCGTCCCGCCGCCCAGTCCTGGGCCATGGCCGCCAGATCCTCTTCGCTCAGATCCGAGACAGCCTGCAGATACACCAGATAGTTGCTGAATACACTGCCCCCGGCCTGGGTTGACAAAAGCACCTGCCCGTCGTCGCGGATCACGAAGCACCTGGCCTTGCCGGAGAAAGCATCCACATTCAGGGAACTGGCGAGATCCGTGTTGGTATAGGCGACGGCGATAGCGTCACAGGAAAAGCCCCGGATCGTCCGGTGGCTCACAGGTACAGCGAAGACAGTCACCGCCTCGCCCGAGGGCAGAGCAGTCCCGGCCATAAGGGGCTGGCGCTGTTCAGTCAGCGTGGGCAGCTCATTCCCCAGGTTCAGAAGGACCTTCTCCCCGCCGATGGACAGGCTCTCCCCATTTTCAGAGAGAAAGTAGAAATCGGAGAATCCCCAGTGGGCCTGTTCCCTGGCTACAAAAGCGGGCGCCTCCCCTTCCATAGCCTCCGAAAAGATATGGGCATCGTCCCAACTCTCCAGCAGTCCCCAGTTGCGTTCCACAAAAGCACCGAAGGAACGGTTCACCTGACTGTAGATCTCATCCAGAGACCGGGTGCTGTCCTCAAAGATCCGCCGGGAAATGTACTGAAAATAGACCAGGCTGATCAGAATCACCGCGATGATCACGGCACATACAAAAAGGCAGAAACCTATTTTCTTAAATCGCTTCTTCATCAGAATGTCCACCATATTGCGTCTATTAAAAAACATAATATCACAAAAGCTGAAAAAAGACAATGCGCTTTTGCCTGAACAGAGAATCGCCGTCAGCCGCCCGCCGTATTCCTGTATTTTAACGGCGTGGTATCCGTATATTTCTTAAATACGCGCTCATAATAGGTCAGATTCTCAAACCCGGCCAGCGCGGCGATCTCCGTAACCGAGAGCTTCCTATCCCGCAGAAGCTGCTGCGACTTCCGAATACGGCTGACGTTCCTGTACTCATTGACCGTAAATCCGGTCACTTCCCTGAAGATACGGCTCAGATAGGATTTGCTCACATAGAAGCGGCGCGCCAGTTCCTCCAGGCTCTCGTCCGTCTCCGGATGGACAGTCAGATAATCGGCCACCTCATGGACCTTCTGATGCTTCCAGGTCCGGGCAGTCTGCGGTTCCCTGCGCGGCGTATCGGGCGTAAGCGGCTGCAGGCAGCGGGACAGGAACAGAAAAAGCTCCGCCAGCAGCAGCCGGACAGCGGCCGGATAATCCCGCGCTTTTCTCTCCAGTTCCCCACGCAATCTGTCAAATGTGTTCTCCACAACCGTCCGCTGCTCTTCCGTCAGCGAAAATGTCCGCACCTCACCACCGAACAGCGTCTCGATACTTCCCAGACCACAACTATTCAGGAAAGGATTCATCATGTCCCCGCTGATCTGCAGAAGGATCCGGTTATTGCGGGCGGCACCGGCCTGACTGGTCTTGTGGATATGGTTGGGTCCGATCAGCATCACATCTCCGGCCTTCACCAGATACGTTTCATTATCCACGAAATAATACCGCTCTCCCTCCACCAGATAGTAAAATTCATAGGTGGCGTGGAAATGACGGGTCGCCATGGAGAAACCCGCGTCGCGGACGACCTGCTCCGCCGACAGGCCGTCCATTCCATCGCTAAACAAAATTTGTTCCACTTATAAACCCCCTCCCCACAGATATCCGCACAGCCACACGATTTATACCCCGCTTCTTCACTCTCATTGAAAAAAGCAATCGGCACTCGCTTATCTGCCCTTGCAGGCAACTCTTTGTAGCCAAAAATACGAATTCATGATTTTTATGCTCGATTCTATAAGAATATTATACTATCTTGTAGTATGCTATGTCCAGATGAAAATAGAATCAGCCGCGGAACAAGAGCTTTTGCAGGCCGATGGGCCGCAGAACCGGAAGCGGCAGCTAAAAGGAGGACATTTACCATGAAATACGCAGACGACAGGATAACAGACCTGCAGGTGGCCTATATCGGCGGCGGCTCCCGCGGATGGGCGTGGACATTTATGACGGATCTGGCAAGAAATGATTCCCTGAGCGGAACCGTCCGGCTCTACGACATCGACGAGCAGGCGGCCAGAAACAACGAGCTCATCGGCAATCACCTGTCCGCCCGCCCGGATGCGGCCGGCAAGTGGGAGTACAAGACGGTTCCGACGCTTAAGGACGCTCTGACTGGCACGGATTTCGTCGTCATTTCCATCCTGCCCGGCACCTTTGACGAGATGGAATCCGACGTACATCTGCCGGAGCGGCTGGGTATCTACCAGTCTGTCGGCGACACAGCCGGCCCCGGCGGCATCATCCGGGCGCTGCGCACGATCCCCATGTTCGTGGCGATCGCCGAGGCCATCAAGGCGTACTCGCCGGACGCCTGGGTCATCAACTACACGAATCCCATGTCCCTGTGCGTGA
>CANQFR010000095.1 GCA_947599905.1 uncultured Lachnospiraceae bacterium
ATCTTCGTGGATCAGATCATGGAACTGTTCCGGGAGGAGACCAGAAACGACGGGGAATCGCTGAAGCAGCTGTGCGGTGCGTTCGCGGACGGCGACGCGGCCGGGGTGGAGAAGGCCTTTGGAAGCTACCTGCGGCGTGCGATCAGCATCCGGGACACGTCGGTACGTAAGGCGCGGAAGGAGAACTTCTACCACGGGCTCCTGATGGGGCTTCTGGCGTACAAGGCGGACTGGATCGTGACAAGTAACCGGGAGGCCGGAGACGGCTACAGCGACATTCTCGTGGAAGCCGAGGACGGCAGCCTGGGGATCGTCATCGAGGTGAAATACGCGGAGGACGGCAATCTGGAGTCTGCGGCGCAGGCGGCGCTTGCGCAGATCGAAACGAGACGCTATGACGAGGTGTTTACAGACGAAGGCATCGAGAATGTGCTGAAATACGGAATTGCCTGTTACAAGAAGCGCTGCCGGGCGGCGATGGGGGAAGGATATCGATGAACACGAATTCATGCAAAAAGCCGCTGATCGGCCTGATTCCCCTGGTGGATATCGGAAGGGAGAGTCTGTGGATGCTTCCCGGCTATATGGAAGGCGTCCGCCTGGCCGGCGGCATCCCGGTCATGCTGCCGCTGACGGATGACGACCGGGAAATTGGGCAGATCGCTGAGCAGATGGACGGTTTCCTGTTTACCGGCGGTCATGACGTGTCGCCGGAGGTTTATGGCGAGGAGACGCTTCCGGTCTGCGGGGAGTTATGTCCGCAGCGGGACCGGATGGAGGAGAAGATGCTGAAAGAGGCTCTTTCCGCGGATAAGCCGGTGCTTGGGATCTGCCGCGGGATCCAGCTGGTCAACGCGGTGATGGGCGGAACATTGTATCAGGATCTCCCGATGCAGCATCCATCTGATATCGAACATCACCAGACGCCGCCTTACGACAAGGTCGCGCACGAAGTGCAGATCGAAAGAGATACGCCGCTGCATACGCTGCTTGGCATGGACAGGCTGGGCGTTAACAGCTACCATCATCATGGGATAAAGCGGCTGGCTCCCGGTTTGAGAGTAATGGCGAAGACGGACGACGGCATGATCGAGGGCGTTTACTGTCCGGAAAAACGTTTCCTCTGGGCCGTACAGTGGCACCCGGAATTCTCCTATCGAACGGATGAGAACAGCAGGAAGATATTTGGAGCGTTTGTGAATAATTGCTGATTTGACATTTTATCAAAGTGAAAGCAAGAGATCTGCTGTCGTTCGCATGGAAGCCGGTTATTTGTCAGATCACATAAGGAGCAAAAGCGATGGCAAAAGTCTTTCTCATCTGCGGGAAACTATGCAGCGGCAAAAGCACATACGCAAAGCGGTTACAGACGGCTCATCAGGCGGTCATTCTGTCGGTGGACGAGATCATGCTTGCGGTATTTGGACTGTACGCAGGAGAAAAGCATGACGAATACGCAGCCAATGTGCGTCATTATCTGTTTGAGAAATCGTTAGAGGTGATCCAGGCCGGCGCCGATGTGATTCTGGACTGGGGCTTTTGGACAAAGGCGGGAAGAAACGAGGCGAAAGCGTTTTTCCGAAGTCGGAATATAGAATGTGAACTGCATTATCTTAATATCAGCGATGAGGTCTGGCGGGTGCGTATAAACCAAAGAAACCAGGCCGTCTCGGCAGGTGAAACGACGGCGTACATTGTTGACAGCGCCCTTACCGCAAAGTTTGAAGTGATATTCGAACCGCCGGGTAAAGAAGAAGCTGACGTATGGGTCAATGGATAAATTCTTAAACTCTATTGGAACGCCCTCTGATTTGTGGTATACTATGATATATACTGAATGCAGACATCACAAAGGAGGGCGCGTATCTATGAGAAACAAGCTGTTTTGGCTTTTATTTCCGCTGTATGCAGTTGTATTCGGATTCATTCTTTATATCAACGGCGTGTTTACGGGGACGGTGACGTCGCTCAGCAACCTGCTTATCAATGTGGGCTTTCTGGTGGTCATCGGCATCCTGTTCCTGTTCTCGACGCTTTGCTTTGTGCGGCTGAATACCTGCACGGCTGCTCTTAAGAGGGCCGCGGACCAGATTCGGAAGGAGCAGAAGGAGAAGGGCGGCACGCTCTGGGAGCTTTACGCGAACCGGAAAGATATATTTAACAATCCGGCGCTCGACGAGGCGTTTGAGAAATACCAGAAGCATATGGCAGGGCGGCGTACGAAGCGGGGGTATTCGGAAGTCTGCGATCTGGAGGAATATATCAATGAGGACCTGCTGGACCGGATCGCTTCCACCCATTATAATTCCGCTGTTGCCGGGACGCTGACGGGACTTGGGATTCTGGGTACATTCCTCGGACTCTCCATGGGCCTTGCGTCCTTTAACGGAAATGATATTTATACGATCTCGGATAACGTGGGGCCACTGCTGGACGGCATGAAGGTGGCGTTCCATACCTCCGTATACGGCATTTTCTTTTCTCTTGTGTTCAATTTCATCTATCGGAGCATCATGGCGGACGCCTATGAGAAACTGGCCGAATTTACGGCGCTTTTCAGGGAATGCGCGGCGCCCCGCGTAAGTCCTGCGGATGATAATGAACGCGCCATGCTGATCTATCAGGCGAATCTGGCGAATTCCGTCAAATCCATTCAGGAACTGATGAAAGGAACGGCGGCGGAGCAGGTGAAGGGCGTCGACCTGATTGCCAGGCAGTTTGTGGAGCAGATGACGCAGGCGCTGGGAGGCAATTTTGAAAAGCTTGGACGGAGCTTAAACTATGCCGCGAAGCTCCAGGATCAGAATGCAAAGACATTTCAGGATATGGAAACCGCGGCACGGCAGCTTCAGGATGCCAACCGTGATATCATGCGCAATATGGTGCAGTTCCAGAAACGGCAGGATGAACTGGCGAATAAGCTCGAAGAGCAGGGAAAGCAGCTTGAGATGATGTCGGATTTCCTGCATGACGAGATCAGCAGCCAGCTGTATACATTTAATCAGATGAGGGAGCCATATGAAGAATAACAGAAGAAGACGGGCCGTATTTGAGGAACCCAGCTTTTGGCAGTCCTTTTCGGATATGATGTCTGCGCTGACCCTTGTTTTCATCCTGATTATCGCGATCACCCTGGCAATCTACCGGCAGAAGACGACAGATCTGGAGCGCACGCAGACGGAACTGAATACGGCGAAGCAGGAACTGGAACTGGCCAGGGCGGATCTGGACCGTTCCAGGGATGAGATCGAGGCGTCCAACCGGGAACTGGCGGATTCGCTCGCGCAGCTGCAGTTAGCTTATGATCAGGCGGCGCTGACGCAGGAAGAACTGGACGCCGCGTATCTGCAGATTGATTCGGCGCAGCAGCAGATTGCGGCAGCGCAGAAGGAGCTGGAGGACACCAGAAGCGAACTGCAGGACATTGTGGGAATTCGGACCGATATCATTGGGGAACTGCAGAGCCGTTTTAATAATTCCTCCATGACGGTGGACTCGCAGACGGGATCCATTACGTTTTCATCGGACGTGCTGTTTGCGTACAACAGCGCCGAACTGACGGAGACCAGCCGGCGTGCCCTGCGGGAGATCATTCCGATGTATCTGGGCGTGCTTTTGCAGGATAATTATCTCCCCTACATCGCGGAGATTATTATCGAGGGACATACGGACACGGTCGGTACTTATGACAGCAATATGACGCTTTCCTTTAACCGGGCGGATTCCGTCGCGAAGTTCTGCATGAATTCCGCGAACGGACTGCCGCAGGATCAGATCGACCGGCTCAGGAGTCTGCTTACGGTGAACGGAAGATCGTACAGCAGTCCGATCTATTCGGGCCCGGGGCAGGTGGATATGGCTGCGTCCAGACGTGTGGAAATCAAGTTTCGCCTGAAAGAAGACGAGATGATCGAGCGGATCGCGCAGGTGCTGGACGGGCAGGAGAACGGGGAGGATGCGGAGAACGAAGAGAATGAAGAAGCCGGCGGGAACTGATACGGGATATACATAGCCGGCCTGATGCCGGGCGTGCGGCTGCTGCGGGCAGGCAGGGACAGAAGTATTGGGGCTGTCAGGGAATCATTCTCCGGGATTTTTCAGATCTTCCAAAAACTGCTTCCACGCGTCCGGGTTCTTAACATAATACCTTGGGCATTCCTTGCCGGTAACGTCGTAGTGGCGGATCACATCGCTGCCGCAGTCAAGCTCATATTTGTCGCAGAGCCAGCGCACGAGCCTGACCAGCGAATCATAGGTCTGCGCGGTAAACCGGCCGCCCGCATCCGGGTGGCAGCATTCGATGGAGACGGTATCATTGTTGCGTTGGTTGGAACAGTAGGAGATTTCATCCAGGGGAATACACTGGATTACCTCCCCCTCGAGGCCGATGACGAAATGGCTGCTGGCGGAGGTTTCTTTTGTCACGGACAGACTTTCGAAATAGTCCCGGTTCTGCCCGGCGGTGGTTCCGGGATTGCCGACATAATGGACGACAACGGCGTTCACCTCATGAAGAGCGGTCTGGGGTCTGGAGTAGGGGTTGGGCGTCAGAAAATTCTCGGTGATCCATTCCGGCTTACGGACGTCGGGTGTGACGGAGACCGGTCTGGCGCGGAACAGTTTCGCGGCCAGTCCGCACACCAGAAGGACGACCGACGTCAGAAGAAGGAGACGCAGCTGCAGGCAGTTCCGTCTGCTCAGGTTTTCGCGTCTGCTCTGCATAAGCCGCGCTTTGCGGCGCCGCTGCAGATAAGCCAGGTATTCTTCCTCGCCGATGTCCTCAGTCATATCTGCCGTTTGCTTCTGTTGAAGGTTCTCCATTTCCCGCCCTGTCTTTCGTACCGATTATCCGTCCCGTTCCCCAATACTATATCATTTTCGGGCTGCACTGTTATTAAAAAAAGATTATGATTCCATTAAAAAGATGTAACGGTTGACGATACTGCGGCAGCGGGATAAAAATGGCAGCCGGGAAGATCATCTTATGCGGCTTTCCAGCCAAACTGTATAGGCCTCCCCGTAACGGGCATACTCTAAGCAGATCAGAGAAAGGAGTATGCCTGTAACTATGACAAAAAAGAAAAAGGACGAACCATTTGACCCGAAGAATCTGAAGCCTGAGGAGCTGCTGAAATTCGAGATTGCCGAGGAACTCGGCTTGAGCGATAAGGTGATCGCAAACGGGTGGCGCAGTCTGACCGCCAAGGAGAGCGGACGCATCGGCGGCCTGATGACCAAGCGCAAGAGGGAAATGCAGAGGAACCTTTGATTTCGCGTGACAAACAGGCGCGTCAGCGCTATAATACAGAAGGATATTCTTGCAAAAGTGCGCCTGCGGTACGCTTTCCGGGTCTGACAGGATTCGGAACGTGAAGGCGTCGGAAGAAGTGCTCGGGGAGGTGCGGCTTTGACATTCGGTGAATATCAAATGCGGGCGGCAGACTCGTGGAAGTATATGCTCTTCAACGTATGGGGAACGCGCGGTTCCTTTCCGGCCGTATCCGGGAAATTCATGGAATACGGCGGCAATACCTCATGCTTCTCCGTTCTGTGCGGAGATATTCTTATTGTGCTCGATGCCGGCTCCGGACTTGCGCAGCTGGGTGCGCAGCTTTCGCAGGGGGCGCGGAATATCCGGAGTATTCATATGCTGATCAGCCACACGCACATCGACCATATCATGGGACTGTATCTGTTTTTGAGTCAGCTCAGAGACCGCTTTGAACTGCACATTTACGGGCGGAGCGGTCTCGGGAAAATCCTGGACGAAATGACCGCCCCTTCGTACTGGCCGTACTCCGCCGCGCAGAGCGGAGCGCAGATCCATGAGCTGAATGCGGATTCCCAACTTATGATTGAAAGCGGCGGAGGAAATATCCGCATTTCATCTATGAATGGAACGCATCCGGGCGGCTGCCTCTGGTACCGCATCGAATACGGCGGAAGTTCCGTCGTGTATATGCTGGACTGCGAGATTCAGGAGGCAGTAAGGCCGGCCATGCTCCGTTTTGCCGCAAACGCGGATCTGCTGGTCTGGGACGCAGGCGATGTTCCCGGACAGGAGAAGAAGGGCTGGGGGCATTCGACCTGGAAGCAGGGGGCTGAATTCGCGCAGGAAGCCGGCGCCGCGAAAATACTGATGGCGCATTACGGCTGGAGTCACGAGGACACCTTATTGCGGCATATGGAAATGAACGCTGAGGCGGCCGGCCAGCCGGGTTCGGCAAGCATATTCGCGAAAGAGGGAATGGTGCTGTTTGTATGATGCAAACAGAATCTACGAGATTATGAATAACAAATGATAAGGAGGATGGCAAAATGGAACGAAAAGGAAATCTCTGGATGCGCTTCCCGGGCGGGAAGGCAAAGGCGCTGACGCTGAGCTATGACGACGGCGTGGAGCAGGACGTCCGGCTGATGGAAGTCATGAAGAAGCACGGCCTGAAGGGAACCTTCAATCTGAACAGCGGGCTGTTTGCGCCGGAAGAGACCGTGTATCCGGCGGGAACGATTCATCGCAGGATGAGCCGTTCGCAGGTGCTTGCTCTGTACAAAGACAGCGGGATGGAGGTGGCGGCTCATGGACTGACCCATCCGTTCCTGGAGCAGCTGACGCCGGCGGAGTGTACGCGCGAGGTGATCACGGACAGGGAGAACCTGGAACGCGAGTTCGGCGGCATTGTCCGCGGAATGGCCTATCCGTTCGGAACCTTCAGCGACACGGTCGTGGAATGTCTGAAGGCATGCGGAATCGTGTACTCGCGGACTGTCATTTCTTCCGGTGATTTCAGACTGCCGAAGGACTGGCTGCGTCTGGCGGCTACCTGCCATCATGATGACCCGCGCCTCATGGATCTGGCTGCCCGTTTCGTGAATGAAACGCCGAAACAGGAACCCTGGATGTTCTATCTGTGGGGCCACAGCTATGAGTTCGAGGCGAACGGGAACTGGGACCGGATTGAGGCATTTGCAGAATATACGGGCGGAAAGGACGATATCTGGTACGCGACGAACCTGGAGATCTATGATTATACAGAAGCGTATAAGCAGCTGATCATCAGTGCCGACGGCACGAGACTCTATAATCCGACCGCCCATACCTTATGGTACAGCATGGCGGAATTCGGCTCGGTCGGACAGTGCGGCTGCATCCGGCCAGGCGAGGAAATCTGAGCGTTGAAAGACAGGGGATTCTGACAATGGCAGAAAACAGATATCCGGTCCTGGAGATCGATCTGAGAAAACTGGAACATAATCTTCGGGAGATCATGGCACGGAGCGCTGCCTCGGGAATTCAGACGGCCGGCGTGGTCAAGGGCTTTACGGCCTGGCCTGAGATCGCGCGGGTGTACGAGAGGTGCGGCTGCGCGTATCTCGCTTCCTCGCGGATCGAGCAGCTTAAGCGGCTTCGGGAGGCGGGGATCCAGACCCCGCTTATGCTTCTGCGGATCCCGATGCTTTCCGAGCTTGACGATGTGGCGCGGACTGCGGATATCAGCCTGCAGAGCGAGCCGGAGGTGCTGAGGCGGCTGGATGCGGCCGTGGAATCCGTTTTGACGGGCAGATGCGGCGACAATGCGGACCGCCGCCATAAGGTGATCCTGATGGCGGATCTGGGCGATCTTCGCGAGGGCTTCTGGAACCGGCAGGAACTGATCGATACGGCCATGGAGATCGAGCGGGATCTGCCGCATCTGGAACTGGCGGGTGTCGGCACGAACCTGACCTGTTTCGGCTCCGTGAAGGCGACGCCGGAGAAAATGCGAGAGCTTCTCGAAATCGCCTCGCAGGTCGAGAAGGCGGTCGGCCGGAAGCTGCGGTATGTTTGCGGCGGCGCGTCGTCTTCCCTGCATATGGTTCTGGACGGTACGATGCCGGCGGGCGTAAACCTGCTGCGTCTGGGCGAAAGCGTGCTGCTCGGCGATTTCCTCGGATGTGAGATGGATTTTACATATAAGGATGTCTTCACGCTGAAAGCGGAAGTGATTGAGGTAAAGGACAAGCCCAGCTATCCGGTAGGAGAACTGACAGCGGACGCTTTCGGAAGGACGCGGCAGTACGAAGACCGGGGGATCCGCCGCCGCGCGCTGGCGGCGATGGGCCTGGTGGACTATGGAAATTACACGGACATCCGTCCCCGGATGAATGGCGTGGAGGTGATCGGCGCGTCCTCGGACCATACGATCCTGGACGTGGAAGCGGTAAAAGACCGGATCCGCGTGGGGGACGTGCTCGACTTCGATATCAGCTACGCGTCGATGGTGTATCTGACGAACACGGAAAGTGTGCGGCGGGAATATTTGAAGGAGGATTGCTGAGCATCTTTTTTGAATCCGCGACAAAAGTATGGACTGGTACAGGTGTGTGAATCTGTGTACCAGTCCTTTTTATGCAAGCTACGCACCGGCCTCCTTCATCATCCGGTTGCATTCCCGCACGATCTCCGCGTCCATTTTGCTGATCTGCCGGTCATAGGTGTAGAGGCCGTTGGTCTCGCTCTCAATGTCCGTAAGCTGCGTGTAAATGACCGCGGCCAGGCCTTCCCGGACGGACGGCAGGACCGTGTCTGTGATCAGCCGCCGAAACGCCGCCGTCAGCGACGCGGAGTCGGAATATTTCTGGTAGCCGTACTCCTCGTCGTGGGTGCAGTGGCCGGGAATGGACCAGGAGTAGCCGCCGTATTCGGTCAGCGCCATCGCGCGCCGCTTTTCCGGCTTGAACTTATAATCGAAGAAATAGTAGTGGATGCTCTGGATGTCGCCGCCTCCCAGATCGAACCAGCCGCTGGCATGGTCGACGAGGCGGACGGGATCCATTTTTTTGATCAGGGAGCAGATCTTTAAGGTGTCAAACTGCCCCCAGCCTTCGTTGAACGGCACCCAGACCACGATGGAAGGGTGGCTGCCAAGCGTTCGGACCGTATCGCGGACTTCGGCGGTGAACTCGTCGCGCCCGGCTTTCTCCCGGCGGGAGAGAAGGCGGCGGAACCGGTCC
>CANQFR010000096.1 GCA_947599905.1 uncultured Lachnospiraceae bacterium
TCAGCAAAATAAGGAGAATCCGATCATGAATACAGCATTATCATGGATCAAAGCATATGTCCCGGATCTGGACGTGACGCCTCAGCAGTACACGGACGCCATGACATTATCTGGTACCAAGGTGGAGGGCTATACCTGCCTTGACAAGAATCTTGAGAAGATCGTCGTCGGCCAGATCACGAAGATCGAGCCGCATCCGGACGCGACGAAGCTGGTTGTCTGCCAGGTGGATCTGGGCGACGACAATATCATCCAGATCGTCACCGGTGCACCCAACGTAGAAGTAGGGCAGAAGGTGCCGGTCGTCCTTGACGGCGGCAAGGTGGCCGGCGGCCACGACGGCGGCCCGATGCCTGAGGACGGCATCGCTATCAAGAAAGGCAAGCTGCGCGGCATCGAGTCCAACGGAATGATGTGCTCCATCGAGGAACTGGGCTCCTCCCGCGACATGTATCCCGATGCACCGGAGAACGGCATTTACGTCATGCCGGAGGATACGCCTCTGGGCGCGGACGCTGTCGAAGTTCTGGGGCTCCACGACGCAGTCTTCGAGTACGAGATCACGTCCAACCGTGTGGACTGCTACAGTGTCGTCGGTATTGCCCGCGAGGCGGCGGCTACCTTTGACAAGCCGTTTTATCCGCCGCAGGTGACGGTGACCGGCAATGACGAGGACATCCACGACTACCTGAAGGTGACAGTGGCCGATCCGGATCTGTGCCCCAGATACTGCGCGAGAATGGTTAAGAACATCAAACTTGCGCCGTCTCCCCAGTGGATGCAGCGCCGTCTGGCGGCCAGCGGCATCCGTCCGATCAACAATCTTGTCGACATCACCAATTACGTGATGGAAGAGTACGGTCAGCCCATGCACGCCTTCGACTACGATCTGCTGGCCGGTCACGAGATCATTGTCAAATGCGCCAGGGACGGCGACACATTCCAGACCCTGGACGGTCAGGAACGGAAGCTGGACCACACGGTCCTGATGATCAATGACGGTGAGAAGGAAGTCGGTATTGCCGGCATCATGGGCGGTGAGAATTCCAAGATCACCGACGATGTGAAGACCATGGTCTTCGAGGCGGCCTGCTTTGACGGCACCAATATCCGTCTGTCCGCGAAGAAGATCGGCCTGCGCACCGACGCTTCCGGCAAGTTCGAGAAGGGTCTCGACCCCAACAACGCCGAGGAAGCCATCAACCGGGCCTGCCAGCTGATCGAGGAGCTGGGCGCTGGCGAGGTTGTCGGCGGCATCATTGACATTTATCCGAATAAGAAGACAGAGAAGCGGATCCCCTTTGATCCGGATCAGATCAATGCGCTTCTGGGAACTGACGTGGATGAGCAGACCATGCTTGGGTACTTTAAGAAGCTGGATCTGAAATTTGACGCCGAGAAGCGGGAGGTGGTCGCGCCCACGTTCCGGCAGGATCTGGAGCGCCCCTGCGATCTGGCGGAAGAGGTGGCCCGGTTCTACGGCTATGACAATATCCCCACCACGCTGCCCTCCGGTGAGGCTACCATGGGTGGTCTGCCTTATGATCTGCGCATCGAGGACGTGGCGAAGGAGATCGCCCAGTTCTCCGGCTTCAGCCAGAGCATGACCTACTCCTTTGAGAGCCCCAAGGTCTATGATAAGCTGCTGATCCCGGCGGATTCGCCGCTGAGGAACGCGGTGGAGATCTCCAACCCGCTGGGCGAGGATTTCAGCATCATGCGCACGCTGCCGTTAAACGGAATGCTGACCTCCCTTTCCACCAATTACAACCGCCGCAATAAGAACGTCCGCCTCTATGAGCTGGCCAAGGTCTACCTTCCTAAGGCGCTTCCGCTGACGGAACTGCCGGATGAGCGCCAGCAGTTCGTTCTCGGCGCTTACGGAGACGTGGATTTCTTCAGCATGAAGGGCGTGGTCGAGGAGTTCTTCGATAAGGTCGGCATGACGAAGAAGGTTCATTACGATCCCAATGCGGGGTTAAGCTTCCTGCATCCCGGCCGTCAGGCCAACATCGTCTACGATGGAAAGACCGTCGGATATCTGGGCGAGCTTCATCCGGATGTGGCCGACAACTACAAGATCAGCGACAAAGCCTATGTGGCGGTACTGGATCTTCCGTCCCTCCTGCCGTATACCACCTTCGACCGCAAGTACGAGGGCGTAGCCAAATACCCGGCCGTCACCCGCGACCTGAGTATGGTGGTTCCCAAGGAGATTTTAGTGGGCCAGATCGAAGACATGATCCGCCAGCGCGGCGGCAGGATCCTGGAGGACTGCAGCCTCTTCGATATCTACGAAGGCGCCCAGATCCTTGCAGGATACAAGTCCGTCGCCTATTCCATCACTTTCCGCGCCAAAGATCATACGCTGGAGGATAAGGAAGTCAGCGATGTGATGAAGAAGATCCTGCATGGTTTGAGCAGTATGGGAATCAATCTGAGAGAATAATCACAAGAGTAATTTTATGAAAAATGGTCATCCTATCACACAGAACAGGTGTGATCAGGAGGGCCATTTTATGTATGACAAATTCGAAATTACGGAAGTCCGCGCCCGAGAGATTCTGGATTCCCGCGGCAATCCGACTGTAGAAGCGGAGGTTAAGTTGGAAGGCGGCGCCATCGGCCGGGCTGCAGTGCCGTCCGGCGCGTCAACCGGCAGATTCGAAGCCGTGGAACTTCGTGACGGCGGAACCCGCTACGGCGGCAAAGGCGTGCTGAAAGCGGTCGAGCATGTAAATACGGTTCTCGCGGACGCCATCGCCTTTGAGAGCGCTTTTAATCAAAGCCGAATCGACGCAATCCTTCGGGAAACCGACGGCACCGGCAACAAGTCGAAGCTCGGTGCCAATGCAATCCTCGGCGTTTCCATGGCCGTCGCGCGCGCCGCGGCCAATCAGCTTCAGATTCCGCTGTACCGTTATCTGGGCGGCGCCTGCGCGTGTGACCTTCCGGTACCGATGATGAATATCTTAAACGGCGGCGTTCATGCGGACAATACGGTAGATCTGCAGGAATTCATGATCATGCCTGTCGGCGCCCGCTGCTTCTCTGAAGGCCTGCGGATGTGCGCCGAGATCTATCATATGCTGAAGAAGGTACTGAAAACGTCTGGATATTCCACTGCCGTCGGCGACGAGGGTGGTTTCGCTCCGGATCTGAAGGACGCGGAAGAAGTCTTAAGCTATATGGTTGACGCAATCAAGCTTAGCGGCTATAAGCCCGGCGAGCAGGTCGCTATTGCGATGGACGCGGCCTCGAGCGAGCTTTACGACGAAGCTTCCGGCACTTATCTGTTCCCTGGCGAGAGTCGGATGAGGGGCGAGAGAAAGATGAAGAGCGAGAGCGAGCTGAGTGGCGAGAGCAAGATAAGCGGCGAAAGCAAGATGAGCGGTGAGAGCAGGCTGAGTGGAGAGAGCAAGATGAAGGTCGAGAACAAGATAAGTAGCGAAAGCAAGCCGAGCAGCGTAAAAGTCCGGCGGACAGCTCAGGAAATGGTCGCCTATTATGAGCGGCTGGTTGAGCATTTTCCTATCATCTCCATCGAGGACGGACTCCATGAGGAGGACTGGGACGGCTGGCGAATGTTGACGGATGCTCTAGGAGATCGGATTCAGCTGGTAGGCGACGATCTGTTTGTCACGAATACGGAGCGGCTCAGAAAGGGCATCGAACTGGGGGCCGGCAACGCAATCCTGGTGAAAGTGAACCAGATCGGCACCCTGACGGAGAGCTTCGAGGCTATCGAGATGGCAAAGCGGGCCGGTTTCGGTACAATCATTTCTCACCGTTCCGGAGAGACGGAGGATTCGATCATCGCCGACATTGCAGTGGCGACAAACGCCCGTCAGATCAAGACCGGCGCACCCTGCCGTACCGACCGTGTGGCGAAATATAACCAGTTATTAAGGATAGAAGAAGAGCTGACCCGGCCTTAACAGATAGAGAAGTTTCGGTCGTGTTTTATATGTACAATGCATTCGACGATGCAGTGAATAAGCAGTCGCGGCGGGAATATAATTTGAATTAAGACTGAAATTGCGAAAATAGAGGTTGTTTTTCTTGAAAAAGTGTGCTAAAATACCTTTGTTTTATTACAGGAGGTGTAGAGCATGGCAGTGCTGAAAGTAATTTTATCGGTTGTGTTTGTTCTCATATGTATCGCCCTGACCACGATTGTTCTGCTGCAGGAAGGCAAGTCCGCAGGACTCGGTTCCATCAGCGGTATGGCGGACAGTTACTGGGGCAAGAACAGAGGCCGCTCCATGGAAGGCACGCTGGAGAAGTTCACCAAGTTCGCAGCCGCCGCGCTTCTGATTCTGGCGCTGATACTGAACATTATCTGGTAAATGCGAAGGACAGACACTCTTGGAAACAAGAGTGTTTTTTTCTGGGAATATGCCGGTTGCAGACTGACTGCAGCGGGGAAAGGCCGGCAGTGGGAAAGACCGGCAGCGGGGAGAGACCGGCAGTGACGGAGGGACGACGATGACGGACGAGGAGCGAAACAGACGAAAGAGCATGCTGACGGAACTGTTCCACGACAAGGCCTATCATCCGATGAAACTGAAGGAGCTGGCCATTTTCCTGGATGTTCCGAAAGAGAAGCGGGAAGAACTGGAAGAGGTCTTGGATCAGCTCGTGGCAGAGGGAAAAGCCGGCGTTTCAAAAAAAGGCCGGTACGGTAAGCCGGTGTGGGAGACAGTGCGCGGAACCTTCAGCGCGACGGCAAAAGGCTTCGGCTTTGTGACGGTTCCGGGGCGGGAGGAGGACATTTTCATTCCGGCGGATAAGACGAAGGGCGCCATGCATGGGGACACAGTGGAGGTTTCCGTGAAAGAGGCGGCGGACGGGCGCAGGGCCGAAGGCGTTGTCGTGAAGATCCTTGAGCGCGCCAATACGACGGTGATCGGCCTTTACCGGAAGAATAAGAACTACGGTTTCGTGATTCCGGACAACCGGAAGCTGACGCAGGATGTGTTTATTCCGGCGGGCAATGATATGGGGGCAGTCACTGGACATAAGGTGGCTGCGCAGATTACGGGTTATGGGAATGGCCGGCAGAATCCGGAAGGGAAGATTACAGAAATCCTGGGGCATGTGAATGATCCGGGCGTGGATATCCTCTCGATCGTGCGGGCCTATGACCTGCCGGAAGAATTCCCTGCGGAGGTGATGGAACAGACTGCAGGGATCGCCGACTCGGTACGAATGAAACCGGCGGCGGACGCTTCCAACTGCCAACAGGGCGCCGGCAGCGTGTTTCCTGAATTTTCGCACGGACAGGGCGCGGGCAATGTGCTGCCAGAATGTCCGCGCGAGCAGGGCATCGGTAATGTGTTACCTGAATGTCCGTGCGAGCAGGATGTCCACGAGAACGCTACGGAACGATATGCCGTCGTTCAGACAGAGAACTCCCACGAGCAGCGTCTCGACCTGCGTCATCTTAGAACCGTTACTATTGACGGCGAGGACGCTAAAGATCTGGACGACGCCGTCACCATTTCAAAAGAAAGCGACGATCACTACACGCTGGGCGTCCACATCGCCGACGTGAGCCATTATGTGACCGAGGGTTCGCCGCTTGATCTGGAGGCAAAGCGGCGCGGCACGAGTGTCTATCTCGTGGATCGGGTGATCCCGATGCTGCCGCATAAGCTCTCTAACGGGATTTGTTCCCTGAACGCAGGCGAGGACCGGCTGGCGCTCAGCTGTATCATGGAAATTGACGGAACCGGTACTGTCATCGGGCATCGGATTGCCGAGACGGTGATCCGGGTTGACCGCCGCATGACCTATACGGCTGTCAATGCAATCATCACAGACCGGGATACGGACCTGATCGCAGAGTACGACGGTTTTGTGGAAATGTTCGACCTGATGAAGGAACTGGCGGATCTTCTGCGGGCGAAACGCGGGCGCCGCGGCTCCATTAATTTTGATTTTCCGGAGAGCAAGATCACGCTGGATGGACGCGGTCGGCCGGTCGAGATCAGGCCTTACGAGAGAAACGCGGCCACGAAGATCATCGAGGATTTCATGCTGATGGCCAATGAGACCGTGGCGGAGGACTATTTCTGGCAGGAGATTCCGTTTCTCTACCGGACCCATGAAGAGCCGGATCCGGAGAAAATGAAGAAGCTGGCCGCATTCATCAACAATTTCGGTTATGTCCTGCGGATTCCCAACGGCGAGGTGCATCCGAAGGAGGTTCAGAAGCTTCTGGCGAAGATCGAGGGGACGCCGGAAGAGGCGCTGCTTTCCCGCATGACGCTGCGTTCCATGAAGCAGGCAAAGTATACCACCGAATGCACCGGCCATTTCGGCCTGGCTGCGCGGTATTACACGCATTTCACATCGCCGATTCGGCGCTATCCGGATCTGCAGATCCACAGGATCATCAAGGAGAACCTGCACGGCGGGCTGACCGAGCGGCGTATTGCCCATTACGCAAACCTGCTGCCGGAGGTGGCGGTGCAGTCGTCCGCGCTGGAACGCCGGGCCGACGAGGCGGAGCGGGAGACGGAGAAACTGAAGAAATGTGAATATATGTCGCGCCATATCGGAGAGATCTTTGACGGCGTAATTTCCGGCATCACGAGCTGGGGCATTTACGTGGAGCTGCCGAACACGGTGGAAGGCATGGTGCGGGTCAGCGATCTGGAAGGAGATTATTTTATTTTCGATGAGTCGAAGATGGAGATGGTCGGGGAACTGACGAACCGCCGCTATCAGCTGGGGCAGAAGGTGACGGTGCAGGTGGCCGGGACGGACAAGCTGATGCGGACAATCGACTTTGTGCTCGAGCAGGACGGAGCCGGTGATTTCTGAGCACTTCTGAATAAGAAGTCATGTGACAGGAGGGGAGGATAAGATCATGTCAAAGGATTCTTTCAAACTGATTGCGAACAACAAGAAAGCGTATCATGATTATTTTATAGAAGACAAATATGAAGCCGGCATCGAGCTGTTCGGCACCGAGGTCAAGTCCATCCGTATGGGCAAATGCAGCATCAAGGAGGCCTATATCCGCATCGAGCGCGGAGAGGTATTCATCCACGGCATGCATGTAAATCCTTACGAGAAGGGCAACATCTTCAACCGGGATCCGCTGCGCGTCAGAAAGCTTCTGATGCACCGGCTGGAGATCCGCAGGCTGGAGAGTAAGATTGCCCAGAAAGGCTATACGCTGGTGCCGCTTCAGGTCTATTTTAAGGGAAGTCTGGCGAAGGTGGAGGTTGGCCTTGCCCGCGGCAAGAAGCTCTACGACAAGCGGGAGGACATTGCAAAGAAGGACCAGAAGCGGGAAGTACAGCGGGAGTTTAAGCAGAATCTGCGCTAGTATGCGTCTTCACGTGAGAATTCGTTTTCACGCGAGAATGCTGGCCGCGAAATCCATGCCGGTAGCGATGGCTCAGGGCAGCTCTGGTTTTAACCGCAGCATCAGAATCTGAAGGGCAGGAGCAGATATGAAGCGATATGACAGCATAACCGCGATTAAGGCGATTGCGTGCATACTCGTGTTCACGACACATTGGAAGGGAGCCTTCGGCGGCTTCGGCATTGGTTTGGTGGACCGGTATCTGGAGCACGGGCTTATGCGGCTTCTGGGGTACGGAATCATGTGCGTCTATGTGTTTTTCATGCTCAGCGGCGCCCTGATTTCCATCCGTGTATTCCGGGGGCGTCCATATTCCTGGGCGCAGGAAACGGTCCGTCGTTATCTGCGTCTGACGGTGCCGATCTTCGGGGTGTCTTTTCTTGTAATCCTGTTCGACCGTCTGGGGCTGCTCTTTAACCAGGCAGCGGCGCCTTACGCGCCGACCTCCTTTCTGGGCACCCACTATACGAAGCCGATACCGCTTTATAAGATGATAACGGCTCCCTTTGTCACAACGGTATTTCAGGGCGATGCCTCCGTCTACGGGCCGCTTTGGATGATTCCCTATATTTTTGGGGGGACATTTTTCTCCATTATCCTTTCGGAGGTCATCCTTGAGTTCATCCCGCGCTGGCGGGTCATTCTTTACGTACTGCTGGGCATTATTTTCCTGATTACGGGTGGTCATTATTTCAGCTTCTATCTGGGAAATCTCCTTGCCGCCGGCATCCTGTATGCGGAAGCGTGCCGGGAGAGGGTGCAGCCGCGTCTGTGGCAGAGATTATGCGTTGGCATGCTTCTTCTGACCGTGGGACTTGGATTTGCTCTCGAAGCATTCATTCTGGCCGGTATGGCGACGGACCATAACTGGTTCATTCGGTTCGGGGATGAGAATTTCTGGCTGAATATCGGCGGTTTTCTGGCTTCGGGCGGTTTCATGCTTTTATGGGAGACGCTATTTGCCGGACGGAAGTTTTGGCTGACGCGGCTGATTCTATGGATCGGAGAGCGGAGTTACTCGGTATTTATGACCCATTGGCTGGTGATCTGTTCATTCTCCAGCTGGTTCTATCTGCGGTTTTATTCTGCGGGCCCAAAGCTGTCGATCGCGCTGAATTTCATCCTTTCCACAGCGCTGATCCTGCTGGCGTCCCACTGCTTTTATGAGCTTTTTGAGAAACGCATCTATCAGTTTTTGTGGAAGCATGCAAAGAAAATGATCGCCGACCGCGGACAGATGTCCGCAGCAGAAAGTACAGGCAAGCCGGAACGGCAGTAAAATGTTGGAAATTCGTACTGATTTTGGTACTGATTTTGTAAGAATGCAGGATTTGACACGGCCGGTCTGATGTGATATGATAATAATGCGGCAGGAAGCAGCGTACCATGCCGCACCGGTAAGGGGTTGTACTGGTTTCGACAGGGATCATGCAGCTGGTGAAGCTATCCGCATGTCATGCGTCAAATGACAAACCTAAATATAAACGCTGAAGATAATTTAGCATTAGCTGCTTAACTGCAGCCGTCAGCCTTAGCGCACTCACACGTTAAGATCCTGGCGTCGACTATGTGAGAAACGACACGGGCAAAGCTTTGAG
>CANQFR010000097.1 GCA_947599905.1 uncultured Lachnospiraceae bacterium
ATCCATGAGAGCATCGTGGAATATATGGAAGCCGTGGGCGGGCCCTGGGCCTGGCACCTGGCGGAGTGGGTATTCCTGTTCACCGGCGGCATGACGGTGGCGTATATGCTGAAGCTGTTTGTGGCGGTGTTTGTGGAGAAGAATGCGGATCCAAAGCTGCAGGAGCGGTACGATGGAATGTGCAGCGAATTCGCGCGGAAGCATTTCAGCAGCGGAAGCAGAAGCAATGCGAAGGCGGTTCGCAGAGCTTCGGGAACATCCCATGGATACATGCGTCCGGAGACGACAGCCGCGCTTGTCATCACGGCGGCCATCCTTCCGCTCCTCGGTCTGACGGCCCATCTGAGCATGGACCGGATCGCAGATCTGGGGCAGGAGTTCTTCCATGTGCAGGGCCATGCCCATACGGTGGCTTATCTGTCCCTCGCGAACCTGAAGGGCGGCGCCATCAGTGTCTGTATCGGCGTGATCTTATATTTCGCGGTGATCCGCGGTCTTTTGACGGAGCCGGATGGTGCGGGAAGCCGCCGCTATGTGGATCGCTGGCCATCCTGGCTTGATCTGGAGAATCTGGTCTACCGGCCCATTCTGCAGGTGGCTTTGCCGGCTGTCTTCGGGGCGGTGTTCGGTTTCCTCGACCGCTATCTGGTTCCGGCCGCAACGGCGATGTTCCTGACGGTATCCACGTTCGTCGGAAGGGTGATGGACAGCGGCGCGGACTGGCTGATCCGTATTGCACGGCTCACGACCCATAAGCAGGTACCGGCGGTAAAGGAGCCTCATGATTCGGATCTGGCGGCCCATGTGATCGGAGGCGTTATCGACGCCGCGGCGGCGTTCAGAAACCGGCTTCCCTGGAACCGGAAATCCGCGGCGGGTCATAGCGTCGCGACAGTCGTCGGAACCGCGGCGGTTCATGCCGGCGCGGCAGCCGCCGGAAGCGTGACGAACCCGGCCGGCGCAGCAAGCGGAGAGAACCAGCGTCCGCTTCGGGAGTCCGCAACCTCCCGTCTGGTGCGCCGCGAGGAACGCTTCAAAGGCAATCTGCATCTGATTCAGGAGAGTTTCTCCTACGGTCTGATGCTGGTCTGCGTGGGACTTTGCGTGACGCTGATATATCTGATCTGGGGATTCCTTGTTTAAGCGGCGCCTGTCAGACAATTGATAGATTCACACAGAATAGAGATAATCCGGAAATGCGGGATTGTCTCTATTTTTATTTTCATGATCCTTTTTCGATACGAAATAAAGCTGTTAAATAAAGTTATGCAAGAATTCCTTTGAAAACTCAGATAAAAATGATATACTATTTTCAGTGCAAAGCGGAACCGGGGTCTGTTCCGGAAACGGACGGACACATTTTCAGAAGGGAGATTGCAGCATCATGTATGACCAGATTCTGAAGGAAGAGAACTATAAGCAGAGCATGGATGAAACGGTTGTGCCGTATCTGGAAGTCAGGAAAAAGGTGGTCTACTTAAAGCGCGACGGCGACAGGCAGCTCTACTGCGCCTGTTATACGGCGGACGAGCCGGCAGGAGTGATGGTCATTTCCCACGGGTTCACGGAGTCGGAGGAGAAGTATAAGGAGACCATTTACTATTTCCTGAAAAATCATTACCATGTATATATGCATGATCACTGCGGCCACGGGCACAGTTACCGTCTGACGGACGATTTGAGCCTGGTCCATGTCGACAGTTACGGACGGTATGTGAAAGACCTGTTGGCGGTGGCGCATCTGGCGCAGAAGGAACATCCGGATCTGAAACTGTATCTTTACGCCCATTCGATGGGCGGCGGCGTGGGCGCCGCGGCGCTGGCGGCGAAGCCGGAACTGTTTGCGAAAGCAATTCTTTCCTCTCCGATGATCCGGCCGATTACGGCGGGTATTCCGTGGCCGCTGGCAAAGAGCCTGGCATGGATCCTGTGTCATCTGGGTCGGCGGGCGTCCTACGTTCCGGGAGGCCATCCGTTTGACGGAACGGAGACCTTCGAGGGGAGTCCGTCCATGAACCGGGAGCGGTATGACTATTACCAGAAGAAACGGGATACCATCGAGATCTATCAGATGACTTCGCCCAGCTGCGGCTGGCTCTGGGGCGCCGCCGAGCTGAATCACTACCTGCGGACGGAGGCGGTGAAGAAGATTCAGACGCCGGTTCTTCTGTTCCAGTCGGAGAACGACACCTTTGTTGTGGGTTCGGAGCAGGAGTATTTTGTGAGGAAGATCAATGAAAACGGACGGACCACCGCCAGACTCGTGAAGGTGGCGGGGACGAAGCATGAGATCTTCAATTCATCGACGGAAGTGCTTGAAGGGTACTGGAAGGAGATATGGAAGTTCCTGGCCTGAACGGGCAGGGCGGGCCTGTCACGCCTCATGAAGCGATACCGAAGCCAGTGCCGGAAAACTGAGCGGCTCGCGGAGCGTGCGGCAGGGAGACAGTCCGCAGACCGGATCCGCAGGAATGTGGCCGAGCTGGAGGCGCCGCCCCGGAGAGGGAACGGAAGCAGGCGTACGCAGGAGAGCGGTCACGCCAGAACCGCCGGCCCGCACAGGGAAAATGAGAGCAATGTTCTGTAAGGGGCATTTTGCAGAAAGAACCTTGAACAGAGAAGAAAAAACAGGGAGGTTCCCATGGATATTGTAATACTCCTTTTCCGCCAGAATCTGGTCATGCTTATCTATATGATGATCGGTTACCTGATGTTTAGAAACCGCCTGCTGACAATGCAGGGCAGCGGGGAACTGGGAAAGCTTCTTCTGTATGTGATCACGCCGGTCGTGATCCTGAACTCGTATGCCCGGGATTTTACGCCGCAGATGCTGACAGAGATCGGGCTGTCCTTCGCGGCGGCCGCCGGTTCGCTTCTGCTTTCCATGGCGGTAAGCACGCTGGTATTCAGGAAGCGTTCTGCAATCTGCATGTTCGGCGCGTCATTTTCCAATGCAGGTTTTATCGGGATTCCGCTGGTGCAGATGACGCTGGGCGAGGGCGCGGTATTCTATGTGGTATCCTATGTGGCGCTCCTGAACTTCCTGCAGTGGACCTTCGGCGTCTATTCGATCACGAAGGATCCGGCGGCGGTCCGCTTAAAGAAAATCGTGACGAATCCGGTGGTTCTGGGGCTCGCGGGGGGACTTCTGCTGTTCTTCCTGCCGGTTCCGGTTCCGCAGACGCTGCGCGGCGTCATGAGCACGCTGGCCTCCATGAACGGGCCGGTTGCGATGCTGGTGATCGGCTCCTATCTGGCGCAGAAGCCGTTTGGGGAACTGTTCACAAGCGGGCTGACCTATCTCTGCTGCTTTGTGAGGCTTCTGGTGATTCCGGTGCTGACGATCGCGCTGCTCACCCTGATTCCGGCGCAGTACATGATGATCCGTCTGGCCGTGCTGATCGTGGCGTCCGCGCCGGTGGGGGCCAATGTCGCGATTTTCGCCCAGCTGTATGACAAGGACTATACCGGGGCGGTGCGGGACATCTGCCTGAGTACGGTGCTCAGCATCGTGACGCTGCCGGTGATCGTGGGGCTGGCGAATCTGGTGTGGAAATAGTCATGGTTCCTGTGAATAAGGACAGCGCGCGGCACAGAAGGAGGACGGTCACGGAATGATGTATGCGGCATTTTACGACTCTCCGGCGGGCCGTCTGACGCTCGTCTCCGATGGGGAGGCGCTCTGCGGACTCTGGATTGAGGGGCAGAGATACGAACTGGGCGGGTTAAAGGAATTGCCGCCGCGCCGGGACGAGCTGCCGGTGTTTCTGCAGACGGAGGAGTGGCTTGGGCGGTATTTTGCCGGAATGCGGCCTTCGGCTGCGGAACTGCCGCTTAACCCGGCGGGAAGCGCGTTCCGGAAAATGATCTGGCGGCTCCTGACGGAGATTCCTTACGGGCAGGTGACGACATATCGGGCGCTGGCGGCGCGGGCCGCGTCCGCGGGAAGACAGACGTCAGCGCGGGCGGTCGGCGGCGCGGTCGGACACAACCCCATTTCCATCATCATTCCGTGTCACCGGGTGATCGGGTCGGACGGCAGACTGACCGGTTATGCGGGCGGGCTGGATAAGAAACGCTTCCTGCTGGAGCTGGAAGGCGTGAGAGTGGATATGGAATGACGGGTCTGGTGCTGCTCATCCCGGGATTCGAGGGGCGGCCGGGCTGCGTTCATGTGTGCCTGACCGGCCGAAAACGGTGGGAGCAGGAATCGGAAAATGTCGTGTTTGCCTTGCTTTTTTTGGCTATATCTTGTATACTAGATTCCGGTGAGTAGAAGTAAGGAGGCAGATACAGCGTGGCAAATACGACGAACCGCAGAAAAAGCACATCCGGCGGGAAGAAGGCCGCTTCGAACAAAGCGCAGACGAAATCCCGCAGGACGCCGGAACCGGAGCCGGAGGAAGATTTTCTTCCGGCGGAAGTTTTCATTCTGGCGTCATTTGCTGCGGCAGTTCTTTTATTTTTAAGCAATTTCCGTCTCTGCGGCACTCTGGGCGGCGTTCTCCGCTCCGTGCAGCTGGGACTGTTCGGCATGGTCGGCTTTGTTGCGCCGATCCTGATTTTTATTGGAACTTGTTTTGCGCTGGCGAACCGCGGGAACCGTCTGGCCGGCGTGAAGCTGGCCGCCGTGATCGTCGGCGTATGGGTCGTGAGCGGTCTGGCGGAGCTTATTTTCGGCGCGGGCTATGTGCCCGGGCAGAAACTGACGGATATTTATGTCCGCTGTGCGGAGAACGGTCTGGGAGGCGGCCTTCTTGGCGGAATTCTGGTGATGGGTACCGGCTCCCTTCTGGGGACAATCGGCGCCTACCTGATTCTTCTGGCGCTTCTTGTGATCTGCGCTGTCTGCATCACGGAGCGCTCCGTTGTATCCGTGGTGAAGCGGGGCGGCGGCAGGGCGTATCAGTATGCGAAAGAAGACGCGGACCGCAGGCGTGTCGTCAGGGAGGAGAAGAAAGAGGAGCGCAGACGCCTGCGTGAGGAACAGAAGGTACGCGGCGTGAATCTGAATTCCACGAAGCTTCAGGAGATGCCCGGCGGGGACGCGGACGGCCGGGCGGAAGAGGCCGGGGCGTATGGCCGGGAAGGCGGATTGCAGGGCCGGGATGCGTATGCGGCGGATGAATTCGCAGCGTCCGGCTATGATCAGGACGGATATCAGGCGGATGATCCCGGTTACGAAAGCGACGGCGATGACCCGGCAGCATGGAAGGGACGCGGCCCGAGACTGATTAACGGAAACGAACGGGAGTTTGATCCCGAGATCGGCAATCAGGAGTTCATGGACGAGCTTCTGCCGAAGGAATATCATGAACGGAGCGGACGGGCGGTCAGTCCGGCGGATGTCTTTACCGGCAATATTACAAGGCCGCCGGTTTATATTGATCCGGAGGATGATTCGGTGCCGTTTGACGTGGATACGCTTCCTGCGGATTCCTACCGCTATGGACTGCGGGATGACGATGCCTGGGAGCGCCGGCAGGAATCCGAAGCCGGCGTGACAGAGTACGCTTCCGGTGATGATCTGGCGGAATCCGCGGGCGGCAGCGACAGATGGGAAGCTGAGTCCGGCGGCGACGGAGCGGAAGCTGTATCCGGCGGCGATGGTGCGGAAGCTGTATCCGGCGGCGACATGAGGGAACCGCTTACGGTAAAGGAAAAGCCCGCACCCGGCGGGATGGACGTGATCGGCGGCGTCGTGACGCTGGAGGAAGGCACGAAGCGTGTGGTGACGGCTTCGGGCAAGATCATCGAGAGCGATACGGAGACCCTTCAGAAAAAGCTGGAGAGCCGCCGCGCTGAGGCGCGGGAAGAGAAATTCGCCGGCGCGGACGCAGCCGCGGCCCGCTCGCTGGGACGTGACGGCGCGGGAAGCGGCGGACAGGCGGCGGGCGCGGGAAGCGTATCCGGTGAAGCTGGACGGCAGCAGGCCGCCGCGCAGAAACCGAAGCCTGTCGTGAAGAAGAAATACATATTCCCGCCGCTGAACCTGCTGACGCGCAGCTCGGGTTCAAGCGGAAGCGCAACAGACAAGGAATACCGCGAGACCGCGATTAAGCTGCAGCAGACGCTCAGGGATTTCGGCGTGGGCGTCACGGTGACCAACGTCAGCTGCGGCCCGTCGGTGACCCGCTACGAGCTGCATCCGGAACAGGGCGTGAAGGTGAGCCGGATCGTCGGACTCGCAGATGATATCAAGCTGAGCCTTGCGGCGGCCGACATCCGTATCGAGGCGCCGATCCCCGGCAAATCCGCGGTCGGCATTGAGGTACCGAACAAAGAAAAGAATGCGGTCGGTCTGCGGGAACTTCTGGAGTCCGAAGCGTTTAGGAACAGCCAGTCGAAGCTGACATTCGCGGTGGGAAAGGATATCGGCGGACAGGTGATCGTGGCCGATATCGCGAAGATGCCCCATATGCTGATCGCAGGAGCCACCGGTTCCGGCAAGTCGGTCTGCATCAATACGTTGATTATCAGCATCATTTACAAGGCGTCGCCGGAGGATGTCAAGCTGATTATGGTGGATCCGAAGGTGGTCGAACTGAGTTCCTACAATGGGATTCCGCATCTGCTGATTCCTGTGGTGACGGATCCGAAGAAGGCTTCCGGGGCCCTGAACTGGGCCGTGGCCGAGATGGATGACCGTTATAAGAAATTCGCCGCCGCCGGCGTTCGCGACCTCAAAGGATATAACGCGAAGGTTGAGGCCATCGGCGACGTGGAGGATGAGAATAAGCCGGTAAAGATGCCGCAGATCGTCATTATCATCGACGAGCTTGCGGATCTGATGATGGTGGCGCCGGGCGAGGTGGAGGATTCCATTTGCCGTCTGGCCCAGCTGGCCCGCGCGGCCGGAATCCATCTGGTGATCGCGACGCAGAGACCGTCGGTGAATGTCATTACGGGCCTGATCAAGGCCAACGTGCCGTCGAGGATCGCGTTTGCGGTGTCCTCCGGCGTGGACTCCAGGACGATTCTCGATATGGTAGGGGCGGAAAAGCTGCTCGGCAAGGGCGACATGCTCTTCTATCCGGCAGGGATACCGAAGCCGCTGCGCGTGCAGGGCGCCCTGGTGACGGACGGCGAAGTGGCGAAGGTGGTCGATTTCCTGAAGAATCAGGGGATGGACGCGGACTATGATGCCAATATCGAGAATCAGATTTCCATGCCGGCAGCCGATGCCGGCGGGGAGGGCCGCAGCGACCGTGACGAGTATTTCGCCCAGGCGGGGCGGTTCATCATTGAGAAGGACAAGGCTTCCATCGGTATGCTGCAGCGGATGTACAAGATCGGTTTCAACCGGGCGGCCCGGATCATGGACCAGCTCGCGGAGGCCGGCGTCGTCGGCGAGGATGAGGGCACCAAGCCGAGGAAGATCCTGATGACGGCCGAGGAGTTTGAGGCGTATCTTAATGGATAGAAACGGCCGGACATCGGCCTTCTGTGCTGCGCCCCAGGCCAATCTGTGCTGTGCGCTGTATCTGGACAGACGCTAAACATCCGCGGCGAATGAAAATGGTAACCCGACACATGTTTTCACATACAGTTTAAGGAGGATTATTTTACATGAAAACAGACATTCAGATTGCGCAGGAGGCGACGATGCTGCCCATCCGCGAGGTGGCGGCAAACTATGGAATCGCCGAGGACGACCTGGAACTCTACGGAAAGTATAAGGCGAAACTGACCGATGAACTCTGGGAGCAGGTCAGGGATCGTCCCGACGGGAAGCTGGTTCTGGTGACGGCCATCAATCCGACTCCCGCGGGAGAGGGAAAGACGACCACGAGCATCGGGCTGGCCGACGCGCTGAACCGTCTGGGAAAGAAGACGATGCTGGCCCTGCGCGAGCCGTCCCTGGGACCGTGCTTTGGCATCAAGGGCGGCGCGGCCGGCGGCGGATATGCCCAGGTGGTTCCGATGGAGGATCTGAACCTCCATTTTACGGGAGATTTTCATGCGATTACTTCGGCCAACAACCTGCTGGCGGCGCTTCTGGACAACCATATCCATCAGGGCAACGCTCTCGGAATCGACACCCGGCAGGTGCTCTGGAAACGCTGCCTGGACATGAACGACCGGGCGCTGCGCAATATCGTGATCGGCCTCGGCGCCAAGGCGGACGGCTTCGTACGGGAGGATCATTTCATCATCACCGTGGCGTCGGAGATCATGGCGATTCTGTGCCTGGCGGACAACATGGAAGATCTGAAGAACCGGCTCGGACGTATCATTGTGGCTTACAATTACGCCGGCGAGCCGGTGACTGCGAAGGATCTGAACGCGGTGGGCGCGATGGCGGCGCTGCTGAAGGATGCGATCAAGCCCAACCTGATTCAGACTCTGGAGCACAACGGCGCCATGGTTCACGGCGGACCGTTTGCGAATATCGCCCACGGCTGCAACAGCGTCCGGGCAACGAAGACGGCGCTTAAGCTGGCGGATATCGTCGTGACGGAGGCCGGATTCGGCGCGGATCTGGGCGCGGAGAAGTTCCTGGATATCAAGTGCCGCATGGCAGGACTGAAGCCGGACGCGGTGGTGCTGGTGGCGACGGTAAGGGCGCTGAAGTATAACGGCGGCGTGCCGAAGACAGAGCTCGGCACGGAGAATCTGGAGGCGCTTAAGAAGGGCATCGTGAATCTGGAGAAGCACATCGAGAATATCCAGAAGTACGGCGTGCCGGTTGTCGTGACGCTGAATTCCTTCCTGACCGATACCGAGGCGGAGTATGCGTTCATCCGCGATTTCTGCGAGAAGCGAGGCTGCGAATTCGCCCTGTCCGAGGTCTGGGCTAAAGGCGGCGAGGGCGGCGAGGCGCTGGCTTCCAAAGTGATCGAGACGTTAGAGACAAAAGAGAGCCATTATCATCCGCTGTACGGCGACGAGCTGAGCCTGGCGGAGAAGATCGAGACCGTGGCGAAGGAGATCTACGGAGCCGACGGCGTGGATTACGCGCCCGCGGCGGCGAA
>CANQFR010000098.1 GCA_947599905.1 uncultured Lachnospiraceae bacterium
TGTACCACAAGCCGGAGATCTCCACGCCTTATACTTATATGCGCTACACGACGAAGACCAAGGGCGACGACGACAAGGTGGCCAGCGCCCTGGCGAAGCTGATGGACGAGGACCAGACGCTCAAGATGGTCGGCGACAAGGAGAACCGGCAGACTCTTCTGTACGGCATCGGTGATCAGCAGCTTGAAGTCGTGGTCAGCAAGCTTCAGAGCCGTTATAAAGTCGACATCGAATTGTCCAAGCCCAGGTTCGCGTTCCGCGAGACCATCCGCAAGAAAGTGGAGGCCCAGGGCAAGTATAAGAAGCAGACCGGCGGCCACGGCCAGTACGGCGATGTAAAGATGTCCTTCGAGCCCTCCGGCGATCTGGAGACGCCCTACGTCTTCGAAGAGCAGGTGTTCGGCGGCGCCGTTCCGAGGAACTACTTCCCGGCGGTTGAGAAGGGCATCCAGGAATGCGTCCTGAAGGGCCCGCTGGCCGGATATCCGGTTGTCGGACTGAAGACGGTTCTTCTGGACGGTTCCTACCATCCGGTCGACTCTTCGGAAATGGCCTTCAAGATGGCGGCCAGCCTGGCATTTAAGAAGGCGTTCATGGAAGCCAACCCGGTTCTTCTGGAGCCGATCGCTTCCGTGAAGGTGACGGTGCCGGATAAGTTCACCGGCGACGTCATGGGCGATCTGAACCGCCGCCGCGGCCGTGTACTTGGTATGAATTCCAACCATCACGGCAAGCAGATCATCGAGGCGGACGTGCCCATGAGCGAGATGTTCGGCTATAATACCGATCTGCGATCCATGACCGGCGGCATCGGTGTGTTTGAGTATGAGTTCAGCCGCTACGAGCAGGCGCCCGGCGACATCCAGAAGAAGGAAGTCGAGGCCAGGGCGGCCAGCCTTGAGGACGCGGATAACTGATCACTGCCGGAGAAGCGGTCCGATCGATCTGACAGTAAGGGGATGCTGCGAGAGAGCAATTTGCAGCATCCCCTTAAAGATTAGAATACGGGCCTGAAGAACAGGAACCGGCGTTTCTATGCGAACGGAGGTGCAGCGATGGAAACAAAGCTTATGCGGGTCCGGAAAAGCTATTCCGGGATGGGACTGGCGTATCTTATCTTCTTTCTGGCAGCCAATGTCTGTCAGTTCGGGGTCATGACCTTGCTGGAACCGTGGCGGGAGAGTATGGGAGACAGCCTTTACACGATGGCGTGTCTTCTGTCCATGTATCCGGTTGCATTTCCGCTGAGCTTTCTGGTGGTGCGTACGATTCCCGCCAGGGGGCCGTCGTGGCAGTTCCCGGTGGGCGGCGGACGGTTTGCGGCGATCTTCCTCATTTGTCTGGGCGCGATGTTTACCGGCAATCTGATCGGACAGCTTCTGATGTTCGTGGTCAGTCTGCTGACCGGGCAGCCGATGGTCAACGATGTTCAGGAATTGATCATGGGAATGGAACCCTGGAGCATTCTGGTGGCGGCGGTGATCATTGCCCCGATCGTGGAAGAACTGCTGTTCCGTAAATTTCTGCTGGACCGGGTTGCCTGCTACGGCCAGCTGACGGCGGTACTGATGTCCGGCGGGCTGTTTGCGCTGGCGCACGGGAATTTCTACCAGTTTTTCTACGCATTTGCGCTGGGCGTGATATTTGCTTACGTCTACCTGCGCACGGGACGGATCCGTTATACGATCGCGCTGCATATGCTTGTGAATTTCTGCGGAAGCATCGTGCCGATTCTGATCCTGCGGCATATGCAGACTGATATGCTGACCGGCGCTGTCCTCGTGATGGGCTGGTATTTTGTGCTGGGCGCCGGCGTCATCGGGGGCATTGTCTTTCTGATCGTGGGAAGAAAGCAGATCTGGTTTTACCGGATGGCGGAACGGATCCCTGCGGGGCAATGGATCGGAGCGGTGTGTCTCAACCTGGGAGTGATCCTGTTCCTGATCTATGGAATCGTTAATTTCCTGATGGCATAACAGATATGCCCGGGTAAAAGACCCGTATCAAAACCGGGGTGCGGACAGCGCGCCGGTACCTGCGGGAGGGGAGGCTTGAATGGGCGAACAGAACGGATGGAGAGGAGAAGATATCGCGGAGCAGATCCGGCAGGCGCTGAATCAGGCGCTTTCCATGAGCAATTTTGATCAGCTGAACCGGACGATCAGCGACACGGTAGATTCTGCTCTCGGAGAAGCCCGCGAACAGTTTGAGAGATACCGGAACCGGGTAGAGAGGCGCTCGGAAGAGCCGGTGGACAGCCAGGCAGCCAGCTGGGTGCCGGACGAAGCGGACGCTGCCGGCGGCACGGCTGGGAGCTCTGCCGGGGACAGGGACTGGAGACATGGAACCCGGCGGCCGGGTGACGACGGCAGATACCATTATGAAACCGGTACGGGCGGCGCACAGTATGCCGGGGACGGCCTGCATGGGACTGGCGGCGGACAGGGTGCATTCGCTTCCGAGCCGTATTGGTACGGCGGACAGCGGCTGCCGCAGACGCCGGCTTACCGCGTGAGATGGCGCGGGCGGGTATCCGGGATCCTGATGAGCGCCTTCGGTGCGCTGGGTACGGCTGTGTTCGGGTTGTTTACCTTTTTGCTTCTGACCATGTCGCTGATCGTGATTGACGGAACCGGAAGCTGGATTGCCACGCTGCTTCTGGCGCTTGCGACCGGCGGATTCGGACTGATGACATGGGCCGGCATCGCCAGCTTCAGCCGCGTGAACCGGCTGAAGCTGTATCTGGAAGAGATCCGGCGGGGAGGGAAGTCCTACTGCGAAGTCGCGGGACTTGCCCGCGCATCAGGACACAGCGAGAGTTTCATCAGGAAGGATCTGAAGAAAATCCTTGCGCTCGGCATGCTTCCGGACGCGCGCATGGATGAGCAGGGTGCGTATCTGATGATGGACGCGGAGACCTATCGCCACTATACGCAGTCGCAGGAAGCCTTAAAGGCGCGTCAGGAACAGGAACGTCTGGAAAGACAGAAAGAAGCGCAGATATCGTCGCGGGACGGCAGAGATTCGGCACAGGCCGGCGGGACATTGTCGCGGGACGGCAGAGATTCGGCACAGGCCGGCGGGACATCGTCGCGGGACGGCAGAACACCGGCACAGGCCGGCGGAACTTCGTCACAGGACGCTGCGTCATCGGCAGGAGCCGGGGGAGCCGCCGGCAGCGGCGCGGGCGGAACCGGCAATGCGGCCGTAGACGCGGCAATTGCCCATGGCGAGGAGCAGAAAGAGACGATTGATGCGATGCGCCGGTCCATGCCGGAGAATCCGATGACGGAAAAGCTCCTCCGTCTGGACCGGGTTCTCGGACGGCTTTTTGAGACGCTTAGGAGATATCCGGATCAGCTGGACGAACTGGAGCGCTTCATGGAGTATTATCTGCCGACTACAGTCAAGCTTGTGACGGCGTACCGCGAGTTTTCCGCGGTGGAGTTTCCGGGAGAAAATATCACGCAGGCGAAGACGGAAATCGAGGAGACCATGGAGACGATCAACGGCGCCTTCGAGAAGCTTCTGGACGACATGTATGAGGATACGGCATTTGACGTGATGACCGACGCTTCGGTGCTGCAGACGATACTGAAGCGGGAAGGACTGACAGAAGGAGATTTCCATGAGCCCGCGGACAGCGGCGGGACGGAACAGAACCGGCAGGATCGGTAATTTCATATTGGGAGGATTGACGATATGACACAGAACACGGATGACAGGATCATGGAGGCGCCGGAACTTACGCTGACGCCGGATATCTTCGGGGCGGAAGCGGCGGCGGTTCCGGCAGAGACCCGGGGAGAAGAACTGCTGGCGCAGACGGAGGCTGCGGCGCCGGAAGCGCCACAGGTCACGCTGACACCCGAGGAGCAGAAGATGGTCGATGATTTTGCACAGAAGATCGATCTGGCCAATTCCGGCATGATCCTGCAGTACGGCGCGGGGGCGCAGAAGAAGATTGCCGATTTCTCGGAGACGGCGCTGGAGAATATCCGAACGAAGGATCTCGGTGAAGTCGGCCAGATGCTCAGCGATCTGGTGGGCGAGTTAAAATCGATGGATCCGGAGGAGGAGAAAGGTTTTCTGGGCATTTTTAAGAAGAATGCCAATAAGCTGTCCGCGATGAAGGCGAAGTACGAGAAAGCGGAAAGTCATGTGAATCAGGTCTGCAAGCTCCTTGAGAACCATCAGGTGCAGCTTTTGAAGGATGTGGCGGTCATGGACCGGATGTACGGCCTGAACCTGTCGTATCTGAAGGAACTGTCGATGTACATTCTGGCCGGGAAGAAGAAGCTTGCCGAGGTCAGGAGCGTCGACCTGCCCGCGGCCGTGGAGAAGGCGCAGAAGAGCGGACTGCCAGAGGATACCCAGGCTGCCGGCGATCTGACGAACCTCTGCGACCGTTTCGAGAAGAAGCTGCATGATCTGGAGCTGACCCGCATGGTATCGCTGCAGATGGCGCCGCAGATCCGTCTGGTCCAGAACAACGACACGGTCATGTCCGAAAAGATTCAGTCCACGCTGGTGAATACGATACCGCTGTGGAAGACGCAGATGGTGATTGCCGTAGGCTTAAGCCATTCCACCGAGGCCGCCAGGGCGCAGCGTCAGGTCTCGGACGCGACGAACGAGCTTCTGAAGAAGAACGCGGAGATGCTGAAGCTGGCGACCGTGGAGACCGCGAAGGAGTCCGAGCGCGGCATCGTGGATATCGAGACGTTAAAGACGACGAACCAGACGCTGATCTCGACGCTGGACGATGTGATGAAGATTCAGGACGAGGGACGCGCGAAACGCCGCGAGGCCGAGCTGGAGCTGGGCCGCATCGAAGGCGAGCTGCGGCAGAAGCTCCTTGAGATGAGCCGCGACAGGACGCCGCAGGGGCGCTCCTGAGGACAGTGCAGAGCCTGACGCAAAGACTTCGCAGAAGCGGGCGCTAAGAACTTCGCAGAACCTGACGCAAAGACTTCGCAGAACGTGGCGCAAAGACTTCGCAGAGCCTGACGCAAAGACTTCGCAGAAGCGGGCGGAGAAGGCCGCAGAGCCAGAGCTGACTTCGCGGATGCAGACGGACGGCTCTTTATCCTCTTCTGGCGATTTTCTGCGACAGCATGCGGAGCATTTCCACTTTCCCTCTGTCTTTCTGATCCATATGTTCCATCAGCACGCCGGCCAGCACGTCGGTCTCCTGATCCGAAAAGGAGATTCCCCTGCGGCCGGCTTCTGCCGTCATGGACAGAAAACGGTTCATCATTCTCTGCCGGGGCGTCTGCCGGATCTGTGCGCTTAACTCCTCGAGAAAGGCTATTTTTTCCGGGTTCATTGCTTTCACACGCGGGTCGGACCGCCAGTCTTCATTCATGAGAACCTCCTTTTGGCCGTACCGGCCGCTTCCTGAAGCATGACATCCTGCTGGTACTGGCTGCCGATGCGCAGTCCCTCTATCAGATTGCAGGCCATATCGATGAAATCCAGTTCCTGCGCCCCGGCGAAAGGCCGCAGGGCATTCAGCATATCGACCGGCGTGCGGGACTGATTTTCCCCCAGCGACATGATGCCCAGTTCCGCGGCTTCGCCCTTTGAAAATAAAGCGACGGTTCTGCGCAGTTCTTCGGCTTTTACAAGGATGGACAGCAGCCGCTGCCCCGACGTGCTTACATATGGAAGAGCGGCCTTCAGCATCTGCAGATGCCGGTCGCCGGTCAGATGATCAAAATCCGTGAATCGGAAGGTGGATTCTTCGTTCATGTCCGCCTCGAAGTTTCTCTTTGGATTCATCCTATGCGCGGGAACCTGTCAGATATTCCTGCATAAAATGATTATATAGTTTATCCGGAATCTGATTTCCGCCGGTAAGCTGACGAGGAATTGAATATGGGAGGGAATTATGCCTGTCCGCCTGATCATAGAAGGAAATTCGGTCTACGAGATCGATGAGGAATGTATGGAGAGACAGAAAATGAGAAAGAACGCGAGAGGCGCCGCGGAAGCCGGTGCGGCCGCGATGCGCTGCCGGAAAACCGGAAGCGGTACAAAGGTGAGGGAGCGCTGACCAGATACACGATGGAAGGAAAGAAGCGGCGGGGCCGTATACAAAGCCCCGCCGCTCCGGCTTCCATACGGGCAGAGCTCTGGTGACGTTCTGCCGCGTTTGCCTGCGGACAGGAGCGCCAGTGACACGGCCTCCCCGTGGTTGCCTGCGGACAGAAGCGCCGGTGACACCCTCTGCCCGCATTTGCCTGCGGGCAGAGCATCGGTAACGCCCTGCCCGCGGTCCGCGCGCTTAGCAGCAGAAGCCGTTCCCGCCGTTTCCGCAGCAGCACAGCAGCAGCAGGATCCAGATGATATCATTTCCGCATCCGCATCCGACGTTCGCGCCGCCTATGTTCGAACCGCCGTTTCCGCAGCAGCACAGCAGCAGGATCAGGAAGATGATGTTGCAGCCGTTCCCTCCCGTCGTACAGTCACACCCGCAGCCACAGTTTGTTGCCGCCAAATCACTCATGTTACATTCCTCCAGATATTCTGATTACACTCCATCATATGTCCGCCGGCTTGCCACAGTTTCCGGTTTCTGCGAAAATTCATCCAAATTTATCGGAATTGAAATATTTGTAACAGACGGGTAAACCGGACTGAAAAATCGTAAGACAAACATAAGAAAATTGCTCTTCCTTTTTACCGAATTTATGCTATACTCAGAACAGGGTAAAGATCAACAGTTCGGACAGGTAAAAAAATGGGCACAACGAATCGGAGCGGCGGATATTCCGCCACGGGCAGAAGCGGGGGAAGCGGCCGCAGTACAAGTACATCACAGAGAACCTCATCGGGCAGCCGTTCGGGGAGCGGAGGGGGAAGCCGCACCCAGACAGGCCGCTCGCAGACAAGCCGGAGCAGGTCGAACGCTTACAGTTCCCCGGCGCCGTACCGCAGCTACCGCAGACGCAGAAGAAAGCAGTCTCCGGATTACCGGATTATCGCCATTATCGGCGTGATTCTGATCCTGCTGATCGCCGCCGCGGCATTTGCGATGACCCAGAATCCGGGTAGTAACCGGAAGGAATCGGAGAGTTCGTCCGCAGCCGGCGAGACTTCCGAACCTGAGACCGATCTGGTTAAGGAAGTCACGGTGGACAACATCAAGATCACCGGGATGAGCCGGGATCAGGCGAAGAACGAGATCCTTAAGAATTATCCGTGGAAGATGACCGCCGTCTATGAGGGCGATGTTTATGAACTGACGAATCTGATGTCCGGCAAGGTGGACGCCCTTCTGGAGGAGATTTTTACCGGGGAACCGAAGGAGAAATACACCCTCGACACCACGGGGCTTGACGGTGCGGTGGCGGAACAGGTTGCCGCCATGAAAGCCCGCTGGAACAAAGAACCGAAGAACGCCTCCATTGCCGCCTATGATGCGGACAGCGACAGCTTTACCTTTGTGGCCGGTGAGTACGGCGTGGCGATCGATGAGACGAAACTGACCGCCGATATTCAGGCTGCGATCAAGGCGAAGGACTTTGACGCGCAGCTTACGGTGAGCGGCAGTACGCAGGAGCCGGAGATTACGCAGGCGGGCGCCCAGAGCCTTTACCAGACGATCGGCACTTATACGACCAACACAACCGCCAACTCCAAGCGGAATACGAATGTGAAGCTGGCTGCCCAGATGCTCAACGGAACCATTGTTCAGCCCGGCGCAGAGCTGTCCTTCAACGATACCGTCGGAGAGCGCACCGAGGCGAAGGGCTACCAGAGCGCCGCCGCCTATAACAACGGCGAGGTCGTCCAGGAGATCGGCGGAGGCGTCTGCCAGGTGTCCACGACGCTGTATAACGCGGTGCTGCGAGCCGGACTGCAGATTTCGATGCGCCGTTCGCATACCTTCGAGCCTTCCTATGTGACGCCCGGACAGGACGCCACGGTCAGCTGGGGCGGACCGGATTTCCGCTTTGTGAATACGAGCAGGGCGGCCGTCGGGATTAAGGCCCATTATTCGAACCAGACAGTGACTGTTTCCGTATACGGGATCCCGGTTCTGGAGGAGGGCGTGACCTACTCTCTGGAGTCCACGAAGCTGAACGATATCGATCCGCCGGCGCCGACTTATGAAGAGGATCAGTCGGTCGAACCGGGCGTGGAGGTCGTTGTGGACAGCGGATCGAGCGGCAGCCGCTGGGAGACCAGGCTGATTGTCAAGAAGAATGGTGAAGTCATAAGCCGTGAGGTAGATCATACCACGACGTATAAGGGGCATACGCCCGTTGTGAAGCGGAATACTTCCGGGATTTATATCCCGCCGGAAGATGCAACCGAGTCGTCTTCCGAGACGGTTTCGGATCCGTCCGCGGAATCGGCGCCGAACGGTCCGATGGGTCCGTTCGGGTCCGGGGGTGCGTATGAAGAAACCGAGACTTCCGCGCCGGCGGTTGTCAGCCCGCCGATTGAGACGCAGGTCGAGGCGCCCGCCGATGCACTGTCGCCGGCCGATCCGAATCAGGGACCGGTCGGTCCGGGGCCCGGCGGAGATACCCAGTCGCATGACGCTATGGTTGCCCCTCCGCCCTTCTGACAGCATTTTTCCATGATATATACCGAGATGATACAGAGGCTGCCGCCGATTCCGCGGCAGCTTTTTTCACGGCCATTTTGTCGGCGCGATTGCTCGCAAAATTATACATAAATTATTCGTTTTGGTTCTTTTCAAATCAAAGAATAGTTGCTATAATCTCAACTTCCGAAGTGAAATGGGCTCTAACCCAATAAATATGCGGGTTAGAGCCTGTCTGTCTGTATGGC
>CANQFR010000099.1 GCA_947599905.1 uncultured Lachnospiraceae bacterium
GCGACGGACACCTCCGGCGGAAGAAAGGAGAAAAGCCCTGTGACGTTGAAGGAAACGCTTGATTATGAGATCGCCTGGCAGGAGAGGATCGCCGCCATTCCCGGGGAGAAGATGAAAGCTTACCTTGAGCGGGAATTTACAAAGCTTCCGATCCTGACGCAGGCCATGCTGGAACCGGATCTCCCGCGGGAATTCCGGCCGGAGTCTCTGGGGATCGACAGCTATACTGCGAACCAGGTTTTCTGTTTTCTGGGTTATCCGACCGGGCACTACAGCGGCGGCTGCCAGGCCCTGGCCGATCAGTACGGCGAGAACCATCAGGAGGCGTGGCGGCTGTATCAGACGCATAAAATACGCATTGCTGAGGTCAAAAAAGAGGGCGAAGATGCGCAAAAGGCTGCCTCTGAGGAATACATGGCGCATTACCGGATCCTGACGGAAGAACAGCGCCCGATCGCGAATTACGCGATGGCCAGGCAGGTTCCGCCCGGGAGCACGAGCGGATTCCATTTCAGGCCGTCTTCCCCGTCTGTATGGCCTTTCAGCTACTACAGCTGGGCGGACACGAAGCCGGTGCCGGGCGTGGCTTTTTCCATAGGCCGTGCCTGTTTTGCCGGAAGGGATCCGTTATTGTTTTATGCTTTAAGCGACTACGAGAAGATAGCCAGGGGCACGCCGCTGGAAAAGGCCGTTTTCCAGACGGGCGACGGGTGGCTTCAGAAGGTATATCCAACCATCGAAGGATATTCCAGCGGGATTCGGACGGTGGGCTTTATGGGAGGTATCATCCTGTTCCGGCTGGATGAGGAGAAGATTCGCAGGCTCGACATCTTTTACAGCGTGCCGAAGGAGGAGAAACAGGAGGATTATATTTTTACCTGGCCAGGGGCCGGGGAGTTTTCGTGTATACTGGGGGAGATTGTCGACGGGAAACTGATCCCTCTGTATCTTGATGATTTTGTCATGAAATGATATCCGGGTCAAAATACTTTTTGATTCGGATATCATAACAGAGAGGGGGTTCGTCCGGTGTGGCAATGGCAGTTTAAGAGTCTGGCAGAGCGTGCCGGCATGGGGGATATAAAGGCCATGCTGCGGCTCGGGGAATCGTTCCGGGGAGAGCTTCCTGCGGCCTATCTGCGTCTGGAGGCGGAGTGGGAAGAAAATCCCGGGCAGAAAGAGGACGAACTGGCGGATTATCTCAAAAATCACGGGGAGGATGCGTTTAACGCGCGCGCGGGGATCCTGTGGTATCTGCGCGCGGCGGCCTATGGAAGCGCCCCGGCAGAGGAGATCGCGGCGGGGCATCCCGGATGGGGGAGTCTTTCGCTGCTTCCGGAGAAGTTTTTCATCCCCGGACAGGATTTCCGTGTCAGTATCCGTGGAAGCGAGTTAAGGAAGGCCGGCCTGCTGAATATGAAGGCGGAACAGGAGTATTCGATCCGTTCGCTGGATGAGGACGGCATCTTTTACGCGGAGACCTATCATGGTTATGAGGGGCCGGATGAGGACGGCTTCGGGATGGAAGAACTCTATGATTTTTACGCGTTTGACGAATTCTTCAACTGCCTCGGCTGTCTGAAGGGATACTCGAATCTGGATTATCGGAACAATGAAGAGCGCTTCCTGCGCGAAATCCGGACAGCCGGGGAGAGCTACCGGCGTCAGCGGGAAGAATACTGGAGGAGCACAAGAGCGGGGAGCGATTCCGAACGCTGCAGATGGCTTCTTGCCGGGCATAAAGGCGTTACGATCCGAAACGGCGCGCTGGTTTCCTTCAGGGAAGACGGGACGGCCTATACGATTCCGGAGCAGGTGTCCGCGATCGGCGCGAACGCATTTTCCGGCAATGATACGCTTGAGGAGATTCTTGTTCCGGCGCAGGTCGGAAGCATCGCCGGCTTCGCGTTCAGCGGCTGCAAAGGGTTGCGGAAGCTTATTCTGCCGGACCATCTGACCGCGCTGGGAAGCGGGCTTTGTATGGACTGCCGCCGGCTTGAGGAGATCCATCTGCCCGAGATGCTTGAGGAAATTCCCGCCCGTATGTTCCAGTTCGGGAGTGCGTTAAAGCGGATCCGGCTGCCGGAGGGTCTGAAGCGGATCGGGGACGAGGCGTTTTCCTACAGCGGGCTGCAGGAGATCACATTGCCGGATGGGGTCGCGCTGGGCAGGAAAGCATTTGCGGGTTCTGAGCTGCGTACGATCCGTATCCCCGGGAATGCGAAGCTGGGCGAGGCGTCGTTCTGGTTCTGTCAGGAGCTTGAGGAGGCCGTGCTTGAGGAAGGAATCACCGGGCTTCCCGGCAAGATTTTTGCAAACTGCAGCAGACTGCAGTCCGTACGCCTGCCGGCGTCGCTTCGGGTGATCGGAAGCTGCGCGCTGGACAGCAGGAGCTTAAAGAAGGTTGAGATCCCGGAACAAGTGCAGGAGATCGCATACGGCGCATTTTCCAGGAACACGGTCCTGTATGGGAAGGCGGGAACAGCGGCGGAACGCTATGCCGCGGAAAACGGCCTGCGGTTCGTGAATAGTGCTTCGGCCGGCCGCGGATGAGAAGTGATCCCAGCTTTGGGCTGATTCGGTTATGAAGTAAAGAAAAGGGAAGAGAAGGAGAAGGAACGCAGCGTGGGCAGTCTGGACGAGCGATATGATAAAATGACCGCGGCGGCCTGGATCCTGGGCCATGCGCGCGGTACCGGCGTGCCGGAACTTCCGGCTGCCGTCAGGGACAAAACGGCCGGTGAATGTTCGGGGGAGGAGATCGACCGGATTTTTGCCGCGGGGCAGGCGGCGGGTCTGAAGCTGTATCCGTTTAAGGCGGGCGTGCAGGTTCTGGCGCGCACACGCCGGACCATGGGCTTTCTGCGGTCCGTTCCCTTTGAGACGATGCTGGACGTGGGCAGCGGGCGCGGCGTGTTCCTGATTCCGTTCATGAAGGAGTTTCCGTGGGTGCGCGTGACGTCCCTCGACCTCCTTGAAAAGCGGGTGACATTCTTAAATGAGCTGGCGGACGGCGGGTTCGGGAAGCTTTTCGCGCTGCAGAAGGACATCTGTGAGCAGCCGTTTGCGGACGGAAGCTTCGACGTGGTCACGATGCTGGAGGTGCTGGAACATATCCCGGATGCGGAGAGGGCGGTGAAGGCGGCCGTACATATGGCGAAGCGGTATGTTGTCGTCACCGTTCCGTCGAAACCGGACGATAACCCGGAGCATATCCATCTGCTGACGAAGGAGAAGCTGACGCGGATGTTTTATGACGCAGGATGGACGCGGCTGCATTTTGACGGCGTGGAGGGACATCTGTTTCTGGTGGCGGCTGCGGGTTAAGCCGCGGTCTGCGGCTGCCGTGAATGAACGTAAGAGGTGAGTGTAAATGAATCTATTTGCGATACGCAAATACCCCCGGACGCCGCATCTTGAGGGCTCCCGTCTTCAGCCCGGTGACGAGGATCTGAGTCAGATTCCGTTTGAGGCGGTCCGCGGGAGGCATCTGGTTGTCGAGGAGAAATGTGACGGCGCGAATACCGCCATTTCCTTCGGCGCAGACGGCGGGCTTCTGCTGCAGAGCCGCGGGCATTATCTGACGGGCGGGGAGCGGGAGCGCCATTACAGCCTGATGAAGCAGTGGGCCACGGTTCACCGTGACGCTTTTTATGAGCTTCTCGGGACACGGTATATCATGTACGGCGAATGGCTCTACGCGAAGCACACGGTATTCTACGACGCGCTGCCGCATTATTTTCTGGAATTTGATATTCTGGACCGTGAGACGGGGATTTTTCTGGGCACGTCGTCCAGACAGCGGATGCTTGCGGGCTTTCCGGTCGTGTCCGTTCCGGTGTTGGGCGAAGGCCGGTATGAAAGCAGAGAACAGCTGCTTAAACTTCTGGGGCAGTCCAGGTACGTGACCGGAAACCAGAGACAGAGCCTGTATGAGGCAGCCGTAAGGCTGGGTCTGGATCCGGAGAGAGCCTGCGCGGAGACGGAGCTTTCCGGGATGATGGAGGGGCTTTATATCAAGGTTGAAGAAGACGGGCAGGTGGCTGAGCGGATGAAATTCGTGCGGGCCGCTTTTTTGCAGTGCGTGGATTTCTCGGAGACCCACTGGCTCGATAAGCCGATTATTCCCAATCAGCTCGACGGCCCGGTGGAGCAGTTGTTCGCATGAGAGGCGGGAGATTCCGCAGAATGGCTGATCGCACGAGGCGCGGGAGATTCTGCGGAATGGCTGATTGTACGAGACGCGGGAGATTCCGCGGAACGGCTGTCGTTATGAACCGCGGGGGATCGGCGGAGAACAGACGGGAGGCAGGCAGATGAAAGAAGCGGCGCCGGATTTCATCCGGGAATTTCAGGAATGTGTTCCGGACGGCCCGACGGATGAAATTGACTGGGACAGAATCGGGCGGCTGCTCGCCCCGGCCGGCTTTACGGCGATGAGAGAGACGCCGCAGAATCCGGTTTTCCATGGCGAGGGCGACGTATACAGACATACGCAGCTGGTCTGCCGCGAACTGCTTTTGAATCCGGGATTTTTCGGGCTTTCTGCCGGCCGGAGAACGGCACTTTTTCTGGCTGCGCTTCTTCATGATATCGGGAAGACGAAGACAACCCGCAGCGAAGGCGGCGTCTGGACTTCTCCGAATCATTCTGTGGCCGGCAGCCGGATCGTAAGGACGTTTCTGTGGCGGGACTGCGCGCTTTGCGGGACACCCGGTGCTGTGGCGTTTCGGGAGACGGTCTGCGCGCTGGTCAGATACCACATGCTGCCTGTGCATCTGGCAGAGAAAGAGGATGCGAAACGCCGCGTCCGGGAAATAGCCTGTATCGGCGAGCTTGCGGCCGGATTTGCGCCGGATCTTCTGCTTATGCTTGCGGAAGCGGACGTGAAGGGCCGGATCGCCGGCGATACCGCGGATCTTCTGGAGCGGGTGCAGCTGGCGGGAATTCTTGCGGAAGAGGCCGGCTGTTTGGATCAGCCGTACCGTTTCGGCGACGCGTTTACAAAACGCGCGTATCTGTCCGGCCGGAATGTGGATCCGGATCAGAAACTCTTTGACGCGTCCTGGGGCGAGGTGGTCGTGCTGTCCGGCCTTCCGGGTACCGGCAAGGATACCTGGATCCGGGAGAACCTGCCGGGTCTGCCCGTCATTTCCATGGATGAGATCAGAAAGACGAGGGGGATCGGGCCGGCGGACAATCAGGGCGAAGTCGTTTGGGCGGCGCAGGAAGCGGCTAAGGCGTATCTCCGGAAAAAGCAGCCGTTTGTCTGGAACGCCACCGATACCGTGAGGGATACCAGGCAGAAGCTGGTAACCCTTTTTGAACGGTACGGCGCGCGGGTGCGGATCATTTATCTGGAAACCGGTTTGAACGAGCGTATCCGCCGCAACGCGGGCCGGCCGGAACCGGTCCCGGAAGCCGTGGTCGGGCGGATGCTGGAACGGACGGTTCCGCCCATGCCGGACGAGGCGCAGACGGTGGAGTGGGTTTGTGTGTAGGAAGATAAACAAGTCGCGAATTTCATTGCACATTTTGTGATATCAGTCAGTGATTTCCTCTTGACAAATGAAATATTGATGTATATTATGGTATCAGTTGATACCGTAATCCATAGGGAGGAGTATGTGAATTTGTCTGGTACAAGAGCAAGAATTGAGAGTGAACCGGAAATACAATCCTATTTGCAGGATCTACGATATGCGCTGGAACATGATGCAAAGGTGACATTTCAGGCCGAACGTCTGGTTGATCGGACCAGAAATCAACGGTTTACCAATCGTTTTACCGTAGCAGATCTATTTCCGGATGAGGATCCGGTATCTGCATTGAAACGCGAGTTGATGGCGTTGAAAGTTGAAGAATACATACAGACTGTTAAAGATCTGAGATTTCCGAAAAGAAGTGAAATGCGTGAATTTGGAAAGGTGTACGTTGGAAAAGGCGATGTCTATATTAAGATTCGGGTGGAACTGCTCTCTGAATTTGGTGATCATACAACTTTTGTAATGTCATTCCACTATGCTGAAATTCCTTTTACCTCTGACGTGTTTCCCTACAAAAAGAAATAAGGAGGTGCGACTTCATGAAGATCCTGAGCAGTGAAATCATGCTGTGCCCCTGTTGTATGGAAAAGCATGCGGTGCAGACCATTACAGTGAATGAACAGAATATATTTAAGGGTGTGTCTGTTGAATACAATGCGGAGTACTTTTATTGCGATCGGACAGACGAAACTTATGCGGATGAACGGCAGATTTCCATGAATGATATAGCCATGAAGGATGCCTATCGAGAAAAGGAGGGACTTCTCACCTCTGTTCAGATTGTAGCAATTCGGTCGAAATACGGCATCAGTCAAAGTGATTTGTGTCTCTTATTGGGATGGGGAGGGAAAACTATCACACGTTATGAAAGCCATCAGGTACAGGATGCTGCACATGATATGATTCTTCGAAAACTGGATTCCGATCCGGAATGGTTTCTTCAGTTGCTCAATGCAGAGAAGAAATCTCTTTCAGCAACGTCTTATGCCAGATATGCAGAAATCGGGACAGCATTGTTTGAGCAGAATCATGACCTGTATCTGAGGAGCGCTGTCATGTCCAAATATGCCAGGTTCCTTCGCAATCCCGAAGCTACCGGCGGTAAGAGTTTATCGCTGGATGTTGTTGTCGATATGATTCGCTACTATGCAAATTCCCCAATGGTGGAGAATTTATTCCGGGTTAAGCTCATGAAGATGCTTTGGTATGCGGATGCGCTTTCCTATAAACGCCGCGGGCACTCGATATCCGGATTGGTGTATCGTGCGTTACCGATGGGGGCTGTACCGGTGGCATATGAATCAATTGTTGACCTCAGCAGCATACACTGTGAGGAGGTTGAAATGGGTGATGGTACAGGATATGAATTTCTTCCTACAGAAGACAAGGAGTATCGTTATCTGACATTTGAAGACATGGAAATACTTGACGCAGTTATCCGGAGATTCGGCAGAGTTTCAAAAAATGCGATTGTAGAGACGATGCATCAGGAGGATGCCTATATCAGGACTGCTCTGCATGATATTATACAGTTTCAGTACACTCGGACTTTGAGTTTATCGTAATAATCCGGTCCGAAACGGGTATTCTAATCCTGCAAACGTGATGCTGGCTGCCGCGGAAAGTGAAATCTCCGGCGGAGATGAAGACAATTCCCGGGCGGCCTGTCATGAATTCATGCAGGAGGACATTACCATGACGAAACTGGAATGCAATGTAACGAATTGCCTTCATAATGCAGAGAACCGCTGCTGCAAACAGGCGATTATCGTGGACGGAAGCGGGGCGCGGGAGACTTACGAGACCTGCTGCGGGAGCTTTGACAGGAACTCGGAGGGCTCGTTTAAGAACCTGTTCAAGACGCCGGAGAGCCGTCTGGAGGTTGACTGCGAGGCCGTGAACTGCGTCTATAACCGTGAGCGCCGCTGCGAGGCGGAACGGATCGGGATAGCAGGCGACGGCGCGTCGGAGGCGGAACAGACAGAGTGCGCGACGTTTCTGATGAGGTAGACGGCCGGGCGGAAGGCGGCCGGAAGCACTGGAGAGGAAGGACCGTGCAGAGCAAAGCACGGTACAGGCGCCGGTCCAGGGCGGTAAGCTGGCTTATCGCCCGCTCCGGCGTTCGGTGATTTCTGAAAAAAACAGCGTTCGGTGATTTCTGAAAAAAACAGTTGACATTTCCCACCGGTCATAGTATAGTTACATAGGTTATGGAAATAACCGCACAGGAAAGCAGGTATCCACCTCACCTCGGCACGAGCAAGTGACCCTGGTTTATAGCGATGAAGCGTGAGTCATTTTCATGCGATTCATTTGTCGGGCGGATAGTGTGTGCTATCTGCTTTTGTTTTGCAAAGTACATGGTTCGAAAACATTTTGGAGGTGAACGACAATTAGCGAGTTAATGATCAACGAACAGATCAGGGACAGGGAGATCCGCCTGATCGGTGAGAACGGGGAGCAGTTGGGCATCATGTCGCCCAGGGAAGCGCTGCAGCTGGCCCATGAGGCGGAGCTGGATCTGGTGAAGATCGCCCCCGGCGCGAAACCGCCGGTCTGCAAGATTATCGATTACGGCAAGTACCGTTACGAGCAGGCCCGCAAGGAGAAAGAAGCGAAGAAGAAACAGCATATCATCGAAGTCAAGGAAGTGCGTCTGTCGCCGAATATTGACACCAACGATCTGAATACGAAGGTCGGCGCTGCCAGGAAGTTTCTGGAGAAGGGCGACAAGGTCAAGGTAACGCTGCGTTTCCGCGGCCGTGAGATGGCGCATATGGCGCAGTCCAGGCACATTCTGGATGACTTTGCGCAGGCTCTTTCCGATATCGCGATCATTGACAAGCCGTCCAAGGTGGAAGGAAGAAGCATGGTGATGTTTTTATCTGCAAAACGCTAGAATAGACAGTACAAGGAGGAATCAGTTATGCCTAAAATGAAGACCAGCAGAGCGGCTGCAAAGCGTTTCAAAGTGACCGGTACCGGTAAGTTAGTCAGGAACAAGGCTTATAAGTCCCATATCCTGACGAAGAAGTCCCCCAAGAGAAAGAGAAATCTTAGAAAAGATATCGTGACCGATGAGACGAACGCAAAAGTAATGAAGAAGATTTTACCGTATTTATAAGATTTCTTGAATTCAGAAGGAGGGAAT
>CANQFR010000100.1 GCA_947599905.1 uncultured Lachnospiraceae bacterium
GAGTTCTGATCCTGCACACGCTTAAGCTCCGCTTCCACATCCGCGTCGGTCACCTCAGCGTCCGCCTTCTCGACCTCGACGCCCTTATACTCGCCAAGGGTAACCTCCGGCTTCACAGCCACGGTTGCGGTATAAATAAACGGCTTGCCTTTCTCGATCTGTACGACGTCGATATCCGGCCGGGATACGAGCTGGAGTCCGCTCTCGCTCACGGCGTCCGAATAGGTCTCGTCCATCACGATATTGGCGGCATCTTCAAAAAGTACCTCCACACCGTACATCTTCTCGACCATCTGCAGCGGCGCCTTGCCCCTGCGGAAGCCCGGAATATTGAAACGGTTCTTATTCCTGTTAAATGCTGTCTTGATCGCCGCGTCAAACTGCTCCGCCGGCACCTCGATCGTCAGCTTCGCCATGTTCTTCTCAAGATTTTCTACCTGTAAACTCATGCTTTCGGTTCCTCCTTAAACTCTGCGTGAATCATGTATGTGAATCGCCGTTGTCAGGTGGGCGCGTCACTTCAAGGTAGCATTATAGCATAGGTTTTTTGTAAATACAAGGAAATTTCTTCAATGTCCAGAATGAAATTTGCACGAATTTCAGCGTAAGCATGCCAATTGATATGATAAATCCTTATAAGCCGGATAATGTCCTCATTACCAGATCCACATCCTTGTTTTCAAGCTCCTGAATAATGTGCAGATACGTCTTCTGTGTCGTCGTCATACTCGCGTGACCCAGACGGCGGGCCACACTGGCGATCGACACGCCGGCAAACAGAAGAAGGGACGCGTGCGTGTGGCGAAGCCCGTGGATCGATATAACCGAAATCCCGCATTCCTTACAGTGCCTGGCAAGCACATCGTTCACCGTGGAATTGTAGATCTTTTCCTCCCCGACAAAAATCGGCCTGTCTTCCGGCATCCCCTTAACCAGTTCCGAAAATTTCACGACGACCTGCCAGTCGATCTGGATCTTCCTGACCGAAGATTTATTTTTCGTTGGCAGAAAGCCTCCCGCCCCCTTATAGTCCCAGGTCTTTCCGACCGACAATGTCTGTCTGGCGAAATCAAAATCTCCCGGCGTGACAGCCAGCGCTTCTGAGAAACGCATCCCGGTTTTCGCAACCAGAAGAATAAACCAATCCCAATTCACTTCCTGCCTGATATCAAGATGGGCGATCAATGTATGGAGTTCGAACTGATTCAGGTATTTGATCTTCTTTGCGCGCGGCTGTTTCCCCTTGATAATCGCCTTTCTGGTCGGATCTCTTTCGATCAGCCCCTCATCAACCGCATCGAGAACCGCCCCTTTCAGCTGATGATGAAAATCCAGCGTCGTCTGCCTCTCATGCTCCTTCGCATAATCGTTCAGAAGACGCTGGTACGCTGTTCTCGTCAGTTCTGAAACCCTCAGATCCGGCGCCAGCTTTTCAACCCACTTCTGCGTCATCAGGTACTTGGCCAAAGTCGCATCCCGGATAGCGCCATTCTTGTACACATCCACCCATTGCCTGTAATATTCATGAAAAAGTGTTCCCCTGTCTATATCGTTTAGCATAAGCTACCTCCATTTTTGTGAAAATGCTTACGCTGATATAAACGTGCATACGTAATCAATGATCCAAAAGCGGCCTGATTTCTTCATTCAGTGTTTTCCGCAGTTCCGCTATCATCTGCGCGTAATATTTGAACTTGGGAAGCGCCTTTTCCCGCGCCGCCTTATAGCTGGTAAAATCAACCGTCGCCTTGATCGCGCTCTCATTCGGAATCTGCCCGTTTCTGCAATGCATCGCCGCATACATAACATCATCCTTCGAAGCGTACCATGTGATACAGAAATCCGTGATCACCCGGTCAATGCATTCCTGCTTCATCTTCTCAACGATATTCAGGATGGACTGTCCCCTGTAACGGCTCTCATCCGCTTCGATCTCACCGACCAGCTGGGACATAATATCCGCAACTTTAGGATTGTCCCTGTGAAGCTCTTCGATGTATTGTTTAACCTCATCCAGCTTTTTCTGCCTTTCCGGGGGCGTGTCCGGTTCTTCGTCCTCATCCGGCGTGACAATGTGCTGGATCAGATTGATGATGTACTCATAATCAATCTTCGTACTGCTGTACGCCATCAGCTCGTAATCCGGGTCCACAGACAGATCGTCCGGCTCATCCGGGTTATCCGGATCATATATCTCATTCAGGGCATTCAGATAATGTCCCGCATAATCGTCATATTCCTCCTGCGTGATCCCATAGCCGGAAAGCATGCTGTCATCATAGTTTGAAAAGGACCGCAGCTGGGCAAACAGCCGGTCGAAGTTCTGAAACAGTTTGACAAACAGTTTCTTTTCCTTCAGCGACAGGTCGGGAACATCGGAAGGCGTCGGAGCCGCTATGCGAAGCGCCGCCAGGGCCTTGCGAAATGCCGCTTCCACCTCGTCCCACTCTGCAAGCATAGCTTCCTTTGTTCCACCCGCCGAATACAGTTTGACAGCCGTATCAACGCTCTCCTTAAATAGTACCGGAGCCTGGAAGGTCACGATCTGGCCGTAGGCTTTATTTTTATCAAAAATACGGTTTGTTCTTGAAAACGCCTGAATCAGATCATGGGGTCCCATAGGCTGCCTGTCCATGAAAATCGTCGACATGCAGGGGGCGTCAAATCCGGTCAGCAGCCGGTCCACGACAATGACCAGATCCAGCTGTTCACTCCTGCTCTGGAACTTCGGTTCCTTTCTGGCAAGGCGTTTATTCAGGTTCGCGTTATAGCCCTGGATCTGGGAAATCTCGTATTTCGTGCCGAACATCCGGTTATAATCGTTTAGCGACTCCTGCATTTTCTGCTGGTTTACCTGCGAACCTTCCTCATTTTCCGAAACGGAATAAGTGATGGCGAACTTCGGGAAATCCGGCAGAACCTGCTTCATCTTCTCACTGATTACAAGCTCTGTCTCGCCGTTCTTAACCTTTGTCAGCAGATCATAGTATTTTTGCGCCAGACGGATGGAGCTCGTGGTCAGCAGCGCCTCGTAAGTCATTCCCTTTCCATTCTGGAATCCCAGTTTGTGATACGACTTATTCAAAATAATATCCAGAACCTGCAGCATATGCGTCTCATTGTCATAGAGCCTGCTGTCTGTCTCATCCGCCATATTCTTAGGGCCGTTGTGCTCGACCTGAAATCCCAGAACCGCATTGTCATGGATCGCATTCTGGATCGTATACTTATGCAGGCATTTCCCATACAAGTCCTCTGTCGTTCGCGGCAGGTCCCCCATCTGCGGATACGGATTCTCCGCGAATCTGGGCGTTCCGGTAAACCCGAACCAGAGAGACTTGCCGAAGAACCGCTCCAGATCCCGCTTTGTACTCGGCGTAACAGCCCGGTGGCACTCATCTACAACAAACGCGATCCGAAGATTCTTAATCTTGTCGTATCCCGGCGTTCCCTCTTTCAGTCTCCTTGCGATCAGAATTTGCATTTTCTGGATCGTCGTGACAATCACCTGTCGGTCGTCGGAACGCAGTTTATTCCTAAGATCCGTCACATTATCCGTCTGATCCACATCCACCAGATCATTATTTGCATAAGTCTGGAAAGCCGACGTGGTCTGCATATCCAGGTCTTTCCGATCGATCAGGAAGATTGCCTTATCGATCGCCGGAATATCCATCAGAAGATTTCTGGTCGCTTTATAGGAAGTCAGCGTCTTGCCGGAACCGGTCGTATGCCAGACGAAACCGGAACGACCCGTTTTCGACGCTTCCCGAATCGCCTCGATCGCATGGATCTGGTACGGGCGAAGCAGGATCAGCTTCCGCGCCTCCTCGTCCAGTACCGTATACCTGGCGATCATCTCATGCGCCTGCGGAATGCTGAGAACGCTTCGGGCAAATTCGAGATAATCCGTCACGGGACGATTCCCCCGATCCAGCCACCCGCTGATAAACTTCGGATTCAGTTCCGTATCCTGCGCCGCCGAGAAATATTTCGTATCGATGCCGTTGCTGATCACAAACATCTGAACAGCGGAAAAGATACCGGTGAATTTCCCTTCGCCGATGTATTTCTTGATCTGCCAGAAACCATCCATGTAAGAATGCTGCTTATTCTTCAGTTCAATATGGATCATGGGAAGCCCGTTGATCATGAGCGTCACATCAAATCTTCTGTCTCTGGCAGGCGCAAAGAAATCCTCGTCCGTCTGCAGGGCGCTGTACTGATTGATCACCTCATAGACGCTGCTGCCGCCAGCCACATGCTCATGATTCATCACGACCAGGTGCAGCCGTTCGGTATCCCTCTGAACATGAACCTGAACTTTACCATTCTCCCCGACAAGCCATTCTCCTGCCTTATAGAACGAAGAAAACTGCAGCTGATTCTTCACCTGTTCAAACTCGCTGTCCGACAGATTCTTTCCGTTCAGCCGCTCCTTATTATTCTGTTCCAGAATATACTTGAAGTTCGCCCACAGATCCGTCTCTGTCTTCAGATCTTTTCGGTATACCCACTGGGAATCCCCCATGACAAGCTGCTCGATCAGCTTCTTTTCGATCATGGACTCTAATTCTGCCATTTTTGCGTTTCCCCCTCATTCGTAATTCTGATCTCATTTGTTATTCTGCTCTTATTGGTAATTTTGCTCAGACCGGCAGGTCGGTTTACTATTTTTCTCCTATGAGATCCCTTTCTGTCAGACCTTGCCCACCTTTTTCACCGCCAGTTCAAGATCAAGATCATGAAGCCCCGCATAAGCCTTCTTCAGGTAATCGAGGGGTACTTTCTCGATCAGTTCCCGGCCGGGAAGATCATACTGCCATTGATAATACGCATAGAATTCCCCGATCCAGTCAGGAAGAAATCCTTTCATTGATTTTCCGAGCTTAAGCACGTACTTCTCCGTCCTACAGAAATACGACCACAGATCTCTGGCGTCCATCGTACAGACGAACGCCTGCGCCTCATCCACATACTGTCTCGTTTTACTTTTCATGTAGGAACAGATAAAATCTTCCGTATCGCTGTCGGGATACTCTGAAGCCACATAATCAAAGAGCTTCCCCTGATTCTCTACGACCTCATCCAGATACGCCTTTGAATAAGCGCTCATTGGCTCTCCACACTTTCATGATATCATAGTTAGCAGTATCAATTCCATATTTTTCAATAAATTTACTCGAAAGCATACGATACCGCTTGGAATCGGACGCTTCCCGATGCTTCATCAGTTCCGCAAGCCATGCCAGCACCGTATACTTCCCGAAATCCATTATTTCAAGTCCATCCAGATCCAATTCAAATTGATGAACCCAGCCATTCGAATCTCCGGGACGGCACACAGCCCATTCTTTCGCGAGATCAATGTCGTCCGTCAAATAGAATCCCCGGCCATAATCATGCCTGTCATCTCCAAGTCCAAACTGCGGAACCACTTCCTTATTCGGACTGCCGTGGTATAATACGATTTTATCCATGAAATCTCCTTCTGCTGGGCTTGAAACTGGTCAATATTGGGGCTTACGCTGTATTTCAGTGAAGAAACAATTTTGGTGAAAAAAAGCTGCTTACACTGGTGAAGGGTGATAAGGGTGTCGAGGGATCGGAAGAAACCTCCAATCTGCATTTGTTCTTCTATTTGGGGTGCGAAAAATGCATATTCAGCATACTCTTGAGCGTTGATACCAGGTTGCCCCGACCGCTGAGATGTAATCTTAATATACTTTTCGTATTCCATGGTTAGAGTATTTTGAAAAACAAATTCTGCATTATACTCTGGTTTTATTCTAGCCCTTATTAGGAAACCCGCGTAATAAACTTTTCCGTCATTCTCCCTGTAAATATAGGTTTTTCCGACACTTGCACCTGTTCTTGCAAATACAATATCTCCCTTCTGCAACAAATAATTATCTGCATATTCTAATGAAAAATCAGGTGTCGTTAAATTACTTTGAAGAAAAACTCTTGTTTCGTCATCGATATCCGTTATCCTAATATACTTATTTTCTCCATCATAATCTTTCGCCGCAGCGTTAAGCCCATATTCAAATGAAACGCAAACTTCCCCCAGCTTACGCTGTTCCCAATCATCACTAAACCCTTTGAACCGAATCTTTGGACTACTCATGCCGATTTCCCCCTTCCAGCATATCAATAAAGCTACTCAGCGAAGACATGACGCTCTCATCCGTGGAAGCCAGATCTTTCATGATGGACACAAGGCTTTTCTGGATCCGGTTCATCTCGTCTTCGGTCTGCTTCATCTGGTTTAACAGGGCGTCCAGATCGATTTCTTCCTCTTTTTCAAAATTATCCACATATCTGGGAATGTTGAGATTGAAATCGTTCTTCGCAATATCCTCGAAACTCGCAAGAAAAGATTCCCTCTCCACGGTTTCTCTGTGATTGTACAGCTTCACGACAGAATCAATATGTTCTTCGGTCATGGTATTCTGCTTCTTTCCTTTTTCGAATTTCCGAGACGCGTCAATAAACAGCACATCCCGCCCCTCTCTGTGCTTTTTCAATACAACGATGCAGGTAGGTATGGACGTGTTATAAAACAGATTGGCAGGCAGACCGATCACCGCATATATATTGCCGGAGCGAAGCAGTTTCTCTCTGATCTTGCCTTCTGCTGCTCCCCGGAACAGGACTCCGGGGGGCAGGACGATCGCCATGGTTCCGTTACTCTTCAAATGATAAAGGCCATGCAGCAGGAATGCGTAATCAGCTTTCGACTTGGGGGCCAGCCCCCCCGTAGTCGCTGAATCTCTCATCCTGCAGAAAACCGGGAGCAGCGCTCCATTTGGCCGAATAGGGCGGATTCATGAGCACCATGTTAAAATCCGTTTCTTCGTCGGTCGGCCAGTCGGCGTCCAAGGTGTCGCCGTTGCGGAGTTTCTGATTCTCCGGAACGATTCCGTGCAGAAACATATTCATTCTTGCAAGGTTATAGGTGGATGTCATTAATTCCTGGCCATAATAATGAATGTACGCCGGTTCCGCCGCGTATTTCTTCGCGTTCAGCAGAAGCGAGCCGGAGCCCATGCAGGGATCATATACCGTCAATCCCCGCTTATCTTCCTGCCCTGTGATCGCTATTCTTGTCAAAATCTTCGATACTGCCTGCGGCGTATAGAATTCGCCGGCTTACTTGCCTGTCTCTGACGCAAACTGGCCGATCAGGTATTCATACGCATTTCCAAGCACATCTCCGTCCGTATTCAGCAGATCCGCCCGGTCTATTTCCTTGATCAGACTGGAAATCGTGTCGCTTTGTTTCTGGTCGCCGGTTCCCAGCCGGTTCGAATACAGATCATATCCGTGAAAAGATCCGCAAATAACGGATCGCTCTGTTCAATGTTATTGAACGCCTTCTGCAGTTCTTCCCGATTGAACGAGTTATTTCTGGCCGCATCCGCAAAACAGGTATACGTCAGTTCCGGCTCGATCACATAATGGCATTCTTCCCTGACCTGCTCCATTAATTCATCCGCGCTCTCGTCAAGCAGCGCCTCTTTGTAGGCTTCCAGCGCCGTTCTTAAAGTGTCCGGTTTTTCATCATAGATCAGGTCGTATACTTTAAGTAAAAAGGAATCCGACAAATATTTGTAAAAAACAATTCCCAGCAAATAGTCCTTATACTCATTCGCGTCCATCTTCGAACGAAGTATATCCGCTCCGCTCCATAATACGCTGATCAGATCTCTGCTGTTTTCCTGCTCTGCCATGGCAAACTCCCTCATTCGTTTATTTTTTTGCAGCATCTGCGACAAGTATAACATCTGGCAGCCGCAATTACAATCCTGCCGTTTGATACCGGGCCCCCCGAGAACCCCTTATTCCTCCGCATGTATCGTATTCTTCACGCTGATCTGCTTCCATTTCCCGGAGTGGTACCGCATGCCCATCAGCACCGTGCGCATGCACTGATCCGCGACCAGAGCGATCCAGGCGCCCCAGAGGCCCAGGTGGAAGACGCTGATCAGCGCGATGCAGACCAGGGAACGCACGCCCAGCACCGTGATCGCCGTCACGACCGCGGTGTAGCGGGTATCCCCCGCGCCGCGCAGACCGCCGGAGACGATGAACTGATCCGCCTGGAAGGGCTGGCTGGCCGCCAGAAGGAGGAGGATCGGAGCGCCCAACGCGATAACTTCCGCCGAATCCTTGAACAGGCCGATGATCTCTTCATTAAAGAAGACCATCAGGGCCATTAAGACAAATGACGAGGCGATGCCTAGGTTTCTCGTCAGACGCATATAGACCGCCGACATGTCGTAGCGCCGCTTGCCTATGGACTGGCCCATCAGCGTTGTGGCCGCGTTGGCGAAGGCCTGGCCCATCATAAATGTCATGGACTGGATGCTCATGCACACCTGGTGCGTCGCGTAGATCAGATCGCCAAGGCCGGTGACCTGACGGGTGTAAATGATGATGCCGGCCCGCATGAACAGCTGCTCCAGCATCGACGGAATGCCGATGCTGATTACGCGGCCCATAAGGTCACGGTCGAATTTGAATTTCTCGCGCAGATCCAGATAGACATAATGCTTTTTACAGAAGGAAATCCACATGGCAATGCCGAAAGCCACCGACTGGCCGATGATCGTCGCCCACGACGCGCCGGCCACGCCCATTTTCGGAACGCCGAAATGGCCGTAGATCATGATATAGTT
>CANQFR010000101.1 GCA_947599905.1 uncultured Lachnospiraceae bacterium
GTCGCGGATCAGACGGCCGCACACATCCTCGACCGCCTTCCGGGTCAGGCAGTAAATGATGCCGCTCTCTCCCGGATGTTTTTTCAGATACGCCTTTACCGCTGCGTACCGGTCTTTCGGCGTCTCCACGCCAAAATACAGATTCTTCCGGTCAAATCCCGTAGCCAGCACCAGCGGATCCTGAAGCTTCAGCAGATCGATGATATCGTCACGCACCTGGGCAGTCGCCGTGGCCGTGAACGCGCTGACCACCGGACGCGAAGGAAGCCGGCCGATAAATTCAGGAATACGCAGATAACTGGGGCGGAAATCCTGCCCCCACTGGGACACGCAGTGGGCCTCGTCCACCGCCACCATTGCGATTCGCACACTGCAGGCGAAAGAAAGGAATTCATCATTCAGAAGACGTTCCGGAGCGACATAGATAATCGGATACCTTCCCTGCCCGGCCAATGACAGCGCCTTCCGGTACTGGGCCGGCGTCAGGGAACTGTTGAGAAATGCGGCGTGGATCCCCGCCTGATTCAGCGCTTCCACCTGATCCTTCATCAGGGAGATCAGCGGCGAGACCACCAGCGTGATACCATCCAGCATCAGCGCCGGGATCTGATAGCAGATGGACTTGCCGGCCCCGGTCGGCATGATCCCCAAAACATCACGCCCCGCAAGGATGCCATCGATCAATGTCTCCTGACCTTCGCGGAAGCGGTCATAGCCAAAATATTTCTTCAGATACTCCTGTTTCATACGTCCCCCCAATTCCCTATGATTCTGATCGGATGAAATCCTGCAGCACCGCATGTTCAGCCTGATCGGTGATTCGCCCGGAAAATTCCCCATACCGGGCCAGGTTGTCCTGAACCCGAACAGAGCGCAGGCAATGATCCGAATCCTATCCTGCATCCTCGCCCAATGCCTTCAGCGCATCCAACGCCACCTTCATGATATCCTTCACTTCCTCCTCAGTCATCTTAAGCCGCTGCGCCAATTCCGGCACCGTAGCTTCGCGGCCCAGCTCCTCCGCCATTTCTTTGGAGACATCCTGAAGCAGATTGACCCGGTCCAGCACCTTCTTCCCAATTTTTCTCTGGGCCTTATGCTCATCGACAGCCGCTTGCAGGGCCGCCTTCACGCGCTTTTCCAGAAAGCTTTCAAAGCGGCCGTTTCTGTCCGATGCGGTGTCTCCTAAGACAATGTTATCTTCCGCATCCGCATTCTCTCCGTATGCTGCCGGATCATACTCCTCCACGGCCATCAGAAGCGCCATATTGGCCTCCTGCACCAGATCACCGGCCGGCACGCCCTTGCCTATCAGGTTGCGGCTCAGCTCCAGCACATATTTCAGATTGCCTTCGATCAGCCGGCTTTTGGCCGCATCGTCGCCCGCCGCTGCTTTCAGGGACAGCACGGCATTCTCCGCTGCGTCGCAGGTCCTGATCGCAGATATTTCATTTACATACATCTGGAAAATGTCATACTCTTTCGCCATATACGATCCTCACCTTTCCTAAATTTATTGCCTGTACGTACGCCGGTTCCTTTTGCCCCGCTGCGGCATCTACAGTTCTCTGACCGCGCCCGGTTCACAATTCCAGAAGGCCTCAATGGCCTGTCCCACCGTCCGGCGGTTCACCACCGAGAAGGGCCGCCATTCCCTCGGAAACAGCGTCTGGTAATCATCCCGCAGGAAGCGGTCATCGAGCAAAAGGATCACGCCCCGGTCCTCCATCGTGCGGATCACGCGCCCGGCCGCCTGCTGCACCTTGTTCATCCCCGGATACTGGTAAGCGTAATCGAAGCCCCGCTTTTCCTGCCTGTCAAAGAACGCCTTCAGAAGTTCCTGTTCCGTACAGACCATCGGCAGGCCCGCGCCCACCACGATGGCACCGATCAGCCGCTCCTCCTTCAGATCGATCCCCTCGGAGAACACGCCGCCCATCACGCAGAAAGCCGCCAGCGATTCCTCTCGCTCCTCCTCGAACATACGCAGGAATTCTTCCTTCTGCGCCTCGTTCATCCGGCTGTCCTGACAGACGACTGTGACCGGCTGCGTCCACATGCTGTTCTCATCGAATGCAGCGATTCCTTGCCCATTTCCGAACAGCTTCTCCCTGTCACGCTCCTTCTCCTCCCACACCGCCATCACTTCATTCAGGTAGGCATATGAAGGAAAGAATACCATATAATTCCCCTTACGGCCGCATGCCGCCGCCCGGATATAGTCTGCCACCTTCTCATATTCGCGCCGGTTTCTTCTGGTATACCGGCTGCTGACGTCATCCGCCACCAGAAGCAGCCTGTTCTTTCGCGGAAACGGGGACTCGGCGTAGACCGCGTAATCCTCCAGATTCCCACTTAGCAGTTCCTTGTAGTAATTCACCGGCAGCAGCGTCGCCGAGAAGAAAATGGTGCTGCGCCCTTTTTCCAGGCACTCCTTCAGATTCCCTGCCGGGTTCATACAGAACAGCTTCACCATAAACTGCCCGTCCGGAAGGATTTCCGAATAAATGGTGTACGCCTCATCCAGCCTGTTATATACCATCAGAAAACTTCGCAGCTCAAAATAGAAATCCAGCACCTGTTCCCGGTTCTCGAACTGCCGGTTGTCGTCCAGGAAATTCTCCAGTTCCCCATAGAGGGAATTGAGAAGCACCGCCAGCGCGTTGATTTCCTCATGGACCACATAGCCCTCGGTCTCCCGCTTCATCGCCAGCAGCAGCTTATTGACCCGCTCCAGATACCGGCACACCTTCGGGCTTTTGCCGGACAGGAGCCGCTTCGCCAGCAGCACGTCCTCCTTGATCAGCGCGGCGCTGTACATATCCCTGGCCCGGGAGACCAGATTATGGGCCTCGTCCACGAGAAAGAGGTATTCGCCCTCCATACCGTCGGAGAAATACCGCTTCAGCCGCACATCCGGATCAAAGACATAGTTATAATCGCAGATCACCGCGTCCACCCAGTTGCTCACGTCCAGACAGAACTCGAAGGGACAGACCCGGTATTCTTCCGCATAGCGCAGAATCAGTTCCCGCGTGATCCCGAATTCCCGGTGAATCAAATCCCAGACCGCGTCATTGACCCGGTCAAAATGGCCTTTCGCGTATGGGCAGTCATCCGGATTGCAGGACGGCTTCTCCAGAAAACAGAGCTTTTCTTTCGCCGTGATTGTCACCGACTTCAGATGCATTCCGCGGTCCTTCAGGATCGAAAAGGTCTCCTCCGCCACGCTGCGCGTAATCGTCCGGGCCGTCAGATAAAAGATCTTCTCCGCCAGCCCCTCGCCCATGGCCTTAAGCCCGGGATAGACCACCGAAAGTGTTTTGCCTACTCCGGTCGGCGCCTGAATGAACAGATTCCGCTTCCTGGCGATGGCTTTATACACTGAAACGGCCAGCTCCTTCTGCCCCTCACGGTATGTGTAGGGAAATTCCAGCGCGCGCAGGGACAGATCGCGGCTTGCGGCGTGTTCATGGAGGTAGCGGGCCCATTTCACATACTCATGGATCAGGCCATCGAACCATGTCTGCAGTTCGTCAAATGAAAAAACCTGCGGGAAAATACGCATACCTTCAGTCTCAAGGTTACAATAGGTTACCTGTACCGTAATCTCTGTCAGTCCATGATCCGCACAGTACATATAACCGTAACACATGGCCTGGGCCAGATGCACCTTCACCGGTTCGGTGAGGCGGTCAATATCCAGATAGACGCCCTTGATCTCATCGATCGTGACGCCGTCGTCTTCGATGATTACGCCGTCGGCCCGGCCCTCCAGGGAGATTACGAACTCCCCTTCGTCCACCGTATGCTTCATGACTACTTCGGCGTGGTAGCTGCCGCCTTTCCCGCGCTGAATCTTGCGGTGGATGCGGCTGCCGGCCTGCATGGCCTCCTTCTCCGCGCCGGAAAGACGGCGGTTGTCAATATCGCCGCCCCGCATGACGAACTCCACGAGGTCGCGGACCGAGACGCGGATCGTACGGATACCGCCGTTCTGCTGCTTCGTGTCCATCGGCCCGCCTCCTTTCTGCAAATGCCGCTGCGGTGACGGCTGCCCCGCCGGCCTGAGCCCCATAACGCACAAAAGGGAACTGCCGGCCGAACCGGACAATTCCCTCTTTTTCCCGCACACTCTATCTTCTATGCCACTCTCTTAGCCGCCTGCTTCTCCAGAAAGGCCTCGAACTCCTCATTCTCACCGTTGTACCGAACCGTCAGAACCTTTGTCAGATCCAGGCTCAGCACGCCCAGAATGGACTTTGCATCGATGGTAATCCGGTTATAGAAGACGTCCACATCAAAATCACACTTCATCGCGGCTGTGACAAATGCCTTGGCGTCTTCCAGGGAAGGCAGCATGATCTGCTTCTGTTTCATAAGCTCAGACTCCTTTGGAAAGAAAATATCGTTTAATTCTTTCCAACATCTTTATAACATATCTGTTTTCCCTTGTCAAATTTCGGCGAAGCCTGTCCGAAAGTCCGCTAATTTGTGCACTTTGCCGCAGAAAAGCACCACATTTTGTATCTGTTTTTGCGATTCAGCCCGTTTAAGCCGGGCGGCGGGGAAATCCGTTCTTCATTGATTATACCCATTTCCCAAGGAAAAGGCAAACGATATTTGGCAAATTCGTATAAAATGATGATGAATCAGTGAGCAATCACGCGTCCCTCCGTCACCGTCAGGCCAACCGGCCGATCATGAGGCTCCGCGGGCGGTTCCGCTCCCAGCAGCCGCTCACGGCAGAGGGCCGCACAGACCGCGTCCTGCCGCAGCCGCGGCAGATAACGGTCATAGTACCCGCCTCCGTAACCAAGGCGTACGCCGCCGGTGCCGACGCAGAGGCAGGGAAGCACACAGAGATCGATTTCCTCCGGCCGCACGGGGCGGCAGTAAGCTTTCGGCTCCGGGATCCCGTAGGCTCCCGGCACAAGATCGTCCGGCGACGTGATTTCGTACGCCTCCATATAACCCTTTCGCCTCCCGCCGTCTCCGGTCTCCCCGCGCCGCACTTCGTCTCCCGCCGTCTCCGACTTCCCCGCGCTGCACCTCGGTACCGCGACACATTTCCCATCCGCCAGCATATCCGCGATCAGCTGCCGGGTATCCACCTCTTCCGCGACGCTCACATAGCAGAATACGGTCCGCGCCATCCGATACGCCTCCATCTGCTTAAGGCGCAGGCGGATCGCCCCGTCCGCAGCGCGCCGATATACCTGCGGCAGTTTATGTCTTTCAGCCAGAAGCCTTGCGCGCAGCTGCCGCTTTGCCCCGCGCGGGTCCATCTGATCTTCCATATCTCCGTCACTCCCTCTGAAATGCAGAAAAGCCGTCCGAGACGGCTCCCCTGCATCAGTCCGATATGTGCTTTTCGATTCTACCGGTTCCCGGAACTTTTCACCTGCTTCAGTTCGTCGAACACCACATCGTTCAGTACCTTGATGTAGGTGCCCTTCATACCGGATGAACGGGATTCGATCACGCCCGCGCTCTCAAACTTCCGGAGCGCGTTTACGATCACCGAGCGGGTGATGCCCACTCTGTCCGCAATCTTAGATGCGACAAGAATTCCCTCATTACCGTCCAGTTCCTCGAAAATGTGGGTGATCGCCTCCAGCTCCGAGAACGACAGCGTCCCGATGGCTGACTTGACGATCTGTATTTTCCTGGTCTCTTCCGCGTTCTCCTCGTTGACCGAGCGAAGCATCTCGAGACCGACGACGGTGGTTCCGTACTCGCTGAGGATGATATCGTCGATGTTGTACTGGCAGTCCATTTTATAAATGAACAGGGTGCCCAGGCGCTCTCCTGCGATGTCGATCGGCGCAATGATCGCCTGGTATTTTTTTACGTTCTCCTCCGTAAATCCCAGCGTTGCGAGATTCACGTTCTCTTTGGTGGAAAGGATGCTTAAGAGTCTCTCGTTCAGCAGCTTGTCAATAAAGCCGCCGAGATGCTCGCCGATCAGTTCCTCGATCTCCTCCACACCGGGCCATGTCCCGATGCCGAGCACCTTTCCTTTCTTGCTGATGACCAGGATATTCGACTCCAGGATCTCACTCAGCACCTTACAGATGTCGTTGAAGACAACCTTATTGGAATTATTATTATGCAATAATTTTCCAATTTTGCGTGTTTTGTCCAACAACTGCACGCTCATTACTTCCGAACCCCTTTCTCTGTTGCAAAAAAGAGCCATAACTCTTGAGTGTCGCACAAATTATAGCATATCATTTTCTAAATGGCAAGAGTTTTTTGAACTTTATGAAAGTAATTCTATGCGACAAATAATTGTATTTACATTTCTTGCATCGCAGCGCTGTAACCGCAGGTTTCATTGCTGCAGAGCAGCCTGCTGCCCTTCTCTACCATATAACTTCCGCACCGGGGGCAGCGGACCGCCGACGGCTTCTGCCACGACATAAAGTCGCACGCCGGGCTGTTTGCGCAGCCGTAATACCGTCTGCCTTTCCTTGTCTTTTTCTCGACCAGCTCGCCGCCGCACTTCGGGCAGGCGACGCCGATCTTCTCCAGATAAGGCTTTGTGTTCTTACATTCCGGGAACCCCGGACAGGCCAGGAATTTCCCGTGAGGGCCGTACTTGATGACCATCCGGCGGCCGCAGAGTTCGCAGACCTCGTCGCTTAGCTCATCCTCGACCGTAACGGACTGCTGATCCTTCTCCGCCGCCTTCACGGCCGCATCCAGATCCGGATAAAAATTACGCACCACGGTCTTCCAGTCCACGGAGCCGTCTCCCACGCCGTCCAGCAGATATTCCATGTTGGCCGTGAATTTCACATCCACGATGCTTGGGAAATTCTCCTTCATGATGCGGTTCACCACCTCGCCCAGCTCTGTCACATACAGATTCTTCTTCTCCCTGGCCACATAACGGCGGCCGAGAAGGGTGGTGATTGTCGGCGCGTAAGTACTCGGCCGGCCAATGCCTTCTTCCTCCAGTGCTCTCACCAGCGAAGCCTCCGTATAATGCGCCGGCGGCTGGGTGAAATGCTGGCTCTCGCGCAGCTTTGCCAGTTCCAGTTCCTTTCCTTCGGTCAGGTTCTCCAGAGACAGATTCGGCTCTTCCTCCTCATCGTCCATGCCGACGCACAGATAGCCGTCGAACACCCGTCTTGCCGCGGAAAGATTAAAATAATATGCTCCCGCCTTCACCTTCACCGCCACAGTCTCATAGACCGCGGACGTCATGCGGCTGGCCGTAAACCGCTTCCAGATCAGCTGATAGAGCCGGAAGGAATCCCGATCCAGGGAATCCTTAACCTGCGCGGGCGTCAGACGGATATCCGTGGGGCGGATGGCCTCATGGGCGTCCTGGATGTTGGCGCCTTTGCTTTTGCCGCGGGAATCTCCCCCGGCCGCGTATTCCGGGCCGTAAGTCTCCCCGATGTAGCTTTGGGCCGCTGCGGCTGCCTCTTCCGCCACGCGGGTGGAATCGGTACGCAGATAAGTGATCAGGCCAATGGTGCCGTGCCCTTTCACCGTCACGCCCTCATATAACTGCTGGGCTAAACGCATGGTCTTCTGGGTCGGGAAATTCAAAAGCTTCGACGCTTCCTGCTGCAGGGTGCTGGTGGTAAACGGAAGCGGCGCCTTCCTGATGCGTTCGCCTTTCTTCACCTCATCCACCACATAGCGGCAGCCCTTAAGGGCAGTCAGGACACGCTCCACGTCTTCCTTTGATGTCAGTTCCATCCTGCCGTTTGCGTCGCCGTAGAACCTGGCGGTCAGCGGCTTCTTCCCGGCTTTTTTCGCCGGAGCCGCTTTCGCGCCCGCAGACGCCTTCGCTGCCGCCGATGCCTTCGCAGCTGCAGGTGCGTTCGCACTCACAGCTGCCGCCGCACCCGCTGCGTTCCCTGCCTCCGCCGTCCCGGGAGTATCGAGCAGGTCGGCCTCCAGTTCCCAGAATTCCTCCGGGATGAACGCCTCGATCTCTTCCTCCCTGTCGCAGATCATGCGCAGAGCTGCGGACTGTACGCGGCCTGCGCTCAGTCCACGCTTCACCTTAGCCCACAATAACGGGCTGATGCGGTATCCTACCATCCGATCCAGAATCCGCCTGGTCTGCTGGGCGTCCACCAGGTTCATATCCAGCTGTCTCGGTTCCTTTAACGAGGCCTTCACCGCGTTCTTCGTGATTTCATTGAAGCTGATGCGGCAGACTTTCTTTCCTTCGATCTCGTCCAGCTTCAGGGCTTTCATCAGGTGCCAGGAAATGGCCTCGCCCTCGCGGTCCGGGTCGGTCGCCAGATAGATCACATCCGCTTTTTTCACTTCTTTGCGAAGCTTCGCCAAAACATCGCCTTTGCCGCGGATTGTGATGTACCTGGGCTCGTAGTCGTGTTCGACGTCGATACCCAGCTGGCTCTTGGGAAGGTCCCTGACGTGTCCGCCGGAGGCGTCCACCTCATAATTGCTCCCCAGGAATTTCTTAATCGTCTTGACCTTCGCAGGTGACTCCACGATTACCAGATACTTTGCCATGCCTCTGCTCCTCTAAATCTTTTTCACATAATAATGGCCTGTCGGCTGCATAACGTAACCCTTCAGTTCGAGTTCAAGCAGAATCGTCATGCACTCCCCCAACGGCAGACCACTCCTGTCTGCAACCTCGTCGAGATACCGGGGTTGTAAATCTAAGCAACT
>CANQFR010000102.1 GCA_947599905.1 uncultured Lachnospiraceae bacterium
AAGATGGAAGATAAGGAAGTCATCAATGTAAAGGTCAAAGAGATCGTCAAGGGCGGAGCCATTGCGTTCGTCGATGACATGAAGGCTTTCATCCCGGCGTCCCAGATCGCTCTGAACTATGTGGAGAAGCTGGAAGAGTTCGTGGGCAAGCACATTGATACCTACATTATCACGGTGGATCCGGAGAAGAGAAGACTGGTTCTGTCTGCGAAGGAACTGCTGCGCGAGCGCAGGGATGCAGAGCGCAAGGCCCGCAGGGAGAAATACGTTCCCGGCGCTATTGTCGAGGGCGTTGTCGAGAGCATCAAGGACTACGGCGCGTTTGTGCGCCTCGAGGAAGGCATTTCCGGCCTGCTGCATGTGTCTCAGATCAGCCGCCAGCGGATTAAGCATCCTGGCGTCGTGCTGCAGGAAGGTCAGACCGTGAAGGTCAAGATCCGTGATACGGCGAACGGCAAGATCAGCCTGAGTATGAAAGCGCTCGAGGAGGAAGACGGCGACGAAAGACCCGCCAGAGGGTCCCGCGGGCCGAGGGCGCCGCGTGAGAACCGCGAGGGACGCGAACCGAGAGAAGGACGCGAGGAGAAGAGCGATTTCCATTATAAGAATTCCGCGCCGGTTACCACAGGGCTGGGTGACCTGCTTAAGGGTCTGGACATCAAGGAATAACGATCGCATTATCATATCGAACGAGGAGGGATACGTATGACCTATATCCCCAAGTCCTATGACCAGATCGACCAGTGGAACTCGCTGATGTTCATTTATAATTCTGCCTTAAAGCAGATGAATGTGAAGATCGAGGTGCTGAACAGCGAGTTTGTACACATATACAGCTATAATCCCATTGAGCATGTGAAGTCCAGGCTCAAGACGCCGGAGAGCATTGTCAAGAAGCTGAAACGCATGGGCTGTGAGGTGAATACCTTCAACATGACGGAGAAGCTCAACGACGTGGCAGGCGTGCGGATTATCTGTTCATTTACATCGGATATCTACCAGATTGCGGATATGATATCACGACAGGCCGATATCACAGTTCTGTATGTGAAGGATTACATCAAGAATCCGAAGCCCAACGGTTACAAGAGCTACCATATGGTGGTGACGATCCCGGTCTATCTGACCGAGGGACCGGTGGAGACGAAGGTGGAAATCCAGATCCGGACGGTGGCCATGGACTTCTGGGCCAGTCTGGAACACAAGATGTATTATAAACTGGGCGGCGATGCGCCTGAGTTCCTGCAGAAGGAACTGAAGGCCTGTGCCGACGTAGTGGATATGCTGGACGCGAAGATGTATTCTCTGAACGAGGCGATTCTGCAATGGAACGCCGCTGAGGAGAAGCGGAAGGCGGAGGGAGAGGCGGCGCCTCCCGATGGGGAGTCGAAGCCGTCCGCCGGGGAGTAAGCGAGACAGACAGTGTATCAGGCGGTCCGGAAGGTTTCAGCCGGGCCGCCTGTCTGTGCGAAGGATGTGGATTAGTGTGAGAGTGGTACTTCAAAGAGTAACCGAAGCCAGCGTCTTCATAGACGGGGCCATCGTGGGCACCATCGGCCGCGGTTTCCTGCTTCTGGTGGGGGCTTCCGACGAGGACACAATGGAGATCGCTGATAAAATGACGGACAAGATCTGCAAACTGCGGATTTTCGCCGACGGGAACGGCAAGACGAACCTGTCGCTGGCGGATGTGGGCGGCGAATTGCTGGTGGTCAGCCAGTTTACGCTTTACGCGGACTGCCGCAGGGGCAACCGCCCGGGCTTTACCGGGGCCGGAGCGCCGGACTGGGCGAATCAGATCTATGAGCATGTGATCGAGCGCTGCCGCGGTTATGTAAGCAAGGTGGAACATGGCGTATTTGGCGCCGATATGGAAGTGAAGCTGGTAAACGACGGGCCGTTTACGCTGGTGCTCGACAGCAAGGAACTGGGAATCGGCTGAGAGCGCGTCGGTCGAAACTGCAGGAAGAAAAGAGGAGATACACAATGACGGGTAAAGAATTACAGGAACAGCTGGCATGGAAGATTCCGCATATCGCGTCAAAAGCCCCGGAGCAGATCGAGGCCGCTGACGGGTTCTGCGATGGTTATAAACAGTTTCTGGATCAGGGCAAGACAGAGCGGGAGTGCGTGAAGGCGGCCGAGAAGCTGCTTATTGCTGCGGGATACACTGTATTTGACGAGAAGAAGTCCTACAAACCGGGAGATAAGGTTTACCGGATCAACCGCGGAAAGTCGATTCTGGCAACCACGTTCGGGACAAAACCCATCGAAGAAGGCGTGCGCATCAGCGGCGCGCATATCGACGCTCCGCGGCTGGATTTGAAGGCCAACCCGCTTTATGAGAAAGAAAGTCTGGCTCTGTTTAAGACGCATTATTACGGCGGTATCCGCAAGTATCAGTGGTCTGCGGTTCCGCTGGCCATGCACGGCGTGATGGTGAAGAAAGATGGCGGGACGGTGGAATTCAACATCGGCGAAAAGCCCGGCGATCCGGTTTTCTGCATTACGGATCTTCTGCCGCATCTGTCGGCAGAGCAGAACGAGCGCAAACTGCGGGACGGGCTCAAAGGTGAGGAACTGAATATTGTGGTTGGTTCCCTTCCGTATGAGGACGAGGAGATCAAGGAACCGGTGAAGCTAAAGGCGCTGCAGCTGCTGCATGAGCACTTTGGCGTCATCGAAGAAGACTTTGCCAGGGCGGAGATTGAGTTTGTGCCTGCAGCGAAGGCAGTGGACGTGGGCTTCGACCGCAGCATGATCGGCGCTTACGGTCAGGATGACCGTGTTTGCAGCTATGCGGCGCTGATGGCGGAGATCGGGACGGTAACTCCGCTTTATACGACGGTTACGGTACTGACGGACAAGGAGGAGATCGGCTCCGAGGGCAATACCGGCATGAACGCTTCATATTTTGAGGACTATGTAACGTATCTGGCGCAGCTTCAGGGCGCGGATCCGAAAACGGTTTTCGCGAATTCCTGCTGTCTGTCCGCGGATGTGAATGCGGCCTATGATCCTACATTTTCCAGTGTATACGAGCCGAAGAACACCTGTTATCTGAATAAGGGCTGCGTGCTGACGAAGTTCACCGGTTCGCGCGGGAAGAGCGGGGCCAATGACGCCAGCGCCGAGTATATGGCGAAGGTGATCGGCATTATGGAGCATGCCGGCGTATACTGGCAGGTGGGCGAGATTGGTGCCGTGGATGTGGGCGGCGGCGGAACCATTGCCAAATTCATTTCCCGGCTGAATGTGGACGTCGTGGATCTGGGTGTGCCGATCCTCAGCATGCACGCGCCGTTCGAACTGTCGTCGAAACTTGACGTCTACAATACATACAAGGCGTTTGCGGCTTTCTATCAGGAAGCATAAAATTATCCGAATGTAAAAGAAATGCTTCCTTTTACAGCCGGAATATGATATATTCGTTAATATGCAGTGCGGATATCCGTGCGGTTATTTTCTAGAAAGAGAAGGGAAGAAGTTTATGAAGAAAATACGTTGCATTTGTTTATGCGCAGTTTTGGCCGCGGCTGTGGTAAGCGGCTGCTCGAAGCAGGAGAGCGCTGATAAGAAGACCATACCGGTCGAACTGGGCGAATATAAGGGAGTCACATATACGCCGGCATCTACCGAAGTGACGGACGAGGATGTGGATGCGCAGATTCAGGCAATGCTGGACAGATACCCGACGATGAATTCCGTAGACCGTGCCGCGCAGCAGGGCGATACGGTGAACATTGACTATGTGGGTAAGCTGGATGGCGTGGCTTTCGACGGCGGCAGTGCCACAGGTACAGATCTGGAGCTCGGTTCCGGCATGTTCATCGACGGTTTTGAGGACGGCCTTGTGGGTGCTTCCAAGGGAGACAAGCTGAATCTGGATCTCACTTTCCCGGATCCGTATACGAATAATCCGGATCTGGCCGGCAAGGCGGTTGTCTTTGAAGTGACTGTCAACGATGTGAAGGAATCTATTCCGGCGGAGCTGAACGAGGAGTTCGTGACGAGCTACACCGATTACACTACGGTCGATGAGTTTAAGGAAGGTACCCGCAAGCAGCTGGAGGATTACGCCAAGTCCCAGGCGGACGGCCAGAAGCAGTACGATGTCTTCATGAAGGTTGTTGAGAATTCCGTGATCACGTTCACTGATGAGGATGTGCAGCCGTATTATGACCAGCTTCACACCGCCTATGAGCAGCAGGCGCAACTTGCCGGGATCGACCTGGAAACCATGGCCAGCTACTATGGCATGGATCTGGCCTCGTTTGAGGAGGAGTTGAAGCTGCAGGCTGAGGAGGCAACCAAGCAGGATGCGGTCGTGCGTGCGATTGCCGCGAAGGAGAATATCCCCGTGACGGATGAGGACCGGGAGGCGCTGGCCACCCAGTACGGCTATGAGACGGTAGAGGCTATGGATACAGCCGTCGGTACGGATATGGTCGAGTCCTATATCCTGACGCAGAAGGTGCTTGATCTTCTGGCTGAGAACGCTGTAGCTGAGTAGGCCTTAAGAATTGCATGAAGCATGGAACAGATCGCGCACCGCGCTTTTGCCCGGTGCGCGTTTTGGCTGGATGGCGGGAGATTTGTTATGCATCGCGAGGAATATCTGCGCGGGATGCGGGACGGCATCCCCGTTATGCTGGGGTATTTTGTGGTATCCGTTACCATTGGAATCGCAGCCAGAGGGGCACATCTGACAGCGGCCCAGGCCACGGTTATGTCGCTGACCAATCTGACGAGCGCCGGGCAGTTCGCATCCTTTGCGATCATTGCCGCGGGGGCGCCGTATCTGGAGCTTATGCTTTCACAGGCAGTCATTAATCTGCGTTACTGCCTGATGTCCTGCGCCCTGTCGCAGAAGGTGGATCGGGAAATGCCGTTCTTCCACCGGCTGATCATGGCTTTTGGTATCACCGATGAGATCTTCGGTCTGGCTGTCGGCCGGAAGGGGAAACTTGATCCCTGGTATATGTACGGCGCGATGAGCGTGGCAATTCCGGGATGGACGCTGGGAACCCTTCTGGGGATATTGTCTACGGGGATGCTGCCGCCATCGATTTTGAATGCCATGAATATGGCCCTTTATGGGATGTTTATCGCGATTTTCATGCCGGCGGCCAGAGATCACAAGATTCTTCTGCCGATTATTTTCGTTTCGATGGGAGCCAGCGCGGTGTTTCAGCTTTTGCCGGTGTTTGATTTTATCTCATCCGGGATGAAGATCATCATCCTGACACTGGTGATTTCGCTGGCGGCGGCAGTATTGTTCCCGATTGAGGAGGAGGCCGGGGACGCGGGCTGCGGAGACGCGGAAGCAGAAATCGAAGCGGAAGCCGGCGGAAAGGGGGCGGCCCGGGCATGAGAAATTATATTTATATTCTGGTGATGGCGCTGACAACCTATTTCATCCGGGTGATTCCGCTGACACTTCTGAGAAAGGAGATCAGGAATCGGACGTTCCGGTCATTCCTGACCTATGTGCCGTATGTGACGCTGGCGGTGATGACATTTCCGGCAATCCTTTCGATCACCGGGGAGACCTGGATCGCTTGGGTGGGCTTTGCGGCGGCTATGGTGCTGGCGTATAACCGGGTGAGTCTGTTCGTCGTGTCGCTGGGGTGCTGTGCGCTGGTACTGGTGCTGCAGTTGTTGTGAATGTTTTTCCAAAAGTCCGGCGGAGGGGAAAGCCGCCGCGCAGGCAGTGCGGGACCGATTAGCCAATGGAATTATGCAAATTCTAAAATCATGAGGAGAGACACGGGTGATGAGATTCAGAAAAATGCTGACGCTTGGAATGGCGCTGGCGGTTATTTTGGGGGGCGTTGCGGGAAATACGGTTCGCGCATCTGAAACAGGAGAGGCCGCGCCGCAGTCTCAGGGAACGCCGACGCCGGAAAGCGCCGGTACGCAGAAAGTGGGATACGGACCGTTTGGTGTGTCTGTTCCCGTTTCTTCGGAGCAGTCCGAAGAGAAGGATGAGATCGTGATCCGCATGGTCGGCGATGATTTAATCCATGCTCATATTTTCCGAACCTGTCAGCAGCCGGACGGGAGTTTCCTTTTTGATCCGCTTTTTGAACATGTAAAGAAAGATATCGAAGAAGCGGATATAGCGATCATCAATCAGGAGACGATCATGGTGAGCAATCCGGGGGATTACGCTGATTATCCGTGCTTCGGGACGCCGGAGCAGATCGGCCATTCCATCGTATCCGCGGGTTTCGACGTGGTGGCCCATGCCAATAACCATACGATGGACCGCGGATACGGCGCGATTACGAATACGATTGCTTTCTGGAAGAACAATTATCCGGACATCACGTATCTGGGCATTCATGATACGCCGGAGGACAGCAAGATCCGCTATCTGGAGCGGGGCGGGATACGGGTCGGTTTTATAAACTATACCTATGGTCTGAACGGGTTTCGGCGGCCCGGCGGCCGGGAATACTGTGTGGATCTGCTGACGGACGGCGGTATTGAAGCCAACGTGGCGGAAGCGCGGGCGAACTGCGATCTGCTGATTGCGATTCTCCATGTCGGGGAGGAATACGTGTATCAGCCGACTGCGTACGCGCAGCAGCAGGTGAACCGTTTCATTGATCTGGGGGCTGATATCGTACTCTGCTCGCATCCGCATGTGCTGGAGCCGTTCGGCATGGTCACAACGCCTGCCGGTCATACGGGCCTTGTATATTACAGCCTGGGCAATTTCCTGTCGGCGCAGCAGCAGGTGCCGACGTCTCTGGGCGGTATGGCGGATATCCATGTGAAAAAGCTCGCGGGAAACGGCGGTTCCAGAGCGGAGATAACGGACTATGACCTCATTCCGCTGGTGACGCATATGCAGGGGCCGTACATTACCACATACCGTCTGGATGAATATTCGGATGAACTGGCGGTCAGACATAACCTGCTGTCACAGGGCTTTTCCAAAGATGCAATCTGGAATTTGTATACCGCTATCACGGGAAAGGCAAGACAATAATAATACGGGCAGAGCGTCACCGGCGCCCTGCCCGTAAGTCGTGCTGATTCTCAGAAGTTCGTCGGCGTCATCTCCTTGCCGGCGAGTATTTCTTCATAATCTTTTAAGTTTCTTGCCAGCAGCTCCGGCGTGTTCAGTCCGTAAGGACATTTGGAGGCGCATCGGTTGCAGTGGAGGCAGTCTTTGATCTTCATCATCTTCTCCTGACCGGCAGGCGACAGATGGCCTGCGGAAGGCGAGCGGCGCAGCAGAAGCGACATGCGGGCGCAGTTATTGATCTCAATACCGACCGGACACGGCATACAATAGCCGCAGCCGCGGCAGAAGCCGCCGGCCAGCTGTTTAAGGTCGGCGTCGATGACGGCCTGATACGCTGGCGACATGGCGGGCGGATTGTCGATATAGCTTAGGAATTCGTCCAGTTCCGATTCCCGCTGGACGCCCCATATGGGCAGGACATTATCGTACTGGGCCAGATAAGCGTAGGCCGCGGCGGAGTTGGTGATCAGGCCGCCGGAAAGGGCCTTCATGGCGACGAAGCCCATATCGTGGGCGCGGCAGGCGTTTACGATGGCGATATCCTTGTCTGTTGCCAGGTAACTGAAGGGGAACTGCAGCGTGGCGTAAAGGCCGCTTTCAATGCTTTCGGAGGCCACGGAGAGTCGGTGGTTGGTAATTCCGATAAAACGGATCTTGCCCTGCTGCTGCGCCTTTAAGGCCGCGTCGTAAAGGCCGTCTTCGCCGCCCGGTTTCGGGCAGAAGGCCGGGTTGTGGAACTGGTAGACGTCGATGTAGTCGGTCTTCATGAGCCGCAGGCTGGTCTCCAGATCCGTCCAGAACTGTTCTGCGGTCCCGGCTGTGGTCTTGGTAGCTATGTAGAGGTGATTGCGTGTGCCGTCGCCGAAGGCCAGGCCCAGTTTCTCTTCGCTGTCTGTGTAGGCGCGGGCGGTATCGAAGTAGGTGATGCCGTGGTCGTAGGCTTTGCGCAGCAGGTACGCGGCGTCTTCCTTTGGGATGCGCTGGATGGGCAGCGCGCCGAAGCCGTTTTTATTGACCGTAATGCCGGTCTTTCCGAGGGTGACTGTGTCCATGATCGATCCTTCTTTCTACGATTGCTCTATGGTTGGATAGAGGTGCTTTATGATAGGAAAATAAACCCATATCTCTGATTGGCGGGATATCGTCGGGTCGGAGATTTATTTTATTAATCATAATATAAAAAATGGAAAATGGCAATACAGAATGCGCGTGACGCTGGTGTGTTTGATCCGCATAGCAGCGCGATTAAAACATAGGGTACGACAGTTTTTGCGAAGAACGGTTTCGCCTGGAAGTGCGATACAAAACGAAAATACCGGGCACGGCGTATTCTGCCGCACCCGGTAGCTTATGTGTATTCTGTCTGTATATCTTCCGCGCCGGCCATTGCCGCCGGGAGAATAAATTCTCCGGTCGTTATCTCAGGCGGCATCCGGAAATATTACAGCTGCGGGCCGGCGGCTACCAGAGCCTTGCCGTGCTCGTTGGTCTCGTACTTGGCGAAATTCTTGATGAATC
>CANQFR010000103.1 GCA_947599905.1 uncultured Lachnospiraceae bacterium
ACAACCCGGATGTGTCTGTGCATGAAGTTGTCCGGCTGATCTTTGAGGTCTGCGAAGTCAAATAGACAACTGCATTACAAGTATTTCTATGTAGAGGGTCGGCCAGTGATCCCCTGCCCGGATTATGGCTCATCCCGCTTCCTGTCAGTCGCGAAGTTCAGAAAAGTCCCGACCGCCTGCGACATCCGGGCGGGGCAGTAGGCGAAGCCGATGGTCCGCTTGTGGATCTGCGCGTCGGTTTTCACCTGGACGAGGCGGCCGGCGTTTAGATCGTCTTCGACGAATTCGCGGATCACGCAGGCGATGCCGAGGCCGATGCGAGCGAATTCGATCAGCAGGTCCATCGTCGTCACTTCCAGCAGGTTGTTGGCGATGATGTGATTGACGCTCATGTAATCGTCGATGTAGCGGCGGGTGATATTTTCCCGGTCGAGGAGCATGACGTTGCCTACCGAGAAGACGTCCGCGCCCTCGCCTTCGCGCAGGCGGAGGTTTTCCAGATAACTGGGCGTCGCCACGAAGATGTCCTGGATGTCGGTCACCGGGAGGAAGCGGAGCATTTTCTGCGCCTTCGACTCCGCGACGAGGCCGATATCGATCTGCTGGTGTTCGAGCATCGTCAGCGTGTGGGTCGAAGACTGGCTCTCGATCGTGATCTTGATATGCGGATATTTCTCGATAAAGCCCTTGAGGTAATCCAGCATGATGAAACGGCAGAGCGTATTGCTGACGCCGATGCGGATGTGGCCCATATGGAAGTCCTTGAATTTGCGTAGTTCCTGTTCGCCGAGCGAAAGTTCCTCGAAGGCCTTGCGGGTATGTTCGAAGAGAACGGCGCCCTCCTCGGTGAGCTGCACGCCGCGGGAATTGCGCGTAAACAGGACGGTACCCAGACTGTCCTCGAGCTTTCCGATGGCCTTGCTGATGGCCGGCTGGCTGATAAACAGCTCGCGGGCGGCGCGGGAAATATTGCCGCTTTTGGCGACTTCGTAGAAGATGCGGTATTGGGAAAGATTCTGTTCCATCATCAGTTCTCCTTGACGGCCTGACCGGCTGTATCGGCGGTTTCTGACGCCTGCGGCGGAGGGCCGGTTTATTTATAACCCGGTGTCATATCAAACATTCATATTATGTATTTCTATTATAGCCTTGCTTATGGTAAAATGCAACTGCCTAAGTTAAACTTTTGATAGCGGGAGTGGCGTCTGCCGCCGTCCCGCGGGTAATGTTACGCAGAAGGAGGTATTACCGTTATGGGAATGACGATGACCCAGAAGATCCTGGCGGCCCACGCCGGCCTTGACGAGGTGAAGGCCGGGCAGCTGATCGAAGCGGATCTCGATCTGGTCCTGGGCAATGATATCACCTCGCCCGTCGCCATCAATGAAATGAAGAAAATGAAGAACCAGACAGTCTTTGACAAGGATAAGGTGGCGCTGATCATGGACCATTTTATTCCGAATAAAGACATCAAATCGGCGGAGAACTGCAAGTGCTGCCGCGAATTTGCGATGCGCCACGGGCTGACGAATTATTTCGATGTGGGCGAGATGGGCATTGAGCACGCGCTGGTGCCGGAGAAAGGCCTGGTGGTGGCCGGCGACGCGGTGATCGGCGCGGATTCGCATACCTGCACCTACGGCGCGCTGGGCGCGTTTTCGACCGGCGTCGGAAGTACCGACATGGCGGCCGGCATGGTTACCGGCAAGGCGTGGTTTAAGGTCCCTTCCGCGCTGGAATTCGTACTGACCGGCAAACCCGGCAGATGGGTCAGCGGCAAGGACGTGATCTTACATATTATCGGCATGATCGGCGTCGACGGCGCGCTTTACAAGTCGATGGAATTCACCGGCGACGGCGTGAAGAACCTCTCGATGGACGACCGTTTCACGATCTGCAACATGGCGATCGAAGCCGGCGGCAAGAACGGAATCTTCCCGGTTGACGATGCGGCCGTCGAATATATGAAGGAACATTCCGCAAGACCTTATCAGGTTTACGAGGCGGACGCCGACGCGCAGTACGACGCGGTCTATACGATCGACCTTTCGGCGCTGAAGCCGACGGTTTCCTTCCCGCATCTGCCGGAGAATACGAAAGAGATCGGCACGTTCGGCGAGATTAAGGTTGATCAGGCGGTGATCGGTTCGTGTACGAACGGCCGCATCAGCGACCTGCGCGCGGCTGCGGAGATCCTGAAGGGCCGCAAGGTCGCGAAGGGCGTGCGCTGCATCGTGATTCCGGCGACCCAGGATATTTATCTGCAGGCGCTGCGCGAGGGCCTGATCGAGACCTTTATCGAGGCCGGCGCCGTCGTGAGTACGCCGACCTGCGGTCCCTGCCTGGGCGGTTATATGGGCATTCTTGCGGCAGGAGAGCGCTGCATCTCCACGACGAACCGCAATTTCGTCGGCCGCATGGGCCATGTGGACTCCGAGGTTTATCTGGCAAGTCCGGCGGTGGCGGCGGCTAGCGCCGTGACCGGGCGGATTTCCTGCCCGTGTGAACTGGAATAATCAGAGCAGAAAGGATGACGAAAATCATGAAAGCAAACGGAAGCGTATTCAAATACGGTGACAATGTCGATACCGACGTCATCATTCCGGCCCGCTACCTGAACGCGACGGAGGGCGCGGAGCTTGCGAAGCACTGCATGGAAGATATCGACAGGGATTTCGTGGGTAAGGTCCGCCCCGGCGACATCATCGTCGCGAAAAAGAATTTCGGCTGCGGTTCGTCGCGCGAGCACGCGCCGCTGGCGATCAAGTGCGCCGGCGTCAGCTGCGTGATCGCGGAGACCTTCGCGCGGATTTTCTACCGCAACGCGATCAATATCGGCCTGCCGATCATCGAGTGCAGGGAAGCCTCCGAGCGCATCGACGGCGGCGATCAGGTGGAGATCGACTTTGATTCCGGCGTGATCACGAACGTGACCAAGGGCGAGAGCTATCAGGGACAGGCGTTCCCGCCGTTCATGCAGGGAATCATTTCTGCGGGCGGCCTGGTCAGCTATATCAACGCAAAATAGTTGACATAATTTCAGCGATGGAAAATTCTTCCATCTTCGGGCTGCGAAATTTAACACAAATGTAATATTTGCGAAACAATTTGTCTCGAAAAAGTAAATAAAAATCATCAAATTCGATGGGCGTTTCTCCGTGCAATCTGTATAAAGCGGCGGACAGCGCCCATTTTCGTGTCTGAAAATACTGCCAAAGATTGTCACAGAGCATTGACTTTTCCCACTGAAATCAAATATAATTACCACCACGCCATGGATTTAAGGCTGATTTGAGATGATTTCCCCCACTTCAGCCGCGAATCATGTCGATATTTGCAGAGTAAAGGAGTCGTTTGTATCATGCCGGAACTGTGTTCATTTCTTCGGAACGCGATTTTGTCATTGAGGAGCCTGTTCGTGCGGGCCGCCAAAAGGGATTATCGCGGGAAGGCTGTACTTCTGAGCGCCGGGCTGGTGTTCGCGGTGGCAGCGTTTACCTCCAGCGGCTTCGGCGGCGGCGGAAAGAGCGCGCTGACGGTATTTGCGGAGACGAGCTGCCTGAATGAAGGCGGTGCGGAAGAGACGGAAGAACAGGGCGGTCTTCCCGGGGATGAAGCGGGAAGTACCAGAAGCACAGACAGCTTAAAGATAACAGTAGATACATATGATGAAGGAGTGACGGGGGCACAGCGGGAAGCAGCCGCAGAGCGCTGGACCGAAGAGACGCAGCAGGAGGCAGATGAGGAGAGCCGGAGCAGTGAGGTGCATCTCGAAGCGGAAGCCCAGCGCCGGCCTGACGAAGCACGGTTCGAAGCGGAAGCCCAGCGCCGGAACGAGGAAGCGCAGCGCGAAGCGGAGGAAGCGCACGGGAAGGAAGAGGAAGCAGCGCACGCCGCGGCCGCGGTGCCGATGACGCAGGAGGATTACCGTGTGCTTTGCCGTATCGTGCAGGCGGAGGCCGGAATCTGTGACGACAAAGGCCGGATTCTGGTGGCGAACGTGATTTTCAACCGGGTGCGCAGCGATGAGTTTCCGGACACCGTGACGGCTGTGGTTTATCAGAAATCGCAGTTCTCGCCGGTGCGCGACGGCTCGATCGATACCTGTGTGGTAACGCAGGAGACCATCGACTGCGTCGACCGGGCGATCGGCGGCGAAGATTACTCGCAGGGAGCGCTGTTCTTTATGAACCGCGGCGGCTCGTCCGCCCGGAATCGGAACTGGTTTGACAGCCATCTGACCTATCTTTTCAGCCACGACAGGCATGAATTTTACAAATGAAATCTTGACTTTTTCCTGAAAATGTGCGATAATACAGGCATAAAGGAGAGGATGTTCTAATAGAATACATGGGGGGGGAAACCGCACAGCAGATGTTATTGCTGTTGCGGCTTCCTTTTTTCTGAAAACAATACAGTCCGTCGCCTTTCCGGCAGGTGATTCGCAGGCCGCGGCGGGCAGGATTGGACCTCTCCGGAACCTACGGCAGCGGAGGACCGGCATCCATGAAAAGAACGCATTTTCTGTTTGACCTGGACGGAACACTCACGGATCCGGGATGCGGCATTACGAAATCAGTGCAGTACGCGCTTCGTTCTTACGGCGTCGAGGTGACGGATCTCACGAAGCTTTATCCGTTCATCGGACCGCCGCTTCGTGACAGCTTCATGAAGTTCTGCGGATTTTCCGAAGAGCAGGCGATGGAGGCGATCGGCCGCTACCGGGAATACTATACGGCGACAGGGATGTTTGAGAATGAAGTCTATCCCGGGATTGCGCAGATGCTCTCGAAACTGAAGGCCGCCGGCGCGCGGCTGGCGGTGGCGACTTCCAAGCCGGAGGAATTCGCTGTGCAGATTATTTCTCATTTTGGACTGGAACCGTATTTTGACCATGTGTGCGGTGCCAGCATGGATGAGACAAGCCGCACAACCAAGGCGGAGGTAATCCGCTACACCCTGGAAACCATAGGTACGGACGAACGCAGCCGGGTACTGATGGTCGGCGACCGGGAACACGATGTTCTGGGCGCCCGGGCATACGGTTTGGACTGTGTCGGCGTCCTGTTCGGATATGGAAGCAGAGAAGAGCTTGAGGAGGTGAAGGCTTACAGGATCGTAGATACGGTAGAGGAACTTGCCGCATGTCTGATGGAAGAGCTGACCGGATGAAGGCGGGAGATGTATTTATCGGTGATATACAGATAAATAATTGCGGAATTTGTTTATTTCACGGAAACCGTTGTAATTGTCTGCGCGCCTGTCCTGCGATGCAGCGCATCTGAAGGGCAAGGCCGGACTGCGCAAGCGAACGATATCAGAAGTCAGAAGCCCGAATTCAGGATTTGTAGATTGAGAAAGGATGATTGGTTTTGTTTAGTAAGGGCGAGTATATCGTATACGGAATGACGGGAGTATGCCGTGTGAGCGATATCACGGAGATGAACACGGACGGAGTGTCCGCGAGCAAACTGTATTATGTTCTGGAGCCGGCTGCGGTGAACGGAAGCCGAATTATCACACCGGTAGAGGGCAACAAAAATGTGATGCGGCGGATCATGACCAGCGAGGAGGCCAATAACCTGATCGACGCGATCCACGACATTGCGAGCCTTCATGTCGGTGATGACAAGCAGCGCGAAAACTCCTACAAGGAGGCGCTGAAAACCTGTGACAGCCGCGAGTGCGTCGGCGTCCTGAAGGCGCTTTATTCGCGCAAGAAAGACCGTCTGAACCGCGGGAAACGTATGACCGAGGTTGATGAACGGTATATGAAGAAGGCGAAGGAGAATCTGTTCAGCGAACTGGCGATTCCGCTGGGAATCACGACGGCGGAGGTCGAGAAGTTTGTTGTGGAACGGATCGAGGCCTGCGGGTAACGTTACGGCTGGTGAAGCGCGAAGATGCGCGGCGGCGGTTATCTGCGCTGCGCGCGTGAGCAGTCAAAGAAGGTATGCAAAGGAAGAATCAATGAAGCTGCGCATGTGACATCGTCCGTATGGGATTTTGAATCCGAACACCGTTCGTATTCATTGCCCCATGCGGACGATATTTTCTTTTGCGCGGATCTGATACGACGCCGGTAAAATATGACGAAATAAATTCGAAATTTTTTTGCGGTGTAAAGGAAAAACACTTGACACCGCATGCACTTTCGTGTATCATATGCAGGGTGAGCGGGTATGAAGACGATTGGCGAGCAGGCCATGCTGTATGATTTCTATGGAGAACTGCTGACAGAACGGCAGCGGCAGATTTATGAGAATGTGGTCTTCGATGATCTTTCGCTGGGCGAGATTGCGCAGGAAGAGGGCATCAGCAGGCAGGGCGTGTATGATCTGATCAGGCGCTGCGACCGGATTCTCGGCGAATACGAGCAAAAGCTGGGACTCGTGGAGAAGTTCCGGCAGACGAAGGCGATGGCGGAGCAGATCCGCTCGCTCGCGGAACACGCGAAGACGGAACGCGATCTCAGCCTCTTAGACGAGATCGAAAGGATTGCGCGGGAGATCAGCACATAATAAGGAGGAGCTATGGCATTTGAAAGCCTGTCGGATAAACTGCAGAACGTATTCAAAAGCCTGCGTGGCAAAGGCCGGCTTTCTGAAGCGGATGTGAAGGCGGCGCTTCGGGAAGTGAAGATGGCTCTTCTCGAGGCCGACGTGAGCTTCAAGGTCGTCAGGCAGTTCATTGCTTCCGTACAGGAGCGTGCTGTCGGCGAAGAGGTTCTGGGAAGCCTGACGCCCGGCCAGACCGTGATCAAGATCGTCAACGAGGAACTGATCCGGCTGATGGGCAGCGAGACGACGGAGATTGCCTTAAGGCCCGGCAGCGAGATCACGGTCATTCTGATGGCTGGTCTGCAGGGCGCCGGCAAGACGACGACTGCCGCGAAGATTGCCGGGAAGCTGAAGGCCAAAGGCAGGAAACCGCTTCTGGCGGCCTGCGACGTGTACCGGCCGGCCGCGATTGAGCAGCTGAAGATCAACGGCGAGAAGCAGGGCGTGCCTGTCTTTTCGATGGGGAATTCGGTCAGTCCGGTCGCGATCGCGCAGGCGGCTGTGGAGTACGCCAAAGCGAACGGCCTGAACGTCGTGATTCTGGACACCGCCGGACGCCTGCACATTGATGAAGAGATGATGCGCGAGCTGCAGGACATCCGTGAGGCCGTGCATGTGGATCAGTCAATTCTGGTCGTGGATGCGATGACCGGTCAGGATGCGGTGAATGTCGCGGAGAGCTTTGCGGATAAGGTCGGCATCGACGGCGTGATCCTGACGAAGCTGGACGGCGACACCCGGGGCGGGGCGGCGCTTTCCATCAAGGCCGTCTGCGGCAAGCCGATCCTCTATGTCGGCATGGGCGAGAAGCTCTCCGATCTGGAGCAGTTTTATCCGGACCGTATGGCGTCGCGAATCCTCGGCATGGGGGATATCCTTTCGCTGATCGAGAAGGCAGGGCAGGAAGTCGACGAGGCCAAGGCGCGCGAGATGAGCCAGAAGCTGCGCAAGGCGGAGTTCGATTTCAACGATTTCCTCGATCAGATGCAGCAGGTGAAGAAGATGGGCGGCATGAGCAGCATTCTGGGCATGATGCCGGGGATGCCGCAGTTAAAGGGCGATCTGGATATCGACGATTCGGCGATGGACCGCGTGGAGGCGATCATCCTCTCGATGACGAAGAAGGAACGAGCGAATCCCTCGATCTTAAATCCTTCCCGCAAGCAGCGCATCGCGAAGGGCGCGGGCGTGAATATCAGCGAGGTGAACCGGATCGTCAAGCAGTTTGAGCAGATGAAGAAGATGATGAAGCAGATGCCGGGCCTGATGGGCGGTAAGAAGCGCCGCGGGATGATGGGCGGCCTCGGCGGTATGTTCGGGAAACTCCCGTTCTGAGGACGCGTCTCCTGATATTGGGGACGCGGACGATAATAAGCTGGCAGAGCAGGTTATGATCCCTGCTTTTGCATAGATGCGGCTGCCGGTATGCCGGCCGCTGTGAAAGGAATTGCCTGCGGCGGCGGGAACAACCCGCCGGCTGCGAATACATTTGCGATGAGAAGGAGGTGAAACTGACATGGCAGTAAAGATCAGACTGAGAAGGATGGGCCAGAAGAAGGCGCCTTTCTATAGAGTGGTTGTCGCGGATTCCAGATCCCCGAGAGACGGACGGTTCATCGAGGAAATCGGCTACTACGATCCGAATAAGGAACCGAGCGAGATCAAGTTCGATGAGGACGCAGCGAAGAAATGGTTAGCCAACGGCGCTCAGCCCACGGACAGAGTCGCGAAGCTTTTGAAGCTGGCGGGTATCCAGTAATCGAGGTGAAGGATGATGAAAGAATTAGTTGAAGTTATGGCAAAAGCTCTGGTGGAACACCCGGAGGAAGTGACCGTCACCGAAACCGAGAAGGATGGAGAGACCATCGTTGA
>CANQFR010000104.1 GCA_947599905.1 uncultured Lachnospiraceae bacterium
CAGGGATGCGTCCGCAGGGAGCAGGGAATAACGCACCCGCAGGGATGCGTCCGCAGGGAGCGGGAAATAATGCACCCGCAGGGATGCGTCCGCAGGGAGCGGGAAATAACGCACCCGCAGGGATGCGTCCACAGGGAGCGGGGAATAATGTAGCTGCAGGGATGCGTCCGCAGGGAGCGGACGGCAGCGCGACGGCAGGAACCCATCCAGCGTCAGGCGTCAGACCCCAGCCGTCAGGCACGGCCGGTCAGGCCGCAGCTCCGGTCAGGCCGCAGCCCGCGTCGGCTGCTTCCGGTCAGCCTGTGCGTCCGCAGCCCGCTGATACCGCAGCATCCGCAGGGCAGGATCGACCGCGTCCGCAGACAGGTGCAGCTGCAGACGGCAGCCGTGTGCAGGGACAGAGTGTTTCCGCGGGAAGAGAGGTTTCCCGGATCCCGGCGGAAGACCGGCAGGCGGGCGGCAGAGATGGCGCGCGTCCGCAGGGCAGCTTTGACGGTCGTGACAGCGTCCGTACGGAAGGCAGCCGAGGAGACGGCCGCAGCCAGGGCAATTACGGCAGCCGCGACAGCGTCCGCGGAGACAGCGGAAGAGGCCAGAGTGGCTATGGCAGCCGCGACGGCCGTATGGAAGGCCGAGGAGACGGCCGCAGCCAGGGCGGCTACGGCAGCCGCGACGGCGTCCGCGGAGACAGCAGCCGAGGTCAGGGTGGCTATGGCAGCCGCGATGGTCGTATGGAGGGCCGCGGAGACGGAAGAGGTCAGGGCAGTTACGGCAGCCGCGACGGTCGTATGGAAGGCCGCGGAGACGGAAGGAGTCAGGGCGGTTACGGCGGCCAGGGCAGCCGCGGAGACGGGAGAGGTCAGGGGGGCTACGGCAGCCGTGACGGCGTCCGCGGAGACAGCGGAAGAGGCCAGGGCGGCTATGGCAGCCGTGACGGCCGTGGTCAGGGCGGCTATGGCAGCCGCGACGGCCGTATGGAAGGCCGTGGAGACGGCCGCAGTCAGGGCGGTTACGGCAGCCGCGGAGACGGCCGCGGTCAGGGCAGCTACGGCGGTCAGGGCGGCCGCGGAGGAGACGGCCGCAGCCAGGGCGGTTTCAGCGGCCGTGGAGACGGAAACCGCAGTCAGGGCGGTTTCGGCGGCGCAAGGAGCGGTCAGGGAGGCCGGTCCGGCGGACGTGACGCCGCCAAGGCGTTCGATACGCCGATTGCGACGAAGCCGCAGAGCAACCGCGCCCAGAAGAACGCGCACAAAAATGACCGTTACGATAATAAGAAGAATATGAATGAGGACGGCCCGAGAACGAAGGGCAAGTCCACGACGAATAAACATCCGTTTATCATGCCGCAGAAGCCGGCCGAGGCGAAGGTAGAGGATACCATCAAGGTCATTACCCTGCCGGAGACGCTGACGATCAAGGAACTGGCGGAGAAGATGAAACTCCAGCCGTCGGCCATTGTCAAGAAACTGTTCCTGAAGGGAACCATTGTGACCCTGAACCAGGAGATCGACTACGATCAGGCGGAAGAGATCGCGATGGAGTACGAAGTGCTCTGTGAGAAGGAAGAGAAAGAGGATGTGATCGGCAACCTCCTGCATGAGGATGAGGAGAACGAGGAAGATATGGTCGCGAGACCCCCGGTGGTCTGCGTCATGGGCCATGTCGACCACGGCAAGACTTCCCTTCTGGACGCGATCCGTCAGACCAATGTGACCTCCCACGAGGCGGGCGGCATTACCCAGCATATCGGCGCTTATACAGTGGAGATTCGCGGACAGAAGATTACCTTCCTCGATACGCCCGGCCATGAGGCATTTACGGCTATGCGTATGCGCGGCGCCCAGGCTACGGACATCGCGGTGCTTGTGGTTGCTGCCGACGACGGCGTGATGCCGCAGACGGTGGAAGCCATCAACCACGCCAAGGCGGCAGGGGTGGAAATCATTGTCGCGATCAATAAGATCGATAAGCCCAGCGCCAATGTGGAGCGCGTGAAACAGGAAATGACGGAGTATCAGCTGATTCCCGAAGACTGGGGCGGCAGCACCATTTTCGTGCCTGTATCGGCCCATACGAAGGAAGGAATCCCGGATCTTCTGGAAATGATCCTGCTGGCGGCCGAAGTGCGCGAACTGAAGGCAAATCCGAACCGCAACGCCCGCGGCCTCGTTATCGAGGCGCAGCTTGACAAGGGCAAAGGGCCGGTGGCCACGATGCTCGTGCAGAAGGGTACGCTCAGGGTCGGCGACAATGTGGCTGTCGGCGCCTGCTTCGGCAAAGTCCGCGCGATGATGGATGACAAGGGACGCCGGGTGAAGGAGGCATTGCCGTCGACGCCCGTGGAGATTCTCGGTCTGAACGGTGTGCCGGGTGCGGGCGAGATCTTTGTGACCTGCGACAGCGAGAAGGAAGCGAGAAGCTTCGCGGAGACCTTTATTTCCGAAGGCAAGAACAAGCTTATTGAGGATACCAGGGCAAAGCTGTCGCTGGACGATCTGTTCAGTCAGATTCAGGCCGGCAACGTCAAGGAACTGCCGATTATTGTCAAGGCAGATGTGCAGGGTTCGGTGGAGGCCGTGACCCAGAGTCTGTCGAAGCTGTCCAACGAGGAAGTCGTGGTCAAGGTGATCCATGGCGGCGTCGGTGCGATCAACGAGTCCGACGTGACCCTGGCTTCGGCAAGCAACGCGATCATCATCGGCTTCAATGTCCGGCCGGATGCCACCGCCAAGTCCATCGCCGAGCAGGAACAGGTGGATATCCGCCTGTACCGGGTCATTTACCAGGCAATCGAGGATGTGGAAGCGGCGATGAAGGGAATGCTGGATCCGATCTTCGAGGAGCAGGTCATCGGCCATGCGATCGTGCGTCAGACCTTCAAGGCCTCCGGAGTGGGTACGATCGCCGGTTCCTATGTGCTCGACGGCAAGCTGCAGCGCGGCTGTTCGGTACGCATTACGAGAAACGGCGAGAAGTTGTACGAGGGGCCGCTGGCATCGCTGAAGCGTTTCAAGGACGACGTAAAGGAAGTGGCGACCGGTTACGAGTGCGGTCTGTCCTTCGAGAAGTTCAACGACCTCCAGGAGGACGATATGATCGAGGCGTACGCCATGGTCGAGGTGCCGCGGTAGAACTGACGGCAGCGGTAGTTTTCCGGCCGTGCCGGTACCCAGAGGTTTCGGATGTCTCTTTTGGCAGGTACCGGCAGGCAGAGTTTCGGAAGGATAACCGGCGCGCGTGCGGCGCGGCAGCTGACGGCGCGGGTCATGCAGGAAGGAAGCAGTATGCGTAAAAACAGCATCAAGAATACAAGAATCAACATGGAAGTCCAGCGGGAGTTAAGCGAAATTATCCGTACGCAGGTGAAGGATCCGCGCCTGAAAGGCGTGATGATCACGGTCACGGGGGCGGAAGTCTCGCCGGATCTCAAATACTGCAAGGCATTTATCAGCGTTCTCGGCGGGAGCGAAGACAGCGCGAAAGAGGTCCTTGCGGGCCTGAAAAGCGCCGTCGGCTTCATCCGCCGGGAGCTGGCTGCGCGGGTCAACCTGCGCAATACGCCGGAAATCACATTTGTGGCGGATACCTCGATTGCGTACGGCGTGAAAATGACGCACCTGATCAATGAAGTCACGAAGGACCTGGCCGACAGACCGGAGGAAGACGAGGAGAATAGAATTTCATGACGAGACTGGAAGAACTCATCAGCGCAGCAGAAACGGTGGCTGTTCTCGGACATACGAACCCGGACGGCGACTGTATCGGCAGCTGCCTGGCAGTCTATAACTATATCAGGGAACAGGATCCCGCCAAAGATGTCACGGTTTATCTGGAACCGGGACCGCAGAAACTGTCTTATCTGAAGAATATCGATGCGATCCGCCATGAGGTGCCGGAAGGACTGAAGGTTGATCTTTGCATCTGTCTGGACTGTTCCGCCCGGGATATGCTGAAAGAATTCGAACCGATCCTGGACGCTGCGGCCTATTCGGTCTGTCTGGACCATCATGTGACAAATCCGGGCTACGCAAAGGAAAATATCATTGACGCCGGGGCCAGTTCGGCCTGCGAGGTGCTGTACGGACAGCTCGACGATGGGAAGATCAGCCGCGATGTGGCCGAATGCCTTTATACCGGAATCGTTACCGACAGCGGCGTGTTCAAATATGACAATACCTCGGCGAGGACCATGGAGATTGCAGGCAGACTGATGGAAAAAGGCATCGAGTTCGGCCGCATTATCGACGGGGCGTTCTACCGCAGGACCTATCTCCAGACACAGATCATGGGCCGGGCGCTCCTCGAGAGTATTTCCTTCCTCGACGGGAAGGCTGTGTTTTCCGTGGTGCGAAGAAAGGACATGGAGTTCTACGGCGTGGAGAAGAGCGATCTGGACGGCATCGTGGAGCAGCTGCGGCTGATTGACGGCGTGGAGACCGCGATCTTTCTGAGCGAATGTGAAACCGGCGAATTCAAGGTCAGTCTGCGCGCGAAGGAATATGTCGATGTGAGCCGGATCGCCCGGTATTTCGGCGGCGGCGGCCATAAGAAGGCGGCAGGCTGCACAATGTCCGGCAGCGTCCATGATGTGATCAATAATCTCTCGGTACATATTGAACGGCAGATCCGGGAGCATGAGGAGGCGTCTGCCTGATGTACGAAGGGATACTGAACGTATATAAGGAGCGCGGTTTCACGTCCCACGACGTGGTGGCGAAGCTGCGCGGCATTTTACAAATGAAAAAGATCGGCCATACGGGCACCCTGGATCCGGATGCGGAGGGGGTGCTCCCCGTATGTCTGGGCAAGGCGACCAGGCTTTGCGATCTGCTGACCGATGAGGGCAAGACTTACCGCGCCGAGATGCTTCTGGGCGTGGAGACAGATACGCAGGATATCGGCGGCAGGGTGCTCAGGCAGGCGGCGGTAACCGCCGATGAGGCGCAGGTACGGTCTGCGGTCCTCGGATTTGCTGGAGAATACGATCAGATTCCGCCAATGTATTCCGCGCTGAAGATCGACGGAAAGAAACTCTACGAACTGGCGCGTCAGGGAAAGGTCGTGGAGCGAGCGCCGCGCCGCGTCATCATTCACGGAATCGAGATTGAGTCGGCGGAGCTGCCGCGCGTCACGATGACGGTGCATTGTTCCAAAGGAACCTACATCCGCACGCTCTGCCACGATATCGGGCAGAAATTAGGCTGCGGCGCCTGCATGGAGAGCCTTCTGCGGGTGCGCGTGGGGCGTTTTCCGGTGGAAGAAAGCCTGCGCCTTTCGCAGATCGAAGCGCTGCGGGACAGCGGCGGGTTAGCTGCCCGTATCGTGCCCATTGAGGCAATGTTTTCGGGGTATCCGAAGGCATATGTATTGCCGGAGGCGGACAGGCCGGCGCATAACGGGAATCCGCTGGGAACAGGTCAGGTACGGCTGGCAAACGGTGCATTTTCGGGTATGCGCACGGAGGACGCGGCAGAGTCCGGAATGGCGATATCCGGCGAAAGAGTAATCCCGGCCGAAGAATCCGGGATCTCGGAGGATGGCAGGGAATACTGCGTTTACGACAGCGCGGGGATTTTCCTTGGGATCTATGTCTATGAGAGGTCGAAAGATCGTTTCAGGCCCCGCAAGCTGTTTTTGCCGGAAGACCGCGGATGACGGTCATGTGCCGCCGACATGCGCTTCCGTATGGTTTTGAGTGAAGGCAGAGCGAAAGGGCTGTCAGCCGTGGATCTCTTCCGCGGGCAATGCGGAAAACAGTACGAATGCGGCCAAAAGGCGGCCGTATAACAGGAGAGGACATGAAGATATCATGAAATGCTTCATCAGCGAGACAGAATTTCATATTACGGAGCCGACCGTCGTTTCCATCGGAAAGTTCGACGGCCGTCATGCCGGACACCAGAAGCTTCTGCGCACAATGCTCGCGTATAAGGAGACGCGCGGCCTGAAAGCCGCGGTCTTTACCTTCGACCTTGCGCCCGCGGTCTGCCTGCAGGGACTTTCCGCGCAGGTCATCACCACCGACGCTGAGCGGCGGGCCGGTATGGAGGCCATGGGGATTGATTATCTGGTCGAGTATCCGTTTACTCAGGAGACGGCGAAGATGCCGGCAGAGACTTTTGTGCGGAAGATTCTGGTCGGGCAGATGAATGCGAAGGTAATCGTAGCGGGAACCGACTGCGGCTTCGGTTACCGGCGCGCGGGCGACGCGGCGCTTCTTAAGCGTCTGTCAGGGGAACTTGGTTACGAGGCGGAGATCATTGAAAAGGAACAGGACGGCGGGCGCGATATCAGCAGCAGCTATGTGAAGGAGGAACTGGACCGGGGGCATATGGAGAAAGCCGCCGTGCTTCTGGGCCGGCCTTACTGCATCAGCGGAACCGTGGTTCACGGCAACCACATCGGCGGGCCGAGGCTGCACCGGCCGACCGCGAACCTGATTCCTCCCGCGGAGAAATACCTTCCGCCGTTCGGCGTCTATGTTTCGCGGGTGCGCCTGGACGGGCGGTATGTGGGCGGCATCACCGACATCGGCCGCAAGCCGACGGTGGAGGACCGCGACTGGCCTGTGGGCGTGGAGACGAATCTTCTGGACTGGTCAGGCGATCTTTACGGGAAAGAGATTGCGGTGGAACTACTGAATTTCGAACGGTCGGAGCGCAAGTTCGACGATCTGGAAGAGCTGATGAGCCAGCTGGCGCGCGATGAAGAATATGCGCGTTTCTATCTTGACAGGCACCAATGTCTATGCTAGAATACTTGGGTATCAAATTGCGCCGGGGCCCGGTTTGCGGAGACTCCAACCGCAGACTTAGTTCACGGTAAGTTCAGAATGAGGAGGAAACACTATGATTTCGAAGGAGAAGAAAGCAGCGATCATCGCCGAGTACGGCCGGAAGCCGGGCGACACCGGTTCACCGGAGGTTCAGATTGCACTGCTGACGGAGCGGATTGCAGAGCTCACCGAGCATCTGAAGACGAACAAGAAGGATCATCACTCCAGACGCGGACTCCTGATGATGGTCGGCCAGAGGCGCGGACTTCTGGACTATCTGAAGAAGACGGATCTGGAAGGCTACCGTGTCTTGATCGAGAAGTTAGGAATCAGAAAGTAGCTGCGGCCTTGTTAGGGTGGAGGCTTTTCTCCACCCTATCTTTGCATTTCGAATAGAATGCAGGGAAGGACGCAGGGGCGGCGTTCATCCGCCCGGATATGTTATGCTATCCACGCAGAAGTAGTTCCGAGACCGCTGAAAAGCGTATCGCTGTCGTTGTCAGGCCGGGCGGTCTGCCGGCGGTCGTCCTGGAGAGGCGGTGCATTTTTCAGTAGTTTCGGCGTCTTCTGCGGGAAATATAGAATTCAGAGAAGGAGAGTAATACCATGTACAAAAGTTTTTCCATGGAACTGGCAGGCAGGACGCTGACCGTTGATATCGGCAGAGTCGCCAAGCAGGCCAATGGCGCGGCGTTCATGCATTACGGCGACACCACTGTGCTTTCCACGGCGACGGCGTCGGATAAGCCGAGGGACGGCATTGATTTCTTCCCGTTAAGCGTCGAGTATGAGGAGAAGATGTATGCGGCCGGCAAGATCCCCGGCGGCTTTAACAAGCGCGAGGGCAAGGCCAGTGAGAATGCGGTGCTGACCTCCCGCGTCATCGACCGCCCGATGCGGCCGCTGTTCCCGAAGGATTACCGCAACGACGTGACGCTGAATAACCTCGTCATGAGCGTGGATCCGGAGTGCCGTCCGGAGCTGGTGGCTATGCTCGGTTCCGCAATCGCGGCGTGTGTTTCCGATATTCCGTTCGACGGCCCCTGCGCCATGACCCAGGTGGGTATGGTGGACGGCCAGTTTATTATCAATCCCTCCCAGACCGAGTGGAAGGAAGGCGATCTGAACCTGACGGTTGCTTCCACCAGGGAGAAGGTCATCATGATCGAGGCCGGCGCTAATGAGATTCCCGAGGACGCCATGATCGAGGCGATTTACCGCGCCCACGAGGTGAATCAGGTGATCATTAAGTTCATCGATTCTATCGTGGCCGAGGTCGGCAAGGCAAAGCACAGCTACGAGAGCTGCGCGATCCCGGATGAGCTGTTCGCGGCCATGAAGGAGATCGTGACGCCGGAGGAGATGGAAGAGGCTGTCTTCACCGACGAGAAGCAGGTGCGCGAGGAGAATATCCGTCAGATCACCGAGAAGCTGGAAGAGGCGTTCGCGGATAAGGAAGACTGGCTGGCAGTCCTCGGCGAGGCTGTCTACCAGTACCAGAAGAAGACGGTCCGCAAGATGATCTTAAAGGATCAGAAGCGTCCCGACGGGCGTAAGATGGATCAGATCCGTCCGCTTTCCGCCGAGGTCGATATCATCCCGAGAGTCCATGGCTCCGCCATGTTCAC
>CANQFR010000105.1 GCA_947599905.1 uncultured Lachnospiraceae bacterium
AAGAATATCCCGCGACCCTGACGTCAAGGGATACAACAGCATGGAAGAGTTAAAGGCGGCGCTTGACGACTGATGTACCAAGTCAAATTCACCACGACTTACAAGAAAAGCTATAAGCTGATGAAGAAACGCGGCCTTGACCTCTCTTTGCTGGATGAGGTAGTCGACCTGTTGCGTCAGGGCAAGCAGCTCAATGAAAAATATCGGGACCACGGCTTGTCCGGTAATTTTGCCGGATTTCGGGAGTGCCATATCAAACCGGATTGGCTGCTCGTCTATCTGATTGAAAACGACGTGCTGACCTTGACTCTTGTGGACACAGGCTCACATTCCGATATTTTCAAAAAATAAAATACCCCGAAGTATACGGACTGCGTGTATGAAGATATGCACGGTCCGTTTATCTATCGTGCCAACGGTCGCCTATCTCTGGATTTGGAGTGAGCGAACTGTGTTCGGCTGAACTTTTTCCTGCCTGTTTGGATAAAAATAGCTTCTTCATGGACACCTCACTTCCAGTAATGTTCACTGACACCTTTCCATATCGTTGTTTATCTGGATAAGATCAAACTTGTCTGCTGTGTTCTGACCAATAGTAAACAGATTGAAACCATCATTATAGGGGCACAGTCAGTTATGGCAAGATAAAGGCATATCCGACATAGAGGAGGCAATATACATGGAGACTGTATACAGTACCGGGAACCAAACCGTGGATCAGATGGGGAAGCTGGAGATTACGGGAAATGTCATACCGTCCGCCTGGTACCGGACCATCTGCAGGGAGACAGCTATACCGGACACAGCCAGTGTATTGTCCTGATCCATGGAGGCGGCAGGATCCTGAATCTGAGCCCGTGCCAGATATCGAATAAACAGGCGCTGATCGCAGCCGCTGTAGCGGATGTATACGAGAGGAGCGTCCGGTAACGGTTCTTCTGGAAAAGTCAGAAAATCTGTCAGCAAATGTCAAAAATTGCATATTTTGGAGGACCATTTTGGTATAAAATAATAATACCAAGAAAATGCTGCGGTGGCGTGCGCCTCAGCCGGATGAGGATTGGGAAGGTGTGAAGAAATGCTATGAGTACGGCGACATGCCCATGATGCGGATACACCCGGGAACGGGCGATGATTTCTATACGAAGGAGCTCCATCCGGTGGCAGCGGACTACGGGATGAGGGAAGATAGTCTTTACCTGAATATCTTTTCACCCACGGAGTGGAATTCTTTGAAAAGACAGGCATAGAAAGCCTTGAGCAGGCCCAGAATATGGATGCGGCGGTGCTTATGGAGAAACTTCGGGGGATCACGTTTGACTGTCGGACTCTGCTGGGATGAAACGCAGAACGGTCTGTTTGGAGAAACCGGATTTACATATTAAAGAGTGCCGGTGCTTGATTTCCGTCTGGAATTCGGAAAGTCACAGTATGAAGAGAAGAAGTAATACATTCTGTTGATTTCGTAAGGAGGTTTTGATGGGAACATTCAAAAATCTGGACAGGCTTTTGGACTCATTTACACAGGGGACGATCCCCGGCTGCGCCTGTGTGGTCATGCAGAATAATGAGATTCTTTATGAAGGATATTCCGGATATGCGGATATTGAAGACGGACGGAAGATCGACGCGGAGTCCATCTTCCGGCAGGCGTCCACTACGAAGCTGTTTACGTATGTGATCGGAATGATGCTGTTTGAGGAGGGGGCCTTCCGATTTACCGATCCGGTGTATGAGTATCTGCCGGAATGGAGACATACAATGAAATACCTGCAGATTCCGGGGCAGAATCCCAAAGTGGTGCCTACGGAGAAACCGATCACGGTTAAGGATGCGTTTACGATGTCCTGCGGCCTTCCGTACTGCATGCGGCCATTGGATCATATCACCGACAATCCCACTGTCAATGCCATGTCGGACGCGATAAAGCCTTATTGTGAGAATGGAAGGATTCCCACGCTGAGGGAGGAAGTAAAGGCGATGGGGGCGGTGCCGGTCATGTTTGAACCGGGAAGCCATTGGCTCTATGGATTGGGAAGTGAAATCGTAGGCGCTATCGTAGAGGTGATCACGGGAAAATCTGTCAGGCGGAATATGAAAGAGCGTCTGATCGATCCGCTGGGGCTTGAGAGTACCGCTACCTTTTTGGATGACGCGATGATGCGCCGGCTTGTTACCTGTTATCGCATTACGCCGGACAAAAAGAAAGAGCCTATGAATCCGGAATTCGACGATATTATAAAAGTCGGGGGTGCGCCGGAATATTCCAGAGCCAATCTTAACTGTACCTGCAGGGATTTCGCTGTATTTATGAGTATGCTGGCTAACGGAGGTATTTACGGAGGAGAGCGTTTCCTGGGCAGGAAGACCATTGATCTGATGCGTACCAACCAGCTTGGGGCGGATCAATTGACGGATTTCTGGAACAATAACGGCGCAGATATCCTTGGATATGGCTACGGAATGGGGGTCAGGACGCTGATGGACCGGGCTCCCGGCGGATGCAACGGATCAATCGGCGCATTCGGATGGTCCGGGGGTTACGGCTCCTGGGCGGAAGCGTCACCGGAGGACCGGCTGGCGGTTGTATATATGCATAATACCCAGGGAGAACGCAATGAGTTGTTTCACATCAAGGTTCGAAATGTCGTATATGGCTGTATCGAATGACAGGCTTACGCTGTGCAGCAGGTGTACAGTAACGGGCGGCGGATGGCCGGAAATGGAGGGAAGGGAAATGCTGCAGCTTAAGAGGCTTACTGGCGAAGAGACCGGTGTTGCGGAAGAATTCCGGATCGATTGGGACGCCCAGGACATTGACTTCTATGAGAACGTGGCTTATGGTATGGGGGGCGGGCATCCCATGTATCTGGACCTGATGATGCCCCGCGATGGAGAGAAAAAAGACCGGCCTGTGATCATCTGGGTTCACGGAGGAGGCTGGTGTATCCCGGAACTGACGAAGAAATACCGTCCGACAAATGCTCTGGTTGAGGCCTGCCATATGGGGTTTGTATGCGCCAGTATAGAGTACCGTCTTGTAACGGAGAAACCATTTCCGGCCCCGATCGAAGATTGTAAATGTGCCGTGCGTTTTCTGAAAGCGCACGCAGAAGAACTGGGAATTCATCCAGACAGGCTGGGAATCTGGGGAGAGTCGGCGGGAGGTCAGCTGGCCGCTTTGGTGGGGGGCTCTTACAACAATCCGAAACTGGAAGGAACCGGGGGCTGGCAGGAATACAAAAGCGATGTCAGGGCAGTCTGCGACTGGTACTGCGGAGGGGATATGACCCATATGGGCGCTTACGTATGTCCTGAGGTTCAGGAACGGGCCAGGGAATTAGGAATTCAGCTCACACTGATGCCGAGACAGCTTCCGGAAAACAGAAACAGAGAAGAAACGGAGCAGGACGGCCTGTTTGTGCAGATGTTCGGCAGGCCGGGAAGAGAGGTTCCTGAGCTTTCCATGGAGATCAGTCCCATTTTCTATGTGGACCAGAAGCAGCCGGCATATCTTCTGATGCATGGGGATTCTGACCAGGCGGTTACGCCGTTGTTTTCGTATCATTATTATGAAGCCCTTTTGAAATACGGGCATGATGCGACTTTTGTTGTAGTTCCAAACCAGGGACACGGATTCTTTCAGGGAGAGGGCTATTACGATATCGTATTGAATTTTTTCCGAAAGAAACTGGCGCTCTGATTTAAATTGCTGTCATTACGTGTACCGGGCCGTTGCGAAATAGATGAGAAGTCATTTTGCATGTATCTGGAAGTTATAAGGAGGATCAGACGATGGATGAGAAATTAAAATGGAACCAGCCATGGATCCTGCAGCGGGCAGATCCATATGTTTACAGACATACAGACGGGACATATTATTTCACGGCCTCGGTACCGGATTATGACCGGATCGTGCTGCGGCGTGCCGGTACATTGGGCGGGCTTTACAGCGCGGAGGAGACTGCGATCTGGCACAGACATCATTCCGGTCCCATGAGCATGCATATCTGGGCTCCGGAGCTCCATTATCTGGACGGAAAATGGTATGTGTATTTTGCCGGCGGAGAGGTTAATGATCCCTGGAAGATCCGGCCGTATCTGTTGGAATGCGTGGGGCAGGATCCGATGAAAGACGAATGGATGGAGAGGGGCAAGATGAAAGCGGCGCCCGATGATGAATTCTCTTTCCGGGCCTTCTCCCTGGACGCGACCGTATTTGAGAATCACGGAAAGCGTTATTATATCTGGGCGGAGAAGGTGGGCGTCGGCAAACAGATCTCCAACCTCTATATCGCGGAGATGGAATCACCCTGCCGGCTTAAGACCGTGCAGGTGCTTCTGACCACGCCGGATTACGACTGGGAGCGGGTGGGCTTCTGGGTCAACGAAGGCCCCGCGGTATTAAAGCATGACGGTAAGATATTCGTCACTTACTCCGCCAGCGAGACTGGCGCGGCCTACTGCGTGGGTATGCTGACCGCGGATGAGGACGCTGACCTTCTGGATCCTGCCTCCTGGAAGAAGGAACGGCATCCTGTGTTAGCATCCGATGCAGAGCGTGGTATTTACGGCCCCGGCCATAATTCCTTTACCACGGACAGTGAGGGGAATCCGGTTATGGTCTATCACGCGCGGACGGAGAGTGAGATCGAAGGCAATCCGCTTTATAATCCTAACCGTCATGTGTTCCTGATGCGCGTCCGTTGGGACAACGAGGGACGTCCGGTGTTTGAAACAGGAGAGTAAGGCAGAATAGTCAGAAATAATCTTCTAAAGTATCAGCATTTTTATTTTTTGTTTCAGCTTTTTGCCTCTCCTCCTGCCGCTGCGCTTTGCGGAGTGCGGCTGCCGTGAGTAAAAATGAGACAAGATCGAAAACACCCGAAATCATAAGCGACAGCTGTGGGAATACTTCAGCGATGTTTATAACCGGCGAAAATTCGGTGAGGGAGATAACCGACGCGGCCAGCGCCATTACGGAAAAAATGAAGAAAAGGATATTTGAGCGGCTTCCCACAACAGTTAACTGAACAGTGCTTTGCAGAAGCGCCATCCCAAGCATCAGCGTAACGGCTCCCGCGAATATCGGGAAGGCGCCGGCTAATGCTCCGGCTTTGAAGATTCCGCAGCATCCGAGGATAAAGAGCAGGATTCCCAGTGAAAGACGGTGGTCATAGAGCTGTTTATGACCGCCTGAGAGGAAAAATGCTGCGGTACAGCCGACACCTGAAATCATCAGCATCACACAGAATAATATGCACAGAATCTGTGTGTCCACATATTTGCTTTTTCCATTCTCATGCCGCCTGATTTGATGTTTGAGAATTATTAAACCGCGGCTTTTTCAGTTCTCGGTTGGCTCTGACAATCATGTAAATGGCTAAGATGATCATTGCAATGCAAATAGCGCTGCCCTCCAAGGCTGTTATGACCTGACGGAACATCGGATCGTTGTCGCCGCCGAAGCGCGCCAGCAACGCTGTGGTCAGAGACAGGAGAGAAACCAGCGCGTCGACAAAATCGATGATCTTTGCCGCAGAGAGAATAGGACTTTCGTGTCTTTTGAATTTTACCGCATTAATAGCGGTCATAATAACCGCATAAAACGAATAAAGTGCCATCGCGTAAATCAATACGCCCGGATAGTCAAAGCCTCTGTTCTGATGGACTATGAAAACAACGATTCCCACAAGCGCCTGATTCATCAGAAGCAGCATGAATCCGCACAGCCGATAGCGGCGAAGCTCTGGCGTCTCGTCCTGTGCGTTCAAACGGTGGAGCAGCATGAGCCGTATCATAGCAAGCAAAGTATAATACAGGGCCAGAGCAATAAACCAGACTGAACCATAGTAGATTCCGGCAGTCATCTTCATAGCGATATACAGGAGATTAATAAAAAAGTTCTGTCTAAGAGAAAGCCCGGTGCGAAAGCGGATATCCGATAAAAACTGTTCCTCTATTACGGTCTTAAGTATCTCCTTTAGCCTTTTCATCTGTCACCCTCTTGATTTTATCAGTATATGTGCTTCCCTTTTCCGCTTCGTTTTTCATGAAAATAGTGCTCTCGACATTGTCCACATCATTTACGTATCCTGCAGTTTACGGTATTGCCATATCGTTAAAGCAAGCGCGATCCCTGCCGAGGAAAGATCCGCCGCCACATGTGCCCAGATGTTGCCGGTGACGCCGAACAGGCGGTTCATCACAAACAACAGCGGTATCAGCAAAATCCCCTGCCGCAGCAGACTTACGAAGGCAGCCAGGGGCGCATTGCCGGCCGCCTGTAAAAAGTTGGAGCCGAGATAAAACAATCCGATGAACGGCCCGGCCAGAACCAGCAGGCGGATCATCTGCTGCCCAAGCTGCAGGGCGTCTTCCTGCTGCAGGAATATTTCGACAACAGCCTGGCTGCCCACACTGCAGGCGAGTGTCAGGCCTGTTCCAAGTACCACAGTCAGTCCGCCAAGCTTTACCAGTGTCTCGCGCAGGCGGGACAGGTCCCTGGCGCCGTAGCTATAAGCCAAAAGCGGCTGCGCGCCCATACAAAGGCCCATTTGCAGCATCGAAATGACCATGGTGGATTTGCCGGCCGCAGCCATCGCGGCTACTGCCATTGTGCCGTACTGTACCAGAAGCTGGTTGGCGAAAGCCGAGGCGAAACCGCTTAAGAAACTACTCACCGCGTTGGGGAGTCCAAGGGCCACGACCTGGCCAAACGCCAGCGGGCTTTGCAGCGCAGGACGGGGATCCAGCGTCAGGGAGCTTTTTTCTCCATGTACATACCAGATCACATAGGCGGCTCCCAGAATGTTTCCCGTTACCGTGGCGATGGCTGCGCCCCGCACCCCCAGGCCCAGCCACCAGATAAAGACAGGGTCCAGAATGATATTGGCGATGATTCCGATAAAGTGCCCGATCATGCCCTCGCGCACAGCGCCTTCCGCCCGAATGATGCCGCCGAACCCGGTCACAAAGATCATCACCGGCGCGCCCAGCGCCAATACCGTCAGGTAGGCATCGGCATATGCGGCGGTATCGGTATTGGCACCCAAGAAGCGCAGCAGCGGCATGCGAAGCAGAAGAACCACCACAGTAAAAACAATGCCCAATGCCGCGCTGCCCCAGCAGCAGAGGCTGGAATACTGCTTAAGCAGCGTGAGATCGTTCTTACCCAGCGTCTGTGCGATAAGCACGCATCCGCCGCCACTGACCATCGCGCCCAGCGCCATCATCACGGTGAACACCGGCCCAACCAGCGATACTGCAGCCACCTGCGCATCATCCCCGAGACGGGCGACGAAAAACATGTCCGCCATATTGTATAAGATCATTACCAGCATGCTGATCATGGCCGGAATGGCCATGGCGGCGATGGACTGCCATACGGGTCTGGTGCGGAACAGTGCTTCCTGCCGTGTCTGCATTGTTGGTGTCCTCCTTATACCTTATAGCAATAGATGCTGGAATCATCAATTTCAGTAATCAGATCGTTATTTCAGCGAGTTCCCCGATCGTCCACCTGTCCTTCCACTCGATCCATACGCGTCCCTGCGGATGCGCCCCGCTGGGCTTTTCAATGCGCAGCGGGAGCCATACGTAGTCAGCGATGGAGGTATCCGCTGTCTCCAGAACATTGGCCGCGTACATTTCCCTGCGTTCATCGTCTGTGGCCCGGTAGCTGTCCGGAGCGTAATTTGACGCGATGACCCGGGTGAACAGGTCCGCGATCCGGGCGTCCACATGGTAGCGGGGAAGCCATCGGTCCGCCATGGCGATAAAGAGGTTATCCGTTCCTTTCACCTTGAAGATCTTGGAGATCTGGCTGTTGAAGGAGGCGTTGTCCGTATCGCCCGCATGCGGATCGCCGATGCTTCCCGAGTTTGCCACTTGTCAACTGCTCCTAATTAAATTTTTTCCTTATTCTGCAAGGTTTTCCTTGCTTTTTTTATATCTTTATGGTATAATTATTACGTAGGTACGACGGTATCCAAAGGAGGCCCTTATGTTCGTCGAAGTTGTACAAAACAATGGTAATAAATATATACGGCTCGTCCAGTCTGTTCGGGTTACCAACAAATCCGGCCTCAGGGTTTCTCAGAAAAAAGTCATCAAAAACATCGGCCCCCTTGACCGTTTTGACGACGGTCAGCCCGATTACGTGGATCGCCTGAAAAAATCTTTTAAGGCCGGTAATCCCTTGATCCCCGATCTCCTCCCTTACTGTTCGATAAGCCAGCCGGTGGAAACCTATCGCTTTTCCATCCGCGAAGGCAGCCCGGACTGTTTCGGACACCCAAAGCTCTTCTCCCATCTCCTCCTGGAGCGCATCCTCGAAGAACTGGGGCTGAACTTTTTCTTTGCTTCTTACAAAGG
>CANQFR010000106.1 GCA_947599905.1 uncultured Lachnospiraceae bacterium
ACGAGGACCTGACCGGCGATCTGGCGGCGCTGGGCGCGCGGGTCCGCGAGATCTCATAGATGGAGGAACGATGGGAGACTTCTCGGAGAGAAAACCGCATATGGGCTTATTCATCGTCATCGTGGCGGTCATATCCGCCGCGGCGGTCCTTCTGTCCCTGAACGTGCGGGAAATCACGGTCACCGGCAACAGCCGCTATACGGAAAACGAGATCGTGGAGATGATCTTCCGGAAGAAGACGGACTTTAACAGCGCGCTTCTGTTCCTGCGCGAAAAGACGCAGGAGCACATCACGATTCCGTTCGTCGAGGATTATCAGCTGGATTTTGAAAGCCCCACGCATGTGGACGTCATCGTCCATGAGAAGAGCGTGGTCGGCTATGTGTCCTATATGGGCAGCAATATGTATTTTGATAAGGATGGTATTATTGTGGAAAGTACGGGAGAAACCCTTCCCGGTATTCCCGAAGTATCCGGCCTCCGGTTCGGTCAGATCGTGCTGCACCGGCCGCTTCCTGTGGAAGACAGCCGAATCTTCGAGGAAATCCTGAATCTGACCCAGCTTCTGTCGTTAAGGAAGCTCGCGGTGGACGGGATCCGGTATAATGAAAAGGGAGAGGCGAACCTGTATATCAATCAGGTGGAGGTGGTGTTGGGAGACAGTTCCCGGATGGATGGCAAGATTTCCCTGCTGGCCGATATGATGCCTCAGATTCAGAATCTGGAAGGCACGTTATATCTGGATAATTATGATGAAAATAAGGAAGATCTTGTCTCGACATTCAAGAAAAAAAATACGGATTAGCATAAAATTTCTAAAAAAAATGGTTGATATTTTGTATGAAATCAAATATGATATTAGTTAGGGCTGAAATACAGCGGAGCTGGAGAGAAACATACGTGGGGGATGCACGTAGAAAAGGAGGATACGATCTTGCTTGAGATTAAAATAAACGAGGCGGAGAGTTCTGCCCGGATAATCGTGGTTGGTGTGGGCGGCGCAGGCAATAATGCCGTAAACCGCATGATTGATGAGAATATTGCCGGTGTGGAGTTTATCGGGATTAACACGGACAAGCAGGCTCTGCAGTTCTGCAAGGCGCCGACCGCCATGCAGATCGGCGAGAAGCTGACCAAGGGACTTGGCGCGGGCGCACGGCCGGAGGTTGGACAGAAGGCGGCCGAAGAGAGTTCTGAGGAACTGGCCCAGGCGCTGCGCGGCGCGGACATGGTGTTCGTGACCTGCGGCATGGGCGGCGGCACCGGTACCGGCGCAGCTCCCGTGATCGCGCGGATTGCCAAGGATATGGGGATTCTGACCGTCGGCGTCGTGACCAAGCCGTTCAAGTTCGAGGCGAAGACCCGCATGACGAACGCGGCGCAGGGCATCGACCGTCTGCGCGACAACGTCGATACGCTGATCGTGATTCCGAACGACAAGCTTCTGGAGATTGTAGACCGCCGCACGACGATGCCGGACGCGCTGAAGAAGGCCGACGAGGTTCTTCAGCAGGCCGTTCAGGGCATTACGGATCTGATCAATGTGCCCGGACTCATCAACCTTGATTTCGCCGACGTGCAGACCGTCATGATCGACAAGGGCATTGCCCATATCGGTATCGGCCGTGCCAAGGGCGACGAGAAGGCCCTCGAGGCCGTGAAGCAGGCCGTATCCAGCCCGCTTCTGGAGACCACGATTGAGGGTGCATCCCATGTGATTATCAATATTTCCGGCGACATCAGCCTGATTGAGGCCAATGAAGCCGCAAGCTATGTACAGGAACTGGCCGGCGACGATGCGAATATCATCTTCGGCGCGATGTACGACGAGAACGCCCAGGACGAGGCGACGATCACCGTGATCGCCACCGGACTGGACGAGCAGTCCGGCGGTTCCGTGGCCAAGACGATGGGTAATATCGGAACCGGCTTCAACGCCTTCCGGCCCGCGAAGACGGCGGGAGCGGCAGAAGCCGCGGCGACTTCCCCCGTCTCACCTTCTTCGTTCGGGACCCGTCCCCAGCCGATGAACGGTATCGGCGGGCAGGGCGGACAGAGCTACCGTCCCACATCGAACATGAAGGACATCACGATTCCGGATTTCCTGAAGAATAAACGCTGATCTGCATATCATTTCCGACGTTTCGGCGTCCCCGTACGGGGACGCCTTTTTTGTCGTTCTTTTACGATTCCTGACGAGAAAAAAACCGGTTTTCCTTCCACCGTTTGACAAAATCCGAACGGCAAACTGTCTATAATGGACGATGTGGGACAGGAGGCGGCGTTGCGGTACGAGTTGTACATAGATGTTTATTTTCTCGTAAATTTCCTGATGGATCTGGTACTTCTGCGCCTGACGGCGCATATCCTGAAGCGGCAGGCGGGCGCGGGACGTATGCTTGCGGCCGCCGCGGCAGGCGCCGCGGCTGCCTGCGGGACAGCAGCAGCGGGCGCGGTTCTGCCGGGGATATTGAGGGGCTGCAGTGCCGCGGCAGTCGATAGATTCCTGCCGGGGATTCTGAGGCTCTGCAGTGCCGCGGCAGCCGGCGTGTTCCTGCCGGGGATTCTTAGCTTCTGTCAGTCTGCTGCTGCGGCCCTTGTGTGCTGCGCTGCGGCATTTCGGCCGAAGACCTTCAGGGAACTCCTGAAAGAGGCGCTGCTGCTGTTCTTTCTGGCGTCCGCGACGGGCGGGCTGGCGGAATTTCTGCTGGAGAACATGGCGGCGGGCTATGATGCGGGGCTTTCCGTTCTCACCTGGGTCTTTCTGATGGGCGGCGCACTGTTTTTACTTCGTGGTCTGTGGATCTGCGCGGCGGAAGTGCGCAGGGAGCGGTCGGCGCTCTGCATGGTGACGCTTTCTGTGGGGGAGCAGAAGCTGAAGGCGACTGCCTACCGGGACAGCGGCAATACGCTCACAGAACCGGAGAGCGGTCTGCCTGTGAGCATTGTCTCGGAACGCCTGTGGCAGGAGGTCATGCATGCGGCGGCAAAGCAGGGACGCGAGCTGCCGATATGCCATATCCGATATCGGACAATAGGGAATCCGCTTGGAGTTATGGACGCAACACAGATCGATTTTATGACGCTATACTTAGAAACTGGAGCAGACGGACCTTCATTCAGGTGCCCGGCGTCCGGTGTCCGGCCGTGGATTGCCCGTGCTCCGTTCCCCCTTTCAGGGGAGGAAAATTACGAGGTGCTGCTCCACAGAGACTTATAAACAGATCAGACAATAAGGAGGAATTACCATGGTGGTCAAGGTATCAATTCCGAACCGCTTTCATTTCAAGGCGGTGCCCAGTTTCAGGAAAATGCTGTTTCAGAAAGAAGGAGAGATCCATTATATCGGCGGCGCGGACATCCTGCCATCGCCGCTTTCGGCCGAGGAGGAGAACCGCATGATCCGGCTGCTGGGGAGCGAGCGCGACCGTGAGGCCCGGCAGTCGCTGATCGAGCACAATCTGCGGCTGGTCGTCTACATAGCCAAGAAGTTCGACAATACCAGTGTAGGCGTGGAGGATCTGATCTCGATCGGAACCATCGGACTGATCAAGGCCATCAATACCTATAACCCGGGCAAGAATATCAAGCTGGCGACATACGCTTCGCGGTGCATTGAGAATGAAATCCTTATGTATCTGCGGCGCAACAGCAAGACGAAGCTGGAGGTCTCCATAGACGAACCGCTGAATGTGGACTGGGACGGCAATGAGCTGCTGCTTTCGGATATCCTGGGTACCGATGAGGATGAAATCTATAAGAATCTGGAGCAGGAGACGGAGCGGGATCTCCTGAACAGAGCCATCAGCCGTCTTGCGCCCCGCGAGAAAAAGATCGTAGAGCTGCGCTACGGGCTTACGAGCGACGACGGCGAGGAGATGACGCAGAAGGAGGTGGCGGATCTTCTTGGAATCTCGCAGTCGTACATATCAAGACTCGAGAAAAAGATCATTAAGCGTCTGAGGAAGGAAATCGTGCGGTTTGAGTGAGAGGGGCCGCGGGGAATCGTCCCGGGGGATTATGAACGGGGCGATTCCTGCTTTTTTCACATGTAAGATGAGCGGCGGAGACGCGGGCATGGTGCGGTGCAGCTGAAGATGAGCAGCGGGGAGATACATTAGCTGTGCATTTTGCAAGATGAGCAGCAGAGACGCGGCACGCCGCGCCGCGTTGCGAGGACGGGCAGCAGAGACATCTGCAAGCCGCTCCGCACCCGGAAAAAGAACGAAAAATGTGGACGAATCCGAAATGTCTGGTATAATGAGCATATGATAAAAAAGAACAGACATGACGGAGAAGAGAAACGATGGAATCGAGACCACTGAGCTATCAGCATACCATTTGGGCCAGTTATCTGGGCTATGTGACGCAGGCGATCGTCAACAATCTGTCGCCGCTTCTGTTTCTGACATTTCAGTCCCGCTACGGGATTTCCCTGGATAAGATCACGCTGTTGATCACATTGAATTTCGGAATCCAGCTGACTGTGGATCTGGCTTCGGCGGTGCTGATTGATAAGATCGGCTATCGACGGGGCGTGATTGCCGCCCATATCAGCGCGGCTCTGGGACTTGCCGGTATGGCGGTGATGCCGGAGCTGGCCGAAAGTCTTCTGGGCAATGCCTATGCCGGCCTTCTTGTCTGTGTGGTGCTCTATGCGCTGGGCGGCGGATTGATCGAAGTGCTGATCAGCCCGATTGTGGAGGCGTGCCCGACGGAAGGAAAGGCGGCTGCCATGAGTCTTCTGCATTCCTTCTACTGCTGGGGGCAGATGGCGGTGGTGCTTCTGTCTACCGCGTTCTTTGCCGTGGCCGGCATGGAGAACTGGCGGATTCTCTGCGCGATGTGGGCGCTGGTCCCGGCCTTCAACGTCCTGTATTTTCGGATGGTACCGATTCGGACGCTGGAGGAGGAACATGAGACGATGCCGGTTCTGCAGCTGTTCCGGCAGAAAATGTTCTGGGTGTTTTTCGTACTGATGCTGTGCGCGGGGGCGTCGGAGCTGGCCATGAGCCAGTGGGCGTCCGCCTTCGCGGAGGCCGGACTGCATGTGGACAAGGCGGTGGGAGACCTGGCTGGACCGTGTATGTTCGCGGCGCTTATGGGCACGGCCCGGGTGCTGCACGCGAAGCTGGCGGACCGGATCCCCCTGATGCGGTTCATGATCTTCTGCGGTCTTCTGTGCATCCTGAGCTATCTGCTGGCGGTATATGCGCCGGTGCCCGTGATCGGCCTGGCGGGCTGCGGTATCTGCGGCTTTTCCGTGGGAGTTATGTGGCCGGGAACCTTCAGTCTCGCGACGGAGACGCTGAAAGGCGGCGGAACGGCCATGTTCGCGCTTCTGTCTCTGGCCGGCGACATGGGATGTTCCCTGGGTCCGACCGTGGTGGGAATGGCGTCGGTGGAATCGGGAGACTTAAAGAGCGGGTTTATGATGGCGGTTCTGTTCCCGATCCTTCTCTGTCTGGGGATGCTTCAGTGGAAGAGACTGAAGGCGGAGGAGGAAGCGCAGAGTTCGGATCACTCCGTGTATCCGCCGGTATGAACGCGGCATGAAAACGGGACAGAGAGAAGGTGAAGACGTGCAGAGTGGTTACTACACATCCGGCGAGTTCGCGAAAAAGGCGAATGTGACGATCCGGACGATCCGGTTTTACGATAAGCAGGGGATTCTGAAACCCAGCAAGGTGGGTGAGAACGGGTACCGGCTGTATACCGACGAGGATTTCGGACGGCTGCAGCGGATCCTTTCCCTGCGGTATCTGGGTTTTTCCCTGGATGAGATCATGGCGATGCCGATGGGCGACGATGCGGAAAATGTAGCCCGCTCTCTTGCGATGCAGAAGAGCCTGATCCAGAAGCGGATGCGTCATCTGGAGAGTATGAACCAGGCTCTGGAGGACGCGGAGCGGATGGTGGACGAGTCGAAACAGGTGGACTGGAGCCGGATCCTGCACCTGATCCATCTGACAAATATGGAGCACGCGGTGGTGGAGCAGTACAAAACTGCCGTCAATATCGATGTGCGCATCGCTCTTCACCGGCGATTTTCCCACAATCCGGCCGGATGGTTTTCCTGGCTGGCGTCGCAAATTGATTTTGACGCGGCGGCAGATATCCTGGAGGTGGGCTGCGGCAACGGGGAGCTGTGGCAGCATGTGGAGCCGGGAATCATTGCAACGCGGCGCATCGATGTGACCGATGTGTCGGAGGGCATGGTAGAGGACGCGGCGGCGCGGCTTGGGGAAGCATTGCGGGAGAAGAAGCGGGAAGCCTTGCGGGAGAAGAAGCGGGAAGCGGGCGGCAGAGCAGACAAAGAAGGCAGCGGCGACTGTGGCGCAGGAACCGGACTGTGTTTTCGCGTGGAGGATTGCCAGCGGCTGTCATATAAGGATCATTCCTTCGACGCAGTCATCGCCAATCATGTGCTGTTCTATGTAAAGGACATTCCTCAGGCGCTGCGCGAGATCCGGCGTGTACTGCGGCCGGACGGCGTCTTCTACTGCAGCACTTACGGACGGGAACATATGAAAGAGATCACGTCCCTGGTGCAGGAATTTGATCCCAGGATCACGCTTTCCGACGTAGCGCTCTACGAACTGTTCGGTCTGGAGAACGGCCGCGCCATGCTTGAGCGCGTCTTCAGCCGGGTTGAGCAGGTCCTGTATGACGATTATCTGCTGGTGGACGAGGCGGAGCCGCTTCTCGATTATATTCTTTCCTGTCATGGGAACCAGGGAGAGTATCTGAACCAGCGGAAGGATGAGTTCCGGAGATTTCTTCAGAAGAAGATCGAGGAAAAGGGCGGCATCCGCATTACGAAGATGGCAGGAATCTTTGTCTGTCGGGCGTGAAAGGCAGAAATTCGAGCCTTTATCGTAAGAAAGGCGAATCTAATTTAAAAAATCACTTGACAGTGACGTAACGTAACCCTTTATAATGTGTCCAGACGCTACATTTTGCGTATGACACCGATTCGGTTGTTATTACAAATGGACGCATGATAAAGGGTTCTGTTCTGTCTGCGGAGGGACCGGATCCGTGAGAGAAAAGGAGAGCGCAGTCATGAAAGGTATCATACTGGCCGGGGGCTCCGGCACCAGGCTTTATCCGCTGACCATGGTCACATCCAAGCAGCTGCTTCCGATCTACGATAAACCGATGATCTATTATCCGCTGTCGGTGCTGATGAGCGCCGGCATCCGGGATATCCTGATTATTTCCACGCCGGATGATACGCCGCGGTTTGAGCATCTTCTTGGCGATGGTCATCAGTTCGGGATTCGCCTGTCCTACGCGGTGCAGCCGTCGCCGGACGGGCTGGCTCAGGCGTTTATCATCGGCGCGGATTTTATCGGGGACGACCATGTGGCGATGATTCTGGGCGACAATATTTTCGCGGGCCACGGGCTGAAAAAGAGGCTTCTGAAGGCGGCCAACAAGCAGCACGGCGCCACCGTGTTCGGCTATTATGTGGACGATCCGGAGCGGTTCGGCATCGTCGAGTTCGACTCCGACGGGCACGCCATTTCCATCGAGGAGAAGCCGAAGAACCCCAAGTCCAACTACTGCGTGACCGGGCTTTATTTCTACGACAACCGGGTGGTGGAGTACGCGAAGAACTTAAAGCCGTCGGCCAGAGGCGAGCTTGAGATCACGGACCTGAACCGGATTTATCTGGAGGAAGGCCATCTGGAGGTGGAGCTTCTGGGACAGGGCTTTACCTGGCTGGATACAGGGACCCATGAATCTCTGGTGGATGCGACGAATTTCGTGCGCACCATGGAGTCCCATCAGCACAGAAAGATCGGCTGTCTGGAAGAGATCGCGTATCTGAACCGCTGGATCACGAAGGATCAGCTTCTGGAGAACATCGAGCCGCTTAAGAAGAACCAGTACGGGCAGTATCTGATGGATGTGCTGGCGGGGAAATTTATTGATAAGGAATTCAAGTGAGCCGGAGAAATGCGCGGGACGAACCTCCGCAGAAGGCGGAATAAACCGGCAGAAGGAAAACACAGAAGACAGAAAGAGAGGATGACAGAATATGAAAATTCTGGTAACAGGCGGCGCCGGCTTCATCGGCGGCAATTTCGTACATTACATGGTGAACAAATATCCGGAGGACCAGATCGTGAACCTGGATCTTCTGACCTACGCCGGCAATCTGGAGACTTTAAAGCCGGTGGAAGATAAGCCGAATTACAGGTTTGTGAAGGGCGACATCGCCGACGAGCCGTTCATCATGGATCTGTTTGAGAAGGAGAAATTCGATATCGTCGTGAATTT
>CANQFR010000107.1 GCA_947599905.1 uncultured Lachnospiraceae bacterium
AGGTTCATATCCTGTAATTTCATTCTTTCCCATGCGCACCTCCATTTCTCGCACCAGCAGTGCGAGATCTTCAAAAATATATTTACCGCATATATGGTCTGTTAAATTTGATTTTGCTTTCTCCTCAAATGAGAGAGACGTCAAATGGTTAACCACCCAACATTTAGCATTATACCACCCAAATGTGAAGAAATCTACCTCTGCGCTTTTGTAATGCAGGGCTTCATGGTAGTCCTGGCAGTTCTCCAGGAGCCGGTCAAACATCAGCTCCGGGGTCTCACAGACAGAGGCATCATCACAAAAGGGAAACCGTCCAGCCCACACGATCCGAAGATTCCCCCGGCTGGTTTTTACGATCTCGATATCCGTGTCCTGCGCCAGGTAATCCCGGAAGATTTCACCGGCTGATTCAGGCTGATATATGCTAAGAGTCTGCGAAGCATTCTGCCGTGTTCCGACGAGTCGATATACCGGCGGTACAGGGATTGCCTGAGCCGCAGGGAAGTCTTCTGCAGGCTGGCGTATCCGTTAACTTCTGCAGTTTGCTTCCTGGTCTCCGCAGCTTGTTTTCTGGTTTCCGCGGCCTGCGCGCCGGCCTTCCCGGCTTCCGTGCGGACTCCATTGTCTTTTGCGTCGGTTTCCGCGGCTTCGCCGCGGTAACGGATACGGTAGCAGGCGAGGCAGATTTCGGTCATGTCCGCCGCTTCGGTCGGATCCTGTAAAAGCGCCGCATAATTGAGGAGGGGCTGATTCTCTGCGATGTCGGGGTAAAGCCGCCGGATCAGCCACAGGACATCCGTAAGCTCTGCCGTCAGTCGGTCTGCCTCCTCCATCCGGTGATAGCGGTACCTCCGAAGGAGTGGGTGGATGATCAGAAGGAGCAATAGATAGACGGCCGGGATGCAGATCCCGAAGAAAAGCCAGGCGGTCAGATGACCGGGGCGCTCTTCGGAATCGGAAGCTTCCGTGATCGCGGGCGGAGGTTTTAGGGAGAAACTGTCGGAAGGGGCAGCGGCGCCGGAAAGACGGTCCGCATTGCCGGGAGAAACAGTGTCGGTTTTCGGAACCGGATCGGGAACCCGCAGGTTCCAGCCGTATGCATCCGCGGACGCGACGGCGGCGGTCGGCTCGAACCTTACCCATCCGAAACCGTTGAGATAGGCTTCCGGCCAGGTGTGCGCAAACCGCCCGGGGATATCGAAGCCGTTTTCGGAGGGGACACTGTAGTCGTAACGATAGCCTTCCACCAGACGGGCGGGGATGCCGATACTTCTGAGCATCATAACCATCGCCGAGGCATAATGGATGCAGTAGCCTGTCTGTTTCTCAAACAGGAAGGCGTCGATGAAATTGACATAGCCCCTGTAGTCTACATCCTTTGTGTAGGGATACTGGCGGAGGTACTGTTCGATCGCCCTGCATTTGTCGTATGTGTCTGTATAGTTTTCCGTGATTTCCTGTGCCAGCTGCGCGACGCGCTCCGGGGTATCGCCCGTATCGAGCCAGGCGCTCAGATCCGGATGGAAAATAGCCCCGGCCTGCGATTCATAGGCTTTTTCGGAAATGAGGGAGGACAGGGTCAGGCCGAAGAGCCGGTAGGAAGTTTCCTCCAGCTGCTCATATGTGGGAATGGAAGCGGCGGCGCCGGCCGCATCGGCATTGTCGCTCGGACTGCCGGTTTGTGCGGCGCCGGCTGCATCGGCATCGTCGTTTGGAGTGCCGGTTTGCGCGGGGCTGCCGCTGCCGGTTCCCTGCGCATTGCGCAGAATTTCCACCAGATAAGGATTTGCGTAATCCAGATCCATGAAGGTGAAGCGGTATGTGCGGCCCTTGCCCTGGCTGCGGCGAAAGCAGAAGGTTCCGTCATTTGCGGTCATATCTTGAAGAACGGAGTCGTCAATACGGAGAAGCTTATCAGGACGGATGACGTCCGTGGTGCGCAGATATTGGTATGTGATTGCCGCGGTTTTGGTCTCGGCGAAACAGGCGGTTTCTTCCGGCGTGATCTGCAGGCACCGCAGGGCATCAAGAAAGGTCAGATACCAGCTGACAAATGTGCTGCCCGCCGCGGGAGCCGCAGTCCACTGTCCGGAATCATAGCCCGCGTATTCCTCGCCGGAGAGGTAGAGAACCTGCCGGGTACATTGTTCGGACAGGGACAATTCGATGCGGTTGCTGTCGGAGAATTTTCCGCCGAAGAGGTTGGAGTCCCCATAACCGGCGTTCCACCGGTCGGAAACGGTAGAAGAGGAAAGGCGGTATTCCACATTGACGATCACCTCCTGCGCGAGGTCGGTGATGCGGTTTCCGATGCGTACCACGAAGCTCCAGTCAAAGGGCGCGTCGCCTGCGGGCAGAAACAGGATAGCGGCTTCCAGCAGAATGAGAAATGGAATCAGCCGCAGGCCGTGGTCATGATTCGGATGAATGGGCGAGCCGGCAAGTTCCGTCAGGACGCAAAGAAGGCAGGCGGCAATCCCGGGTGCGGGGACCGCGGCGCCGGACAGGTGGCAGGCGGCGAGGCCGATGACGATTCCCACAACGACAGCCTGCCGGGGACGGTCAAGACGCTGCAGCCGGTAAAACACGCCGTATGCGGCGCAGCCGGCTATGATTTCCGCGCCAGTCCGCCAGCTGTGGAAATAGAGAACGGCCAGCAGAACGACAGCCGGGATCAGGATCAGGGAGAGCCTGGGCTGGCCCGTACAGGCGGAAATGGTATGGAGGATCCCGCACAGAAGGCAGAAGAGCAGACAGATCATGGGATTCCACTGCGGAAACAGCGCCGCGGCGAGGCCGATGACCGCGCACGCCATCGCAAATGACGTGATGAATGTGAGGATGGCGGTTATGAAATTGTCGCGGGGGCTGGTTCTTACGTCTGTCATGCTTCTCCTCGGAATTTATTTGCTGTCGTTTCAGGCAGCGGCGCCGTCTGCGCCTGTGCCTGTGCCGGCTCTTACATACGCCGGGTGGCCTGTATATGCTGGATAGGCTGTACACGGCGTGGAGCCCGCACATACCGGCTAGGTTGTATACGTCGGGTGGCTTGTACATGCCGGGTGACCTGCATACACCGGATGGCCGTATATGCCGGATGATCTGTATATGTCGGGTGGCCTGCATACGCCGGATGGCCTACATATGCCGGATCGTCAGCGGATTTTCGCCGGTATATTCTTCATTCAACAGAAGTACGGAACTGCCGTCTCCGGCCGCATGGGCGGAAAGCCACGTCTTCCAGTCAAAAGCATCTGCCCGGGAACCGGCAATCAGATCCGGGATCCGTTCATAGAACTGCTGAAAATTCTCATAGGAATCCACGATCATTTCCTGCATCGTCTCCAGCGGGTACCAGAAGACCACGGACTGATTCTGCCGGCAGAAATAGTCGGCAATGGAGACGATCAGTTCGAGGAACTGATCCCGTCGGCGGATGGCGTACAGCGGGTCGGCAGATGTATTTTGCGCGGCAGCGGCATCGCCGGTACCATGGCGGGGCGGCGCTGCGCCGCTGAAGCGTCCGGGGTGCGGGCCGTCGGAGCGGGACTTTTCGGCATCGCCATTATCCGGCAGCAGCAGGACGCGGATCTGTTCCATTTGCCGCAGTTCCGGCCTGCGGACGAGAAGCGTTCCCGAGCGGGCGGAATTCTTCCAGTGGATATGACGCAGACTGTCGCCTTTCTGATATTCCCGAAGCTCGGAACCGAGCGTGGATTCTAAGGAAATGCTCCGGATTTCCATGGCGCTCCTGATCTGTTCCATATCCAGCAGCGCATCGGCCCGGTTGGTAATCTGCGGGCGCACGACCGCCCGCTAGGGCGTGGGAATCCGGCCGGTGTAGGAAAACAGGCCGAAACAGTCCCGGATTACGAACTGCTTTGCGCCGACAGGATAGGCGCCCGCGAAAAGGCAGACCATTTCCGGGGTAAATTCCAGTCGGGAGCCGGGATTTAAGGAGCGGATCTGTGCGTCGTCGAAATTCAGGAAGGAGCAGAGTTCCTTTTCCATGATCAGCTTAAGGCTCACGATGGGCAGCGGTCCCGTATTTTCCAGGATAATGGGAAATGAAAACCCTTCGCTTCGGGTAGCAAGATGGTAGGAGGGGCCCTGATAGAAGCGCAGCGCCCTGCAGACGTAGAACAGGTAGGCGGCGGAACCGATCGGAATCATCAAAAGTGTAAAAATGTCAGATAAGGAAGCCGGCCGCCCTGAAAGCTGATCCAGACAAGCGACAGGACGAGAAACGCAAGATACAGCAGGCGTATTCGTTTCAAACGGGGGCCTCCTTTCTGCCGAAGTTTGTGATGGTTTCAATTCACATTGCGGTCGTTATGACGGTTCGGCGGCTGTTGCTGTCGGAACAGGACGGTAAATGCAGGCCTGCGGTTATGAGTGTTCAGCACTGAATGATGCCGTCGGAACAGGTTCTCTTTCCGTGCCGTTTCATGTCAGTCCAGGCACTTTCACCGCGGCAATGGCGCGGTCCGTCACCTGCGCGCCGGTAACTCTGGCCATCCGCGCCTCGGCGGTCAGTACCATGCGGTGGGGAAGGACAACCTTTGCCATGGCAATGATATCCTCCGGGATCACGAAATCGCGGCCCTCCAGATACGCGCGGGCCTGGGAGGCGCGGATCAGCACCAGGACGGCCCTGGGACTGGCGCCGTATCTTGTCTCGGGCTGGACGCGGGTTTTGCGGATCAGTTCCGCGATATAGCGGCGCAGTTCGTCGTGAACCTGTACCCGGCAGACAGCGGCTTTCATTTCGAGGATTTCGTCTGCGGTGAGGACGGGCTGCAGCGGATCGGTCAGGGAGCCGTCCAGAAAGCGGCCTGCCATTTCCAGTGTATCCTGTTCGGAAGGATAGCCTACCGACAGCTTCATCATGAAGCGGTCCAGCTGGGCTTCCGGCAGGGGATAGGTCCCGACGGCGTCCATCGGGTTTTCCGTCGCGATGACCATAAACGGTTCTTTCAGCGGGATTGTGGTTCCGTCGATGGTCACGGAGTGCTCCTCCATGGCCTCCAGAAGGCTCGCCTGGGTCTTGGGCGAGGTCCGGTTGATCTCATCGGCCAGCACGATCTGGTGGACGATGGCCCCCGGCATCAGCTCAAAGGTTCCCGTTGCCGGATGATAGAGATTCATGCCGGTCACATCGGACGGCAGGGTGTCCGGCGTGAACTGGATCCGGGCGAAACTCAGATCCAGAGATTCGGCCAGCGCCTTGGCCAGCGTAGTCTTGCCCACGCCCGGCACATCCTCTAAAAGGACATGGCCGCCGGCCAGCAGGGCGGTGATCAGATGATCGATGACATCGTCCTTGCCGATGATGCGGCGGCGGATATTCATTTGCAGTGTCTGCAGTTTCTGATGGCTCATATTTCGCGCCTCCCGGAACATTTTCTGTCTATATTTTACTACAAATCCGCAGAAAATGGAATACCGCATGGCGGCGACGGTTTTCATTGAAAAAAGCCCGGCTCTGGTGTATGATATATGATAGTTGAGGCATGATGAACACGAACCGGGAAGAGATACGGCCGGAAACCGGCGGAAAGGAGTGCGCCCGATGACCTGCAGAGAAGCGGAGTCCCTTGTTATGCCGTTTATTCATTATGAACTGGATGATGAGACGGCGGAAGAGTTTCTGGAGCATATCGACGGCTGCGCCGGCTGCCGGGAGGAACTGGAGATCTATTACACGGTGGTAGAGGGCATCCGGCAGCTGGACGATGAGATCGGCACCAGCAATATTAAGGGCGCGATGGAAGCGGACCTAAGGGAGACCCGGCAGCGCCTGTACAGCATCCGTATTTTGAACGGCATCCGCTATGCGGCGGATACGCTGGCGGTACTTGGGGTAGCGGCGATGCTGATCCTGCAGCTGCGGTTCTGGTGGCAGGGCGGGATATTCTGAGCAGCGGAGTTGTTGTCTGGGTGTGCATCCGGGGGCGAGTGAAGCGTGCATCCGGGGGGCGAGTGAGACGTGCATCCGGGGGCGAGTGAGGTATGCATCCAGGGCGAGTGAAGCATGCATCCGGACGAGTGAGACGGCAGGGTGCAGACAGTTTTGTATACAGACGAATCCGGCCCAGGCGAATTCGGATGAGGGGCGAATAAGCTGTCAGGAAAGAAAAGGAGACAACATAATGGCGGGAAAACTGGTACTGATCGACGGACACAGCATACTGTTCCGGGCATTTTACGGAATTCCGACACTGACCAATTCTGAGGGACTTCACACCAATGCGGTGTACGGGTTCCTCAATATTATGTTTAAGATTCTCGAGGAGGAGAAGGCGGACCATCTGGCGGTGGCCTTTGACCTGGCGGAGCCGACGTTCCGGCATAAGATGTTTGCCGCGTACAAGGGAACCCGCAGCGCGGCGCCGGAGGAGTTCCATGAGCAGGTGCCTCTGATGAAGAAAGTTTTGGCGGCCATGGGTGTGCCGGTGATGACGCTTGCCGGCTACGAGGCGGACGATATTCTGGGGACGCTGGCTAAGAAGAACGCGGCGGCAGGCGTGGAGGTGTCCATCGTGTCCGGCGACCGGGACCTTCTGCAGCTGGCGGACGAACATATCAAGATCCGGATCCCCCGGACAAGCAGGGGAGGCACGGAGATCCATGACTATTATCCGGCGGACGTGAAGGAGAAATATCTGGTGACGCCTGCGGAATTCATCGACGTGAAGGCGCTGATGGGGGATCAGTCGGACAATATCCCCGGCGTGCCGTCCATCGGGGAGAAGACGGCCACGGCGATCATTGCCCAGTACGGAAGTATTGAAAATGCGTTCGCTCATGTGGATGAGATCAAACCGCCAAGGGCGCAGAAGGCGCTTCGGGAGAATTATGATCTGGCGGTGCTCAGCAAGGATCTGGCGACGATTCGCACCGACTGCCCGATTAAGTATTCCTACGAGGACATGGAGATCGGCGACCTGTATACGCAGGAAGCTTACCAGTATATGAAACGGCTGGAATTCAAGTCGATTCTGGCCCGGTTCGATGCGGCCAAAATGCAGACGCCGGGGGCGAAGGCGGAGGAAAAGTTTGCGGCGGTGCGGGATTTCGCGGAGGCGGAGAAGGTGCTGGCGCGGGCGAAGAATGCGCTCAGGCGGGATGCGGCCGGTTGCGCGAAACCGGATATGGCAACAGCCTCAAAAACGGATACGGCGGCGGATGCAGGAGATGCAGATGCGGCCAGCTGCGCGGAGCGCCCGCGTCTGGGTATTCAGCTTCTGAGCGACGGCGATCAGGTGACCGGGTTGGCGCTCTGCTTCGGAGAGGAAGACTGTTATGTGATCGTGGCGGGAGGTTTCCTGACCGGGGAATATCTGGCGGGTAAGGCGGCGGAGCTGATCCTGGCGTCGGAGTGCGCGGTCACCATCGACCTGAAGAGTCAGCTTCCATATCTGGCGGGCGTTGATTATGACAGTCCGGCCATGGACGCCGGTGTCGCCGGATATCTTCTGAATCCGCTTAAGGATACTTACGAGTATGACGATTTGGCCCGGGACTATCTCGGTATGACGGTTCCGTCCAGGGCGGATCTGCTGGGAAAGCAGTCTGTGGCCGCGGCGCTGGCGGAATATTGGGAAGCCGGGGCGGATGCGTCTGTGACATCCGTAAAAGGGTCGTCTGCGGCGGCAGCCGACGGACAGGACGCAGGGACCGCGTCCTCCGGCAAGGCTGTGACCTGTGCCTGCTACATGGCCTATATCGCCTGGAAATCCGCGCCGATACTTCGTCAGAAGCTTGAAGAAACCGGCATGTGGAGTTTATTTACGGACATCGAGATGCCGCTGATCTACAGCCTTCATCATATGGAGCAGGCCGGCGTGCGGGTGGAGAAGGACGCCCTTAAGCGCTACGGCGACGACCTGAAGGTGCAGATCGATAAGCTGGAGAACGAGATCTACGACAAGGCCGGCGAGCGCTTCAACATCAACTCGACGAAGCAGCTGGGCGAGATCCTGTTTGAGAAAATGAACCTGCCCCACGGCAAGAAGACAAAGACCGGCTACTCCACGGCGGCGGACGTGCTGGAGAAGCTGGCGGAAGATTATCCGGTGGTGCGGATGATCCTGTACTACCGGCAGCTGACCAAGTTAAACTCCACGTACGCGGAAGGGCTGGCGGCGTTTATCCGGGAGGACGGGCGCATTCACGGCAAATTCAACCAGACGATCAC
>CANQFR010000108.1 GCA_947599905.1 uncultured Lachnospiraceae bacterium
CAATATATTCAGTTATCAAGGTTCCTGCTAATAAGGAAACTTTTTTAAGTCCACCTTTTGACTACCCAATCATATAATGACTTAGGGTTTATTGTAAACAACCGTTTGATGATACTCGTAGAAGCACAGTCTACATGGACGATGAATATCTTAGTAAGAGTTTTATTGTATCTTGCGCAAAGTTACCACGAATATTTTCAGCGGACAAATCAAAACTACTATAAGAGAAAGAAGGTAAAAATGCCAAAACCAGAGCTCTACGTGATATTCACTGGAAGCAAAGGACGAAAACCTGATCAAATCTCCTTAGGAAAGGAGTTTTTCGATGATGCGAGTATTGACATTGAAGTAAAAGCCAAAGTAATCTATGAGAGTGATAAGGATGATATCATTAACCAATATATTATCTTTTGTAAGGTTTTTAATGAACAGACACGTCATCACGGAATGACCAAAAAAGCAGTGACAGAAACAGTCAGAATATGCAGGGATAGAAATATTCTTAGGGAATATTTGGCTCAGAGAGAAATGGAGGTTGTGACGATTATGATGAGCTTATTTGATGAAGAAGAAATTATGAAATCCTTTATCAAAAGCGAAAGGCATGACGAGGCTCTGGAAACAGCGAAAAGATTGATACGAAAGGGGAAAATGTCACTTGAAGATATTGCAGATTGTGTCCCTTCATTATCATTTGACGAATTAAAGGAACTCGAAACTGAGGTCATGCAATTGGCATAGCGGAGCGCTTATTCAGCCACTTTCACTTAGGAAAGTGGCTGAATTTTTCACAACGTCACAATCTTGTCGACCAACGCCTGCTGCTCACCCGCCGTACGGCGCAGATAGATTCTTGTTGTTTCTATACTTTCGTGTCCCGTAAGATCAGCAAGAAACGCAATATCATTGTATTTTCCAGAAAATTTTTGAAGTCGTGATGTATGTAAGCATAGATCCTTCCGTAGCTGATGAATTAAGCGCTTTTCCGGTATTGTGGCTAAATAGAGTGCCCAGCCTGCACTATTGCCAACCATCATTTATACAGTATTTAAGAAAATTTTGAAATACCCTTGACACGACGCGCCGTTCATGTTATCATTTGATACAGTAATTAAAATAATTTTGAAATATCATCCATCCCGAAGAAAGGACACGCACATGGCAGTCTCCGAGATCCTGGCGGCGCTGGCCGATGAGACCAGACGCACGATCCTCACCAAACTGAAAGAAGGCCCCATAAGCGCCGGTGATCTGGCAGAGTATCTGGGCGTGACGCCGCAGGCGCTGTCCTACCATCTGGCGAAGCTGAAGAAGGCGGAGCTGATTTATGAGACCCGCCGGAAGAATTTTATCTACTATGAACTGAATCTGACCGTGCTGGACGAAGCGATCCTGTGGATCACGCAGCTGAGAGAGCCGAACGTCTCGTCCGAGGAAGCGCAGACTTCCGGCGGATGAATTACCAAGAAAGGAATCCCACTATGAAGGACAAAAAACTGCTTTATTTCATCCTGATGTTCCTCCCGCTCCTCATAACCGCCGTCGCCGTCGGCTTCCTGCCGGACCGGATCCCGGCCCATTACGGCTTCGGCGGCCAGGCGGACCGCTGGGGCAGCAAGTACGAATCATTTCTCTTCCCGGCGATCACCGTCGGCATGGGACTGTTCATGCTGGCCATGGCGCGGATCGCCTCCCGCCAGGAACCGAACGGCCGCAACAACGAGAAAGTCTGCATGACGGCCGGCATCGTGCTTCTGACCTGGTTCAATGTCATGAACTGCTATACACTGTACACGTCTTTTACACAGGCGGAGAATCTCAACGCGCTGTCGCTTGACATCAGCCAGATCGAATGCATTCTTCTCGGCATCCTTATGGTCGTGCTGGGCAACGTGATGCCGAAGCTGAAGCGGAACTCCGTCATCGGCCTGCGCACCCCCTGGAGCATGGAAAATGACAATGTCTGGAGGAAATGCCAGCGGTTCGGCGGAATTTCGTTCATCATCGCCGGTATCCTGTGCGTCGCGGCGGGCTTCGCGGTCCGCGGCGTCGGATGTCTCTTCTGGATGCTCGGAATCCTGCTCACGGACACGGCGGTCTGCCTGTATTATTCCTACCGGGCGGCGCGGAAAGCATAACCGTCTCAAAAGTCCACTGAATTTTACAGATTGTAACCGTATTTACCGGAACTGACCGCCTGACAGGCCGGACTGACCGGCCGGAAAGGAACATCGCATATGCTCAGCAATGTAACCGACCCGTTCCCGAAAGACTGCCTGGGAAGCCATTGCTTCCGAATCCCCGCGATCCTTGTGACAAAAGAAAAAGCGTTGCTCGCCGCGGCGGATGTGCGCTGGGCGCACGGTCAGGACACGGCCGGGAATCTGGAGACCGCCGTCGCCCGCTCGGAAGACGGCGGACGCACCTGGACCAGACAGCTCGTCAACCACTATGACGACGTAGCGGACGGCTCCGAACGATGCATCTTCAGCGCCGCTTTCATCGACCCGATTCTCGCCTGCGACAGTCTCGGCACCATTTATCTGCTGACAGACATGTGCCCGGCGTTCGTGGGAACCTGGGCGGCAGACGGCATGGTCTGCGGACCGGCAAACGGCGGCAGACATGAAAACGGCCGTCTGGCCTTAAAGGATCCGGAAAGCTTTACCTGCGCGGAAACGCAGGAACTGAACGAGAACACCTACCCCTACTATATCGGGGAAGAAGAAAACGGCTTCAGCAGAGTATACCGCCTCAAAAATCACGAGCCCTATCAGGACTATCTGGTCGATCCGGAAGGCTATCTGTTCCGTCAGACGCAGACGGGCGCCGAAGAAATCATGAGCCCGCAGCTCGACGGAAACGGCCGGCCCACGGACCGGCTGATCCACGCAAATATTTTCTATGCGGCGTCGCCGCTGAAAGCCTATCCCGCGTTCCATCTGGCCCTGCGCACCAGCACCGACGGCGGCCGCACCTGGAGCGGACTGTGCTTTATCGACGGCCAGATCGGCGGCCGCGGCTTTACCGGCACCTGCCCCGGAAGAGGCTACGCCTGCAGCGCAGCGGGAAAAGAGCGCGTGCTGATCCCGATTTATGACAATCTTCTGGGCACCGAGTACGCCAGTGTGATCTATACGGAAGATCAGGGGAAGACCTGGAAAAGGAGCGAACGCGCTTCCCGAACCGGTCTGTGTGAGAACGGGGAACCCGTCAAATCCTCCGAATCGCAGATCATCGGCCTGCCGGACGGCACCCTGCGGATGTTTTCCCGGAACCAGATCGACGAGATCACCTGTACGGACAGCGCCGACGGCGGCCTGACCTGGGGCGAATACCGCCGCGAACCGCAGTTAAAATACTGCGGCAACTGCATGGTCTCCTTCATCAACTATTCTATGAAAATCGACGGAAAACCCGCTGTGATCGCGGCTTATCCCGGCGGCGACGGCACGCTCTTCCGCCGTGTGGACGGCATAATCGCCGTCGGGCTGATCGACGCCTCCGACAACACGATCGACTGGCGGTATCATTATCCGGTCAATGAAGGACCGTATTGCTACAGCTGTCTGACAGAACTGCCTGACGGCAAAATTGCGCTGTATTATGAATATGAACCGTACGCGCTGCATTTTGCTGTATATACGATTGAGGAACTGACTGCGAAAGGCGCGGCGGACCGTATACGGAAGTAAAGCGTTAAAGCAAATCGTTATAACGCATGAAAGGCCGAAAAACGGCAGCTGTTTACCGCCATTCTCCGGCCTTTCTGTTTTCATGCAGACAGAGGTCAGCGACGCTCTGTTCTCTTCTCAATACACTGGCGCGCGTTTCCTCACGCTTCTCTTTACAGCACGCACCTGTTCAGCGCATCTCCCGCTCAGTCCCCGCACACGCTGCATCCGGCGGCATTGGCAGTCTCGGGATTCGGCTTCGCAGGATTGTCAAACGCCGGATTCAGCGCGTAGAAATTGCGGCTGTCCAGATGGTCCTGTACGGTACGCAGCGCTTCACCGAACCGCTGGAAATGCACGATCTCCCGCTCGCGCAGGAAGCGGATCGGATCGCAGACTTCCGGATCGGTGACCACGCGCAGGATATTGTCGTACGTGGTCCTGGCTTTCTGTTCGGCCGCCAGGCACTCAAACAGATCCGTGATCGGGTCGCCCTTGGACTGGAATTCGCAGGCGTTAAGCGGCACGCCTCCCGCTGCCTGAGGCCAGATGCCGTTCGTGTGGTCGATATAGTAGGGACCGAGACCGGAGGCGGCGATCTGCTCTGCGGTGAGCCCCTTTGTCAGCTGATGGATGATGGCCGCGATCATTTCCATATGGGCCAGTTCTTCCGTTCCCACGTCGGTCAGGACAGCCTTACCGACGTCGTAAGGCATGGCGTACCGCTGGGACAGGTAGCGCATGGATGCTGCGATTTCGCCGTCCGGCCCGCCATACTGGCTGGCAATAAACTGCGCCAGCTGCGGATTCGGCGTCGTGATCTTCACCGGGTGCTGTAAGCGTTTCTCATATCTCCACATATGCTAGCGTCCTCCTTCCCAGGGCCACGGTCCCTGAATCCAGTTCCAGCAGCCGCTGGCCGAATTTACTTTGTCTGCCATCAGCGGGCCGCAGGCAGACTGATAGGCGTCCATCGCCTCGCGGCGCGCACGCGCCATTGCCTGATAATAGGCGAAAGCCTGCCGGTCGCAGGGATGGGTGTCCAGATACAGAAGCACGTCATCCATCGCGAAGCTGGCCTGATCGATCATATTCAGAAGCTGGGGGCAATTTTCTTTCATGCGGCGCACCTCCCCATGACAAACGGAAGGTCCAGTTCCGGGAAAATGGTTCCGCGGTCCAGGGCCTGTTCCATCGTGTAAGTCTGGCCCCATTGCTGCGGGGGCACGTATCCCATGCCGGTCGGAATCTGCAGGCTGCCGGGAATGATGTTCGGGCAGCTGATCGCGGACGGCGACGGGGTTGTTAAGGAACTATCCATAAACGGTTTCTCCTCTCATTCATTGTCTGATAATAGTAGTCTATGAGGTGGCGCGCATTTCGTGAATTCTCAAAAAAAGAAGAGACATCGCTGTCTCCTCTTCCGCTGTTGTCCTGTCAGTTTTCCTCTCCGCTCCCGAAACCGGCATCCGGCCGCAGCCGCATCAGCTTGTCATAGCAGTAGCGGATAATATCCCGCCGGCGGATGATGCCGATAAAGCTCTTCTGGTCGTCGACCACCGGCACAAAGTTCTGATTCAGCGCCTTCTCGATCAGATCCTCCATGCTTGCGTCCACGTGGACGGGCTGATAATCCATCCGGCGCGGGATTGTACCGACGCGGATGTGCTCCGCATTCTTCAGATTCAGATTATACTGATTCTTGATGCCCCAGAGCATGTCCCCTTCGGTAATCGACCCGACATAGCCGCCCTGCCGGTTCAGGACCGGAACCGCGGTAAACTTGCGGTTCTCCATCTTCTCAAGCGCCTGCCGCACGGTCTCATCGTCGAAGATAAAGGCCACCTCGCTCTTCGGTGTCAGAAAAAAAAGAATATTCATTATGTACCCCCGATGCCTGCTTTTCTTATGGAAATATCTTAACATACGTCTCTGAATGGGGTGTGAACAATTTCTTATATTTTTATTAAGGCCTTTTTCTCCCCTGAGGAGCAGGAAATCGCTCCCCAAAAGCCCGCAAAGCAGGCGTCCGCGTATTCACCGCGCGGCGCCTGCCCTGCTGCCTGCCCGCCTTCTGCCCGCTTTTATTCGAAATAATCCAGCGGATCGACGGTCTTTTCTCCATGGCGCAGTTCGAAATAGACATTGCTGCCCTCGATGGAATAATACTTCGTGGGTTCCGCCACGCAGCCTATCGCCTGACCGGCCGTCAGATACTCGTTTTCGACGACAGCGACGTCCTTTAACTGACCGCAGACGGCGGTGAAATCATTGCCGAAATCGAGACGGACGTAATTGCCGATTTCTTCATTGGCACCAACCTCGATGACGCGCGCATTAGCCGGGGCTGAGACCGGATCGCTGACCTCGCCCTGGATAATCACGGCCGGATTGCACTGATACTGCGCCAGTGTCGGGAAATAGATCGTGGAATCCATGCTGTAGTCCAGAAGGATATTTCCCCTGAGCGGCCAGCTCATACGGCTGTCTTCCGTAAAATCAAGAACCAGCGGCGTAGCCGCCTCGACGCCGGTTCCCGCGGGCGCGGCCGGAACGCTCTTCTCTTCGGCCTTCGCCGCCTTCGTTTCCTCTGCGGCTGCGTAAGGGCGGGTCTCCTTTCCGGCATGTTCCGCCTGCTGCGCGGACGGCTGAACCGTCTCTGAGGAAAGTTTCTCCTGCGCACCGGCGTTTCCTGCCGCCTGTGTGCCGGTCGCGCCCTGCGTCTCTTTCGCGATCATGGAGCCGGAATCTTCCATTCGGATGTACGGATTCTCCTCCCCCGGCAGACGGCCTCTCTGGATGGTGACGACGCCTGCCGCGGCAACGATAGTCAGCAGGCCCAGCACCAGCATGACAAGAAACAGCTTGTCTTTGAATAACTGATTGAATTTCGCTTTCATTGATATCACCTCGGTAGTAGTTTTGCCAGAGGTGATTTTGTTATTCATGCTGTATGAAATTTTTTCAGCGGCGCGCATGCGGCGCCCGCTGAGTCAGACCTGCCGCTTCGTCCGCCGGGCCGGATACATTCCGCCGTTCGCCACACCGCTTCGGAAGCCTACTCCGCTTCTTCTATCGTTACATGATGATAATAATACTTTAGAATTTCCTCCGCTTTCTCGCCCGCGAGCGCCCTGCGGTTCGCACCGTACTGACTCAGCCCCAGCCCGTGTCCGCGCCCCTGGCAGACCGCCCTGATCCGGCCCGCGTATTCCTCCAGTGTAAATGCAGCCGACGGAAGCGCCAGCATTTCCCGCACCTCGTCGCCGGTGTAGGTGTGGCTGCCGATCTGGTATTCGGTAACATAACCGGAGTCGTCGCGGGAAATAAGCTGGAGCGAAGCGGCAAGCCGGCCGGAACCGCTTTCCGGGCCGGCGGCAGAACCTGCGCCGGAATCCGCGAAAGAATCCGTGTCCGAACTGTAAACCGTGCTGTAACCTGTAATATTGTTAGCATTGTAACCTAATTTATCGTCGGCGTACGCGGTTACGAGTTGTTCGAACGCCTCCGCGCTCCATTCCGTCACAGTCAGGAAATTCTCCGCCATCAGATCCTCGCTGCTGTCAACCGGCTGCAGATACGGGCAGGCAGAATCGCCCGCCCGCGTCCGCCCGGCGCTGACCGCATGATACAGCGGTTCAATGAATTTCCCGTCATAGCAGATCACAAGCGGCGCAGTCTCCTCGACGGCGCGGCGCGCCTTTTCATAGTATTCCGTCAGACGGCTTTCATCCCATGAAGTTACCGTCTCTCCGCTGACTACCGTTCCATCCCGGACGACTGCCGTCATCTGAGCAGATACTTCCTGCTGTATTGCCGTCAGGTTCTGCAGGTTCTTCCCCTGCTGCACCTCTGCCCCATTCTGCGACGTCTTCCCCTGCTGCGCTGCCCCCTCGCCCTGCGTCCATCCGGAATTCAGGAACAGTTCCGACGCAGCGATTTCATTTCTGCCGTCCATCTGCCGGTAGAGCCAGGTGCGCGCAATGATCGCCTGCGCCTTCAGGGCCTCCTCTTCATATTCCGGCGAAATCTCCCGCACCACAAGACCGATCAGAAACTCTTCGGCGTCCACATAACCGCCGGCAGCAGGCGCCCCCGAAAGCAGGCCGGACATCTCAGCACCTTCCGTCCCACCCGCAGCGAATGCCGCATCATCCAGATATATGCGCCGGCCGCCGGCCGCCTCCTCCTGCAATGTTACGCCGCGCAGCGAACCGCTCCATATAAGCGTGACCGCATAAGGCAGAAGAAGCGCCGCTCCCACTGCCGCCGCTATGCGCAGCGCGCGTCCGCGCAGTCCCATTTTCCGGTTCCCGGCCATCAAAAATCCCCCTTCGCAGCCTGTCTCTCACAGTCTATGAAGGGGGACCTGTTCTTATGTATGCGGCGGCAGCTCCGCCTGCAGTCAGCTCATTTCACAGCCGCCGTCAGTTCCGGACACCCAAACTGCATCCGGGCTTACAGCTCGACCGTAATCTTATCCAGATGCCAGATATCCTTTACGTACTCCTCGAT
>CANQFR010000109.1 GCA_947599905.1 uncultured Lachnospiraceae bacterium
AACGGCAGTTCCATGCCGTCGATGGAAATGCCTTCGTGCTTCTTCCTGACCGAAACATAACGGGCGTAGGTATGCTCACTGATCCGCCAGATATAGCCTTCCAGATTGACGATTTCTCCGGCCCGCCGAAGGGAAATGTACACTTCCTTTATGATCTCCGCGCACAGTTCCTCCGCTTCGTCATAGGAATAGGCCTTCTTCATCGCGAAGCCGTACAGCTTCTGCATATATTCCGTTATGATCTGATCCGCTTTCTGTTTCTCCATTCTTATCACTCCCGGCGCCGTCTGGTCATATAGTGAGGGCTTTTGCAGAAAGGTTGGCGGAATTTCAATCTTTTTACGGAAATTTGAAGTTGCCAATCCTCTGTGAGAAGTCTATAATCAATTGTATCAGAAGCAAAGGAACTGTTACAATACAAAGATGCAAAAGGATATTACATTCTCGGTATGGGGCGTAAGGGGATCGTTCCCCACGACGGACAGGCGATACCTCCGTTACGGCGGCAACACCTCCTGCTTCTCCGCAATGACCGGAAACCAGCTGTTTGTCTTCGACGCGGGCACAGGTCTTGCGGAACTCGGAAGAAATCTGTCTGCAGGAACCATGCGGCCGGACAAGATCCACATTATGATAAGCCACACTCATGCCGACCATATCATAGGGCTGTACCTTTTTTTGAGCCAGGTGAGGGACCGTTTCGAACTCCATCTCTATGGAAGAACCGGCCTGGCGGAAGCGCTGGCGGATATTACCGGTCCCGCGTACTGGCCGTATTCCATATCGGACAGCGGAGCAGTGATCCATACTGTGACGCCGGGAACAGACATCGTCACAGATGACGGCAAAGGCGCCGTACGTATAAGCGCAATGGCCGGGACGCATCCGGGAGGCTGCCTCTGGTACCGGCTTGACTGGTTCGGCAAATCCATTGTTTACATGCTGGACTGTGAAGTGGAAGACAATGGAAAAGCCTCAATCGTCAGGTTTGCCAAAGACGCTGATATCCTTATTTGGGACGCCAACGACATTCCCGGTCGGGAAATAAAGGGCTGGGGGCACTCCACCTGGAAACAGGGGGCAGAACTTGGCCGTGAGGCCGACGTAAAGAACGTCCTCATGGCCCATCACGGATGGACGCACGGCGACAATGCGATCCAGAAGATGGAGACAGAAGCAGAACTGGCACCCTCTCTGCATGAAAACACAAGCGGATCATCACCGACACTCTGTCCGCAGGGAAATACAGGCCCGGTCAGCGCGCCGGCCATAATATTTGCAAAGGAAGGTATGGTGTTCAGAATATGACGCAGAAAAGCATCCAGAAAATACTTGAGATCGGCGTAATGCTCTCGTCGGAAAGAGAGCCGACAAAACTCATGGATAAGATACTCTCCGCGGTGATGGACGCGGCGAACTGCGACGCGGGGACGCTGTATATTCTGAATCGGCCGGAAAGCAGCGGGGATACAGAAAGTACGCCGGACAGCCGGAAGCTGCCGGAAAACAGCGAAAACGCAAAGGGCATGCCGGGCAGCGGGAATACAGAGGGTACTCCCGGCAGCCCGAGCCGGTCGAAAAAAAGCGCAGATACAAAAGATACGCCGGGCAGCCTGGAATTCCGCATCATGCGCAACAATACGATGGGAACCTATGTGGGAGCGGACGGCAAATCCCCCGACCTTCCTCCGGTTCCCCTCAGCCGGACAAATGTATGCGCGTACGCCTTTCTGGAGGGGCGTACCGTCAACATTGAAGACGTCTATGAATGCGAAGAATACGATTTTACCGGCCCAAGAAATTATGACCGGATTACCGGCTACCGCACCAGATCCATGCTGGCCGTGCCCATGAGGGACCGGAACGGCGAAGGCATCGGCGTTCTGCAGTTGATCAACGCCATGGATGAACATGGAAATGTATGCTCATTTTCCGAGGAAATGGCGCTCGTACTCGAGTCGGCAGCGTCGCAGGCGGCAGTCGCGATCCAGAACGTGCGGTACTTGCGCGATATCCGGGCGCTTCTGGATTCTGTCGTACATATGATGTCGTCCGCCATTGACGAAAGGACGCCGTATAACGCCAGCCACACCCGGCATATGGCGGAATGCGGAGATGGATTCATTGATTATCTGAACGATATCGCAGTCAGGGAAACAGGGGAAATCCGGTTCACGGACGCGCAGAAGGACGAGATCCTGATGAGCGTATGGCTCCATGACGTAGGCAAGCTGGTAACGCCCCTGGAAGTGATGAACAAGGCCGCCAGGCTTCTTCCGGAACAGCATTCTGAATTCCTGCACCGGATGGAGAAGATCCGGCTGCTGGGGCGGGTGGGCCTTGCAGAAGGCAGGATCACGGCGGAACAGTATGCCGATCTGGAGGAACAGGTATCCGAAGCAGCAAACCTGGTGGAAACTTCGAATACGGCAGGCTTCCTGCCTGACGAGAAGCTTGCGCGGATCGCGAAACTTGCTTCCCACACTTATCAGGAACTTGACGGCAGCGTACGGCCCTGGCTGGCTCCCGATGAATGCGCCATGCTGTCGATTCGCAAGGGCACATTGTCAGAGGACGAACGCGGGGTAATGGAAGAACATGTACGCGTTACCGACCGGTTGCTGTCGGAGATTCATTTTTCTCCGGAGTTTTCCCATGTTCGCAAATGGGCCGCGTCCCATCATGAATTCCTGAACGGTTCCGGCTATCCGGCCCATCTGAAAGCGGACGAGATCCCCTGCGAAGTGCGGATCATTACGATTCTGGACATTTTCGACGCCCTGGTGGCCGATGACCGGCCGTACAAGCCGGGGATGCCGGTCGAAAAGGCCATTTCCATCATCACCTCGATGGCGGAGAAGGAAGGGAAACTGGATCCCGTGCTGACCGGTCAATTTATTGAAAGCCGGTGCTGGGAGAAAGCCGGATACGGATTCCTGAACAACGCGGGAGGGAACGGCAATGTGTAAGCACAGCATGAAATGCCATATTTCGAAAATAGTTGTCATCATTCTGGCTTTTTCCGCAGCTTTGCAGGGATGCGGAAAGTCAGGAACCCGCACGGCCGGCGATTCCGTCTCGGGCGAAAGTTCCGTCACGGCCGGCGGGGATTCCGTTCTTGCGGACACGGCGGCATCCATCGCCCTGTCCCGGACAAAGGGAACTGTGGCTGTCTCCGACGCCGGTCAGAAGCCGCTTCCTGTATTTGAAAATATGCAGGTATACGATGGTTACGGGGTAGGAACCGAAGCGCAGAGCTACGCCTGGATGAAGCTGGACGACGCAAGGCTCGCCAAGCTGGACGAATCGAGCAGCGTCAGAACGTCTCTGGATGGGAAAAAATTGCAGCTGTGGCTTGACGAGGGCAGCCTGTTCTTTAACATTGACCGTCCGCTTCAGGACGACGAGAGCCTGGAGATCCGCTCCTCTTCCATGGTGACGGGAATCCGCGGGACTGCCGGATGGGTGCATGTGCCGGACGCGGAGCATATGGAAGTGTATATCCTGGAGGGTACCGTGGAATGCAGGATCGAACAGGACGGAAAGGCAGCCGACTCTGCGTCTGTTTCAGGCGGCGAGATGGCCAGGCTTTCGTGCGTACAGGGAGAAACAGCAATCAATGTCGAAACCTTCCAGTCCGCCGATGTTCCGGCGTTTGTCCGGGAAGAAATCAGGGATGAGGAAGAAATAAACAGCCGGGACGTATCAGACAGCTTACCGGCGGAACAAACGGATCTGATGGAGAAGATTGCGCAGCTCTGCCGGGAAGAAGATTACGGCGGCGTGCAGGATATATTGAGGGATGGAATCGGCGGAATTGAACAGACGGTATCTAAAGCCGGTCCGCAGATCCTTATGCAGGAAGACGGCAGAGGTCTCGGAATCTATATGGTTCCATTTTCATCAACATCGTCTGACCGGACAGTCATGATCTATTACGGCGATTACCAGAACGGTATCCGTCAGGGAAACGGCACGTGGATCGGTGTGCAAAGTATGCTTGATTTCTACGCGACCGGGCAGTGGAATAACGACAGGCCGGACGGTCCGCAAACCGTTGTGGAGGAGTATCCGGATTCTCAGGCGAGGATCCGAACATACACCGGAACCGTGGCCGGCGGGCCATGGGAAGGCGAGATCGACGTATGGTACGATTATGCAGACGGGCACAGAATGAATTACAAGGCGGCCTTTGCCGGCGGAAAATATATTCCTGTAGAACCGGAACCGATTGCGGAGGGGAACGACCTGTATTTTATTTCCTATGACGTCAGTGTCTATTCCCCGGACGGAACAGCTTTAAACAGCGAGGGAAGCGGGGAGACACGCCGCATCGACGTCGTTGAGGGAATTTACGGTTTTATTAATTAAAATCACAGCTGAGGAAACGGAGGATATCCCAAAGTGCGGACGCGTCGTTTGTTCCGAAAAGTCAAAAATAAGACCTTCTTAGCGGCCGCCGCAGCCGTCATCCTGCTGACTGCGGCCATCCGGCTCGGGCTGCTGAACCATGCGGATCACGCGCTCTCTGACCTGCTGTACCAGTCGCCGTGCGCCAGATCCGGCAAAATCGTGCTCGTCCAGATCGATCAGAAAGCCGTGGAAGAACTGGGGCCGTATGACCGGTGGGGACGGGGCGTCATCGCGGATGTGATCGACCGGCTGAACCGGTCGGAGGAATGCCGCCCGGCAGTGATCGGTCTGGATATCCTGTATGCGGGAGAATCGGATCCGCAGGAAGACGAACGTCTGGCAGAAGCAGCCGGCAGGTACGGCAATGTCGTGGCCGCGTCAGACGCCGTTTTCGGTACGGATCTGGTACCTGACGGCGCGGGGGATTACCGGCTCCGTCAGAACGCCGTGCTGAACTATGAAGAACCCTACCAAAAACTGGCTGACGTCGTGACTGCCGGCCATGTCAACTGCATGCTGGATACCGACGGCATCCTGCGCCACCACATGCTTTCGCTTACGCTGCCGGACGGGCGCACGGTTCCGTCATTCGCGCTTGCGATCGCAAGTATGTACCAGGAAGCAGCCGGCGGGGCTCCCGTAAAGCTTCCCGCAACGAACAGCCGCGGCTTCTGGTATATTCCGTTCAGCGCAGCGCCTGAAAAATACAGTGAATGGATTTCTGTCGCGGATGTACTGAACGGGCAGGCTGACGCAGAATATTTCAACGGAAAAATTGTTCTGATCGGCCCTTATGCCCCCGGCTTTCAGGACAGCTACACAACATCCATCGACCACGCAGCCGCCATGTACGGAGTGGAGATTCAGGCCAATGTGATCGAAGCGCTGCTGCGGGGAGAGTATCCCCGCGAGGTATCGGACAGACTGCAGCTGGCGGTATTCTTTGCAGTCTGCATGCTTCTGCTCCCGGCCTTCCGCGGGCGGCGCGTCAGAACCGCGACGGCTGTGCTGGCTGTCGCAGCCGGCGCATGGCTTGCCGTCTGCCGCCTGGCGTACGGGGCCGGATATCTGCTCCATGTACTGTGGGTTCCGGCCGCGGCCGCACTGCTCTACGTGGGCTGTATGGCAGCCAACTATATCCGCTCGGCGCTGGAAACCCGGCAGGTAAAAAACACGTTCAGCCGCTATGTGGCTCCCGAGATCGTACAGGAGATACTGAAAGAAGGAACGGATTCCCTCAAACTCGGCGGCAAATTGACCGATATCGCCGTCCTCTTCGTGGATGTGCGCGGCTTCACCCCCATGTCGGAAGCGCTTGACCCGGAAACCGTGGTTGCGATCCTGAACCGCTACCTGACCCTGATCGCCGAATGTATCCGGAAGAACCGGGGGACGCTTGACAAATTTGTCGGCGACGCCGCCATGGCCTTCTGGGGAGCGCCGCTTCCGCAGGAAGACTACGTGATGATGGCCGCGCGCGCGGCGATGGATATGGCAGAAGGTTCCAAAGACTTGTCCGAAGAACTGCTTCAAAAATACGGGCGGACCGTTTCCTTCGGAATCGGCGTCCACGCCGGCGAGGCAGTCATCGGGAATATCGGCGCCCCGGAACGCATGGATTATACCGCCATCGGGGATACCGTAAACACTGCCGCGAGGCTGGAGGCCAACGCCCCCGGCGGGACAGTTTATATATCCAGGGAAGTCGCCGACCGGCTGGCCGGGCGCATCCGTACCCGGTCGCTGGGAGATACGGTCAGGCTGAAAGGCAAGGCAGAAGGCTTCGAAGTACTTGTCCTGGAGGAAATTACAGGCTAAAACAGAAACACTGCGGCATGTGAACCACAACACGAGCGGCAGCTTCAATCAGCTGTTATTGAAAATAAACCTTACGGAGGACGAAGATGAAAATTCAAACGAGACGTATTCCTGCCCTGTGGCTGACGCTGTGCATGGCGCTGCTTTTGACCGCCTGCGGCGGCGAGGGCAAGGCTGCCAGCATGTGGCTGGTGAAGACAGAAGGTACCGTGAATGTGAGCGACGGCAAGGACGCGAATGTGGAGCTGACAGACCGTCTGGGGCTCTTCAGCGGCTACAAGGTGAAGACCCGGAGCGAGAGCTACGGCTGGATTGACTTAGACGACGTGAAGCTTACCAAGCTGGATCAGAACAGCCGCGTGGACCTGAAATTCAATCTGACAGAAAACGGCGTAAATGTTTACTTTGACCAGGAAGAAATCGCGTCCCACGCGGCGGGCTTCCTCAGCGTGAATCTGCCGCTGCCGGAATAAAGTATTGCGCAGGATTTCGCATGTCCGTTTTTACAGTTTATAGAGCAGCGTTCCCCGCTTGTCAAACACCGCGTCTCCGTTGGTCAGCACATAGTCTTCGCCGCTCAGGATTGCCCTGCAGTAGTCCTGAGCCGAAGCAAGACGCCGCTTAAACGCCACGCCGCCGCCAAGCAGGTTCGTCGTGTGAATATCCGATCCGGCCGTGATCGGAAGATGATGTTCATTGGCATAGCGGATTGCCCGGCGGTCATATTCCGGGTTGTGATGGCCCATGCTCCGGCTGGAGGAATGGGCCGCGTTGATCCCCTCCACGCCGTCCACATACTCCGGATACAGCCGTATCTCCGGAATATACCCGGCCTCCCGGAACGGATGGGCGTGGATGACCATGCCGCCGCCCTCGTGAATCAGCCGGTACTGCTCCTTCACATCAGCGGTGCGGATCTCCGGATGCGCCTTCAGCCAGTCCGGCGTAATCCCATAGATCAGGAATTCTGTACCCTCGTAACCTGCCTCATATCCCCAAAAGACATCCAGGTCGTGTTTCCGGCCGTATTCCGATGCATTCTCGTAACCTGTGATAAAGCCGTCCACCCACTGCTCCCACGGCAGCGCCCGGTCGATCCCGGTATTGCCGCCCCAGTTATGGTCTGTGATAATGATCCCCGCATAGCCCATAAGATGGGCCGCCTCCGCCATCTCCGCGCCGGAATTATGCGCGCAGGCGCTTCCCGGCCGGGTGTGAAGGTGCGTTTCGTAAAGGTAAGGATAATCTTTGATTGTCATTGTTTCTGTCCTTTCTTCCTCGTTGTAGGGAAATTACCGGCAAAGTTTCCGGCTGAACGGCCATAAAAAGCGGGCAATTCCCCGCCCCGGTATATCCCTCTTTATCTGCTTGTCGCGATAAGTATACTCAAAACGCGGCAGGGATGCAATAACTTTCTTGCCGAAATCAGATACTGGCGGACACAGCAGATTCGAAAAAATTGACGTAACGCAGAAAAAGAAAAGGACGCCGCCGGCGTCCTTCCCGCATATGAGGTATCGGTATACAGCAAAGATCATTTAATAAATTTCACTTCCGGATAAATCGCCTGCTTTGCGGCTTCTTTCCTCTCGTTGAACGTGATCTTGTTCTCCTCGAACATATTCCTTCCCTGAGCGTCAATGGAGACGATCAGCGGGCCAAACTCTTTCACCTTGCAGCACCAGAGAGTTTCCGGCATGCCCAGTTCATCCCAGTGATGCTCAGCGATCCGCTCTACCTCCGTAGCGGCCACAACGGCGCAGCCGGCCGGGAATACGCAGTGGATAGCGCCGAATTCCTTGCAGGCGCGCTCCGTATTGGGTCCCATACCGCCTTTGCCGACGATCACGCGCACGCCGGTCAGCTTCGTGAATTCGTACTCAAACTTCTCCATACGCATGGAAGTGGTCGGTCCTACGGATACCATTTCATAGTCGTCCTC
>CANQFR010000110.1 GCA_947599905.1 uncultured Lachnospiraceae bacterium
GGGGATTATATGACGCTGCCGCCGGAGGAGAAGCGGGTGCCGACCCATTCGGACGGCTGGCTGACGATAACCGGCGGGGCTGCCGGCAACTGACAGGGAACCGGACAGGGCGCATGAGGCCGCAGGCGGTCCCGGCAGAAGGAGACGCGGATGAAGAAGCTTTCGGGCAGGGAGAAATGCATATGCGCGGCGCTGGCCGCCGCGGTGACGGCGGCGGTCTGTTATTCGTTCGAGAGAACCGTCGTCCATGGAGTGCTTTCCTGGACCGTGAGGCAGACGGAATACGCGGAAATGCTTTTTGAACTGGCGGTGCTGTTCTTTCTGTTCGTGCTGATCGGGCGTTTCGCAAAAACCATGCGGGCGCGCGCGATCGGAATCGGTGCGGTCGCCGCGGTATTTTTATGGATTCATGTGATTTTGCTGCCGGTTCTGGCAGCAGGGCTGTATCTGCTTTGGGTCTGCCTGCTTGGGAACGGCTTTCGCAGGCTGCTGAACCGGACGGAACAGAGAGAGACGGATATCGGACGGGACTTTCTGGCGGGGAGTCTGACGGTCATTTGCCTGTTCTGCCTGATGTCGGCGCTGGGGATTGGTTCCATCCCGTGGCTGTGGACCGCGGTGGGAATAACGGCGGCTGTGCTGCTCCTGACCGGACTTTGCAGCGGAAGGAAAAGCGAACCGCGGCGGCTCTGGAAGGACGGCGCCCTGCAGGAAAGCAGGTGGAGTGCGCCGCAGATTCTGGGAACAGCGTTCGTGCTTACGGTATTCTGTATGCAGGCGGGGCGCATGAACATTGCGATCGATTACGATACCATGTGGTACGGTGCGCGCGCGCCGTATATCCTTGACAACGGCCGCGGAATCTATGAGAATCTCGGTACGGTCGGCGTGGTCTATACGTATTCCAAGGGCTGGGAGATTCTGACGCTGCCGCTGGCGATTCTTCCGTCTTACAGTTTCCTGACCGCCGTAAACTGGTGGATGGCGGCGGGGGTTTTGTGGACGGCCTGGCGTGCGGCGCGGTATTTCATGAACCGGAGAGCGGCTGCGTGTCTGACGGTATTCCTGACGACAGTGCCGGGAATTCTGAATATGACGCTGTCGGCGAAGACGGACATGGGGACGCTGCTGGTGCAGCTGCTGATGATTCTCGAAATCCTGCGGGTGATTGATTCGGCGGGTGGGAAGCCCGCGGCCGGTCAGTTCAAAACAGTGGCGGAGGGCAGCGGCGGAGAGACAGAGAGGGGAGCTTTGGAAAGCGGCGGCGCGCTCGCGCTCGTGTACAGTCTGGCGGCGTTTCTGCTCAGCCTGACTTTCAAGCCGACGGCACTGGTGTTCTCAACGGCGGTTTACGGGATGAGCGGACTGTATCTGCTGTATATTCGCGGAATCCCGAAACACTGCCCGCAAAAACGCCGTCGGGAAGCAGCGGCTGTGGTGATTCTGGCGGTACTGGAACTGGCGATGGTATGGGCGAGAACGCTGCTCCTGACCGGTCTTCCGGTGACCTCGGTGTTTACGTCGGTTTTCACGCGGCTGGGTTTTCGGCTCAAATATCCGTATCCCGTAAAGCCCATTCCTGACAGCGGAGGAAGCCTGTCTCTGGCCGGGAAATTCCTGCATCTTGCTGAGAGAGTGTACGGCTTCGTGCTGAATCCGGACGTCTCCGATGATCTGGGCCATGTGATCGTCGCCTGGGGCGGCCCGGTCATCTGGTTTGCGGTCTGCGCGGCGGCGGCCCTGCTTTTGTTTCGCGGGCGGCGGCGCGGGCGCGGGGAGAAGCTTATGGACGGCTGGCTGGCGGCGGTCTGCCTGCCGTTTCTGGCGGTGTGCGTGGTCTGCCTGTATCTGCTCCAGGTGCTTGACGGCAATTATTTCATGCTGCTTTATGTGCTGCTTGCGCTGGCGGAGTTCCGGCTGGCGGCGCGGCTTGAGAATCCTGACGTGCGCCGGAGAATCCTGTGCCTTTCGCTTCCGCTCATGGTCTTCTCCGCGTTGTTCATGACGATGACAGACTGGTCCTGGAGCCTGGGGCTGTCGCCGGTTGACCCGGTCAACCGCGGTTATTACGACCACCGGGAACTGCGCCACGCAGAAATGGCGGCGGAGGGAAAGGGAACAGCCTGGGCAATTCTTGCGCAGGATCCCCGCAACCGCGTGATCGTCCTCGGAGACCATCCGCTTGACCTGGCATTTCCGTGCAGCGCCCAGTCCTACACGGATATTGTGGGCAGCGACGGTAATGTGGAACTGGTCAAATATATGGACAGGTTTGTGGAATTCATGGACTGGGCGAAGACAGATTATGTATTTTTAAATGCCGGCTGGACGGCTGACCGGGCGCGCGCCTGGGAGCTGACATATTATCTGATCGAGTACGGACATCTGACGCCGGTTTGTTATGAGAAGGACAATATGCTGGCCGAAGTCAGTGCTGGCGGGGATCCGACACCGGAGTCGGAGAGACAGGCGGCGGATTTCCTGCGCTGGAAGGAACAGTATCTTGGCGGGTGAAAGCCTGCCGTAAGAAGGGGTTCGAACATGGAGAAAATGTTATCGGTTGTGGTGTCGGTCTATAATGAAGAGGCCGTGCTGGAGCAGTTTTACCGGGAGGCGGAGCGTGTGCTGAGGACGCTTTCCTGGGATTATGAGCTGCTGTTCGTCAACGACGGAAGCATGGATGGCAGCCCGGCGATCCTGAGCCGGCTGGCAGAACGGGACAGCCGCGTGAAGGTAGTCAGTTTTTCACGGAATTTCGGGCATGAGGCAGCCATGATCGCGGGGATTGATCACAGCAGCGGCGACGGCATCATCTGTATGGACGCGGATCTGCAGCATCCGCCGGAGTGCATTCCGGAAATCATCCGGAAGTTCGAAGAAGGCTATCAGGTTATAAGCATGGTCAGAACGAAGAATCAGTCCGCGGGCCTTTTAAAGAACCTGACGTCCGCGGCATTTTACAGGCTGATCAATGCCCTTTCGGACGTTCATTTCGAGCCGAACGCCTCGGATTTCTTCGCAGTCAGCAGGCAGGTCGCAGAGGTTCTGAAGAAGAATTACCGGGAACATATCCGTTTCCTGCGCGGTTACGTGCAGAATGTGGGCTTTCCGCATACGACGATCTCGTACGAGGCCCGCGTCCGCGCCGCCGGCCACAGCAAATACAGTATCCGCAAACTGTTCCGGCTTTCGGTGAACACGATCGTCTGCTTCTCGAATCTCCCGCTGAAGCTGGGGATTTACGCGGGGCTGATGGCGGGACTCATGGGCCTGATCGTACTGGTGTATACGCTTTTCACCCGCGGCGGCGCGCCCAGCGGCTATGCGACGATCGTGGTGCTTCTGTGCTTTATGTTCGCGGTGCTGTTCCTGATCGTGGGCATCATCGGGGAATATATCTCGATTTTATTTACTGAACTGAAGGACAGGCCGATTTACATTGTGGAGAAGACGGAGAACCTGTAATGGAACATGAAAGAGAAATCATGGATGTAGCCATTGAGGCGGGGCACATCCTTCTGGAAAACGGAGCGGAGATCTTCCGGGTGGAAGAGACGGTCTACCGGATCAGCCGCCACTATGGAATCAATACCGGCAGTATTTTCACGCTCAGCAACGGCCTTTTTGTTACGGCGGACAGCGTGGGCGCGGAGCCGTTTGCCAAGGTAATTCATGTACCGGTGGGCAGCGCCCATCTGGACCGCGTGGCGGCGGTGAATCAGTTGTCGCGGGAGATTGAAGAGGGGAAATTCACGGTCAGCGAGGCGCGTGCGGAACTGGAACGGATCCGGACAATGCCGGGAAAGACGTACCGGATGCAGGTGATCGGCGCGGCGCTTGGAAGCGCGGGCTTCGCCTATATCTACGGCGGCAGCCCGATTGACAGTCTGGCGGCGTTCATTGCAGGGGCGATCCTGTATATATATATTCTGTTCGTGAGCAGGCCGCATCTGTCGAAGATGGTCGGAAGCATCACCGGCGGCGCGGTCGCGACGGTTGCGAGCATGATCCTGTATGGCCTGGGACTGGGCGAGCATCTGAATTATATCGTGATCGGTTCCGTGGTCTCTCTGATTCCCGGCGTGGCATTCACCAACGCCATCCGCGACATCACGGACGAGAATTATCTGGCCGGCGTCGTGCGGATGCTGGACGCGCTCCTGGTCTTCTTCTGTATCGCCATGGGCGTCGGTGTGGTCTACGCCGTCGTACAGCGGCTGATAGGAGGTGTCGTGTTTTGAATCTGATTGCGCAGGTATTCGCGGCCCTTTCAGGCACCATCGGCTTCTCGGTCATGTTCAGTGTGCCGCGGGAATATTATCCGCTGTGCGGCTTTGTCGGCGGCGCGGGCTGGCTCATCTACTGTCTGGTACTGCCGTATGCCGCGGTTCCGGAGGCGACTCTGGCGGCAACGGTGCTGGTCGTGCTGCTGTCGCGGCTGTTTGCGGTATGGCGGCGGTGTCCGGTGACGATCTTCCTGATTCCCGGCATTATCCCGCTGGTACCGGGCGGCGATATTTACTGGATGGCTTATTATATCGTCATGAACCAGATGGAAATGGCCGCTGAGAAGGGCTTCGAGGCCGTGAAGATTGCAGTGGCGATTGTGCTGGGAATTGTATTCGTGTTCCAGGTGCCGCAAAAGGTGTTTCGGCTGGCGGTCGATACAGCAAAGAGAAAATGATGTACAAATGATACGCATCCTGACCGCAGGTCTGGCGGCCACGGACAGGGAAACGCGGACATATGTTCTGCGGACTGGCAGGGAGGAGTTTGACGGATGATTCTGATAAAGAACGGTTTCGTGATCGATCCGGAGAAGGCGGTTATGCAGCCATCCGACGTCGTTCTGGATGACGGCCGGATCGCCGGTATCGGTTTTTACGGGGATAACGGAAGCTATGACAGGGTGATTGACGCCGCCGGCTGCGCGGTGGCCCCCGGTCTGGTGGACGTGCATGTGCATTTTCGGGATCCGGGGCTGACCTATAAGGAAGATATTCATACCGGCGCGGCAGCAGCCGCGGCCGGAGGCTATACCACGGTGGTCTGCATGGCGAATACGAAGCCGCCGGTGGACAATAAAGAGACGCTGCGTTATGTTATTCGCGAGGGCGAGAAGACAGGCATCCATGTGCTGGCGGCTGCAACGGTGACTGTGGGGATGAAGGGGCAGGAGCTGACGGATATGCGGGCGCTGGCAGCGGCGGGCGCGGCCGGCTTCACGGACGACGGCATCCCGCTGATGAATGAGAAGCTGGTGCGGGAGGCGATGGAGCTGGCGGCGGAACTGAATCTGCCGTTGTCCTTCCATGAGGAGGATCCCGCGTATATCCGAAACAACGGAATCAACCACGGCGAGGTGTCGGAACAGCTGGGAATCTACGGTTCTCCGGCAGAGGCCGAGGACAGTCTGGTGGAGAGGGACTGCAGGATTGCGCTTGATGTGAGCCGGGCGGCCGCTTACGGTTCCGGCGCAGCCGCAGCCGGTCCGTCCGCCCAGATGCCGGATCTGGAATCTGTGATTGCGAACATCCAGCACATGAGTTCCCGCACCGCGGTTGAGTCTGTGCGCCGTGCGAAGGCACAGGGGGCGCGGGTATCGGCTGAGGTGACGCCGCATCATTTTACATTGACCGAGGAAGCGGTGCTCACACACGGAACCCTGGCGAAAATGAATCCGCCCCTGCGGACGGAGGCGGACCGGCAGGCGCTGATTGCGGCGCTTCAGGACGGAACCATTGATATCATTGCCACGGATCATGCGCCCCACAGCGCTGTGGAGAAGGGCAGGCCGCTGACAGAGGCGCCCAGCGGCATCATCGGGCTGGAGACGGCTCTGGCCCTCGGCATTACGGAACTGGTGGAAAAAGGGTATCTGACGCTGCCGGAACTGATCGCGAAAATGAGCCTGAATCCGGCCCGGCTCTATCGTCTGGACTGCGGCAGGATGCGGGCAGGCGCGCCGGCGGATATCGTGATCTTTGATCCGAAGGAAACCTGGACCGTCGAGTGCTTTCATTCCCGCTCCGCCAATTCGCCATTCCTCGGCCGGACGCTGAAAGGCTGCGTGAAATACACGATCTGCGGCGGAAATATTGCGTATCAGGGGTAAGGTGTGTCATAAATAGGTATACGTATTTCCTGTTTTATGCTATAATGACGAGGAAATTAAAATTTATATGTCAGGAGGAAGCAGCTATGAAGGATCAGAATTGCGCGTATTGTATGCAGGGCGAGCTTGTCGCCAAGTTTGGGTATCCGGTGTGCCCCATGGAGTCCGGCTATCTGTATATCTTTAAGGAGCAGAGCAAGCCGGGGCGTGTGATCCTGGCTTACAAGGATCATGTCAGCGAGATGACCGACATCAGCGACGAGGACAGGAACCTCTTCTTTGCCGATGTCGCCAGAGTGTCGAAAGCGCTTCACAAGCTGTTTCAGCCGGATAAGGTGAACTATGGCGCGTACGGCGATACGGGCTGCCATCTCCATATGCATCTGGTGCCCAAGTACAAGGGCGGGGATGAATGGGGCGGCGTGTTCCAGATGAATCCGGACAAAGTCTATCTGACAGATGCGGAATATGAGGCTATGGCGGAGAAGCTGAGGGCAGAATTAAAGTAACTGTCAGGGCGCGGACGGTCAGAACGGCATCATTAGAGGAGAATTGAATTTATGATCAGTGCGAACAACATTACACTGCGAGTCGGAAAGAAGGCGTTATTCGAGGACGTCAACATCAAATTTACCGAGGGGAACTGCTACGGCGTGATCGGCGCCAACGGCGCCGGAAAGTCCACATTTCTGCGGATTCTGTCGGGACAGCTGGAGCCAACGTCCGGCGATGTGGTGATCACCGACGGGCAGCGGCTTTCCTTCCTGCAGCAGGATCATTTCAAATACGACCAGTATACGGTGACGGACACGGTGATCCTTGGCAATCCCAGGCTTTACGAGGTCATGAAGGAGAAAGACGCTATTTATATGAAGGAGGATTTCTCCGACGAGGACGGCATCCGGGCGGCGGAGCTTGAGGCGGAGTTCGCCGAGATGAACGGCTGGGAAGCGGAATCCGATGCAGCCAATATCTTAAACGGCCTCGGCGTGGACACGGATTACCATTACACGCTGATGAAAGACTTAAACGGCGCCCTGAAAGTGAAGGTGCTGCTGGCGCAGGCCCTTTTCGGCAACCCGGATATTCTGCTCCTCGACGAGCCGACCAACAACATGGACCTGGACGCCATCGCCTGGCTGGAGGAGTTTCTGATTAATTTTGAGAACACGGTGATTGTGGTGTCCCACGACCGTTATTTCCTGAATAAGGTCTGTACGCAGATTGCGGACATCGACTACGGCAAGATCCAGCTCTACGCCGGCAACTACGATTTCTGGTACGAGTCCAGTCAGCTGATGATCCGGCAGATGAAGGAGGCCAACCGCAAGAAAGAGGAGAAGATCAAGGAACTGCAGGAATTCATCCAGCGTTTCTCGGCCAATGCTTCCAAGTCCAAACAGGCGACTTCCCGCAAGAGGGCCCTGGAGAAGATCCAGCTGGACGACATCAAGCCCTCCAGCCGGAAGTACCCGTATATCGATTTCCGGCCGTTCCGCGAGATCGGCAACGAGGTGCTGACGGTGACGAATCTGTCGAAGACCATCGACGGCGTGAAGGTGCTGGATGATATTTCCTTTATCTTAAACCGCACCGACAAGGTGGCTCTGGTGGGGCCCAACGAGCAGGCGAAGACCATTCTTTTCCAGATCCTTTCCGGGGAAATGGAGCCGGACAGCGGCGATTACAAATGGGGCCTGACGACGACCCAGTCCTATTTCCCGAAGGACAACAGCGCGGAATTTGCCAACGAGGACACGATCGTGGAGTGGCTGACCCAGTATTCGCCGGAGAAGGACGTGACGTATGTGCGCGGCTTTCTGGGCCGGATGCTGTTCGCAGGCGAGGACGGCGTGAAGAAGGTGAAGGTGCTGTCCGGCGGCGAGAAGGTGCGCTGCATGCTGTCGAAGCTGATGATCTCCGGCGCCAACGTGCTGATGCTGGATGAGCC
>CANQFR010000111.1 GCA_947599905.1 uncultured Lachnospiraceae bacterium
TCACACCGCCCCGGACTCTCTGAAGACCGTTCTCAAAGCGCAACTTCCTCTTCACTGGTTTAAAGTAATTCTAAACATCTTTCTGTCAAATGTCAACCTGAAATTTAATTCCGTTTCACGCGGAATTCTCCGTCACACCGCCCGCTGTATCCCATTGTCGGAATCCCCGCAGAACGCTCTGCCAGTCAAACCGCCCTCTGGTTCAGAATATCCGTAATAACCTCCAGAAGCTTCTCCACGTCGATCGGCTTGGCAATATGCGCATTCATGCCGCTGTCCAGCGCCTGCTTCCGATCCTCATCGAACGCATTCGCCGTCATGGCGACAATGGGGATGTTGGCCAGAACCGGGCTGTCCAGTGCCCGGATCGCCTTCGTAGCCTCATAACCGTTCATCTTCGGCATCTGGATATCCATCAGGATCAGGCCGTAATACCCCGGCTCGGAATTCTTCACTTTCTCCACGGCGACCGTGCCGTCTTCCGCCGTATCCACAACAAAGCCGCTGTCCGTCAGAAGTTCGACGGCAATCTCCCGGTTCAGTTCGTTGTCCTCCGCCAGCAGCAGGCGCGTGCCCTTCAGCTGCTCCGACAGATCCGGGATCGGGCTCTCCTTCTCCTGCTGCATCGAAACCGAACTGCAGGTGGCGGAAAGCAGGATTTCCCTCAGCTCCGATAAGAAGATCGGCTTGTTGCAGAACGCGGTCACGCCCGCAGCCCGCGCCTCGTCCTCGATGGCAGTCCAGTCATAGGCCGTGACGATGATGATCGGCGCGCTGTCTCCCACGATGGAACGGATCTGCCGCACCACTTCCAGTCCGCCCAGATCCGGAAGGAACCAGTCGATGATATAGGCATGGTACTCGTCGCCCATTTCATAGGCCTGTCTGGCGCGAAGCACCGCTTCCTTGCCGTGCATCGCCCACTCGGAACGCATGCCGATCTGGGTCAGCATCTTCGTCACGCTGTCGCAGGTATCGAAGCTGTCGTCCACAACCAGGGCGCGCATGCCCCTAAGTTCCTCAACGATCTCGATCTTCTGCGGTTCCGTCTGAAGCCGGAAATCAATATTGATAATGAATTCGGTCCCCTTCCCCTGCTCGGACTGCACCTCAATGGTTCCGCCCATGGTATCCACAATGTTCTTCGTAATGGCCATACCGAGGCCGGTCCCCTGGATGCCGCTGACCGTGGTGTTGCGCTCCCGCTCAAAGGGCTCGAAAATATGACGGATGAACTCCGGACTCATGCCTATGCCGGTATCCTTGACCCGGATCTCGTAGGAGCCGTAGCCCTTGGGCGCGCGCGGTTTCTGCCTGATCGTCAGGGCGATGGTGCCGCCGGCCGGCGTGAACTTGATCGCGTTGGAGAGGAGGTTCAGAAGCACCTGATTCACATGCAGCTTGTCGCAGTAGATGTCCTCATCCACCACATCCACCGTGTCCATGAAGAAATTCAGCTGCTTGGACTGCATCTGCGGCTGGATGATATTGCGCATGTCCTTGAAAATATCGGAAATGCTGCATTCCTTCTCCTCGATATTCAGCTTCCCGCTCTCAATCCGGCTCATATCCAGGATGTCGTTGATCAGGCTCAGAAGATGGTTGCTGGAAGAAAGGATCTTCTTCAGATATTCCTGGGTACGTTCTTTATTGTCAATATTCGTCTCCGCCAGCGTCGTGAACCCGATGATCGCGTTCATCGGCGTGCGGATGTCGTGGGACATATTGGAAAGAAAGACACTCTTGGCCCGGTCGGCCGCCTCCGCCTTCTGCAGCTTCTCCGCCAGGACCGCCTGCTCCACGGCCCGGTTCATGATCTGCATCGCGTTATGACGAACCCACAGATAATACAGAATAATCGTGAGCGCCATCAAAACGCCCAGGATCAGGCAGACCCGCTGGACTGCGTATACGCTTGCAAAGGCTTCCTTTTCCGGCACGGATACGGCGATGGACCACTCGTTGATGCCGGCCGGCGCGTAATACATATACTCCCAACCGTCCATCTGGGGCGTCCGGAAGACGACATAACCGGATTTCAGATTGAGCAAATCGTCCGTATATTCATCCCAGGTCGTGTCTCCCTTCGTCTCGCGATCCGATGCGCCGTAGTCGGCGATATTTCCTAACTCATCGTGCCAGGTATCCAGAATAAAATCACCGGTATGCGTGTCGATGATGTAAACGCTGGCGCTCGCGTTATAAATATTATCAATATTCAGACTGTTCTCCAGCGTCGAAAGCTCCGTAAGACCATAAAGCAGCGCCGCGGTCTGCCCGTTCTGGACGATCGGCACATAGTGGCGCAGGACCGGTTTCCCGGTCGTAAGGCTTGTCTGCCGGTTCGATACATGTTCCCCTAAAGGCGCTTCTTCCGCAAAGGAGATCCCATTGCTGCCGGACGCGTTGACGACCGTCTCGCCCAGCGTCAGAATCGTATCATCCGGCATAAGGACGCGCACCTGCATCGTCTCAAGAAGCGGAGAGATCGTCATCATGACATCCTTCGTCGCTTCCGGATCAAAATTATCCGCCTGGGAAATGATATCGGCTGCGGCGTTTAAGATCCGGCTGTCCCGCGCCAGCTTGGACGTAACCTCCTCGATCACCGTATCGGCGCCTTCCTCCACACGGCTTAAAGACCTCTGACGGAGCACCGTGTTAATACTGAAGTAAGCGGACACCAGCAAAATAACGATAACGACGATAACGATTCCCGTGGCCGTCAGGCTCCGATCCTTTTTTGCGTAATTATTTTGTGCCAAATCATTGCCCATATCATCCGTTCTCCTTCCGATGGTGCTTCCAGTATATCAGATGATTTAAAATCTGTCCAGTATTCTCCGCCGGCTCTCCGGCCCTCCGGTTTTCATTTTTTACGCATTCCGGTTCCTCACTTCTCCGCCCCTGTATTTCCTCCGGACGCCTACTGAAATGTATTCTTGAATCCTCCATGAAGTTATGGTAGAATCTCCACATAAGAGCTTCCCTGTTCCGTTCGGCATACGAACGACGGGAACGATGGTATTTTAGGAAGGCAAGGAATAAGAATGAGCAAAGAGAACCGTTCGCTTCTCCTGAAGACGGTATTTATCATCGCGCTGGCGGCGTTTATCGCGGTATCATTTTATACATTTATCCGGGACAATAACCGGAGAATCCTGGAACAGAATGATAATTTCATTGAATCGGTAACGCAGCAGACCGGCGCGCGCATCGACGACCTGATCGACATGGCTCAAAGCAACGTGGAAATTATGGCGCACCTGTATGCGGCGGTGATGCCATTGCCGGTGGTGGATTCGGAAATGCTTAAGGATATGATCGACCGTTCGCCGTTCGATTACGTGGAATTCATCTCTTCCGACGGAATGGATCTGACGGCGGACGGGCGGACCGCGGATCTGGGCGACCGAGAATATTTTCTGGACGGCATGGCGGGCAACAGCGGCAAATGTGTGATCCACAACTCACGGATTACCAATGAAACGCTTCTGATCTTTTATTCCCCCTTTTATTATGACGGTGAGATCATCGGTGTACTCAGCGGAATCCTGCGCGGTGATACCGTTTATCAGATCCTGACTTCCAGCTACTTCGGCGTACAGGCGTCCAGCTATCTGCTGGAACGGGACGGCAGCGTAATCATTTCTGCGGGGAACGTCGAAGCGCCGGAGAATCTGCCGCAGTCGCTGGCCGCGCAGCAGCAGCTGTCGGAAACGGACCGGCAGAAGCTGATGACGGCTCTGGATCAGGGGATTTCCACCAGTTTCAACTATCGGGGCAGCCAGGGCGCCGGCAGCGCTTACATTACAGCGCTTCAGGATGATGAGTGGATGCTGGTTCAGTATTTCCCGTCCTCGCTGACGCACAACATGACGACGCTGGCTAATTCCGCTGGCATCACGCTGGAGCTGAAACTGTTCGCGGCCTTTCTGGCATATGTTCTGTATCTTGTGCTGCAGAACCGGGCGAAGAACCGGCAGCTGGTGACGGAGAAGCAGGAGATCTCGCGGATCGTGGCAGTGGCGACGCAGCTGTTCAGCCGTTTCGCGCTGGTGGATTTTGAACATAATACCTATGAATATCTGGAAAATAAGGGCGGCACCACATCGGAACGCGGCGCATACACGGATCTGGAACGGTATCTGGCCGAACGCTACATCGGCGAAGAGGGGAGCGAGCTTAAGACGGAGGTCTTCATCTCGAAATCGTATGTCCAGACGCATCTGTCGGAGGACGTGCCGTATCTGCAGCGGGAGTACCGGATTGACCTGAACGGACCTCGCTGGGAGAATATCTCTGTCCTGTGCCTGAAACGCAAAAACGGAACGCCGGTGCGGGTTCTCTACGCGATTCAGGATGTGACAGCGCTGAAGGAGCAGGAACTTCAGATCCGCACGGCGCTTCAGGAGGCTTCTGCAGCAGCGGAGGCGGCCAACCGGGCCAAATCAGATTTCCTGGCGCGGATGTCTCACGATATCCGCACGCCGATGAACGCCATCATGGGCATGACGGCCGTCGCCCTGATGCATCTTGACGATAAGGTGCGGCTGGCGGACTGCCTGGATAAGATCACGATCTCCAGCCGTCATCTGCTGGCGCTGATCAACGATGTGCTGGATATGTCAAAGATTGAGAGCGGCAAAGTGACGCTGTCCGAGGAACCGTTTGACATGACAGAAATGATCGACAGCATCCTGACGATCATCCAGGGACAGGCCAACGACCACGGCCTTAAGCTGCAGCTGCAGATCGACGACCGGGTACACGGACGCGTGGTCGGCGATGCGCTGCGGCTCAGGCAGGTGCTGCTGAATATTCTGGGCAATGCAGTAAAATTCACGCCCGAGGGCGGGACGATCACCTTCTCGGTCTGCGAATATGATTCGTTCACAGCCGGAACAGCCGGCTTCGAATTTGCTTGCGAAGATACGGGAATCGGGATGGACGAGAAGTTCCTTAAGACAATCTTCGATCCGTTCACGCGGGCTGACAACGCAGTCACCAGCCAGACCGAAGGAACCGGACTGGGAATGGCGATCACGCGGAATCTGGTACGGATGATGAACGGCGATATCACTGTGGAAAGCACGGTAGGCGTGGGGTCGAAATTCATAGTACGGGTACCGCTTTCAGTCGCGAACGACGCTGACACAGACGCTGCGGGAACGCAGGCGCGGCATGTGAAAAGCGGCGCGGATCCAGTAGATCAGAAAGGCGGCCTCCAGATGCAGCAGACGCCTACAGGCGGTTTACTGGCAGACAGCGCAGCTGTGGATGCGGCTGCTGGAAATGGGCAACCAGATATCGCCGCTCTGGATACTGCTGCCGGGAACAGCCGGCCGGACATCGCCGCTCTGGAGAACACCGATTACAGCGGTAAGCGCATTCTTCTCGTCGAAGACAATGAGCTGAACCGGGAGATCGCCGTAGAACTTCTTTCCGTGATCGGCGTCTCCGTCGATCAGGCCGATAACGGACAGATCGCTGTGGAAATGGTGTCGCAAAGCCCGCTGCATTATTATGATCTGATCTTTATGGATATCCAGATGCCGGTCATGGACGGCTATGCGGCTGCCCGCAGCATCCGCGCACTGGAGCGCGAAGACGCCGCGAACATACCGATTATCGCCATGAGCGCCAATGCATTTGCCGATGATATCCGCGAGTCCCGCGAAGCCGGCATGAACGGCCACCTTGCGAAACCGGTGGAGATCGCCAAGCTGCTCGAAAGTCTGAAACAATGGCTGTAACCCGGAAGCCGTCTGCCCGCAGGCGAGCAGATAACAAACGATCATAACAGAGGAGGAAGCTGTCATGAAAACACGAGTCGCCGTCATGAGCATCATCGTCAGGAGCGGTGAAACGGTAGAAAAGCTCAACCATATCCTTCATGATTACGGCGAGTACATCATCGGCCGTATGGGCATCCCCTACCGGCAGAGGAACGTCAATATCATCAGCATCGCCATCGACGCGCCCCAGGACACGATCTCCGCGCTGGCCGGCAAGCTGGGCAATCTGGACGGTATCAGCGTAAAGACTGCATTTTCTGAATTGAAGGATGAAGACTGAGACCGAAAGAGCGCAGCCTATTCTCCCCTTAATTCCTTATACGTCCTCACGATCAGCCAGACGCCGATCACAAACGTCAGCGCGTCGGAAAGCGGCATCGAATACAGAACGCCGTCAAGACCGAAGAAAACGGGCAGCAGCAGCGCGAATCCGACGCCGAAGACAATCTCCCGGATCATGGACAGCGCCGTAGAGGCCGCCGCCCTGCCCATCGCCTGCAGAAAGATAAAGCAGGCCTTATTGACGCAGGCAAAGATTACCATGCACAGATACACGCGGAAGGCCCTGACCGCAAAATCTGTATAATAAACGCTTTCGTTCGCCGCGCCGAAGATACGGATCAGCTGCCGCGGGAGCAGTTCCACGATGAGAAGCGCCGCGGCTCCGACCGCCGCTTCCGCCGTCAGCAGTCTGGTAAAAAGCTCCCGGACGCGGTTCTTCTTCCCGGCGCCCATATTAAAACCGACAATGGGAATGCACCCGGCTGCCATGCCAACGACAACGGAGATGACGATCTGGAAAAATTTCATCACAATGCCGACCACCGCCATCGGGATCTGGGCGTACTGATGCTGCCCGAACACCGGGTCGAGCGCGCCGTATTTCCGGATCATATTGTTGACAGCGGCCATCGAAGCGACCAGAGAGATCTGCGACAGGAAGCTGGTCATGCCAAGCACGAGCGTTTTCCGGCAGACGCGGCCGTCCAGCCGGAAATCCGGCTTCGCGGGCTTCACCAGCTTCATATGCACGATGTACCAGACCGTCAGCGCTGCGGTTACAAGCTGACCCAGAACGGTCGCCACGGCGGCGCCCATCATCCCCCACCGGAAGACGAAGATGAAGACCGGATCAAGGATGATATTAATCACCGCGCCGGCCAGCGTGGACGCCATCGCGAAGCGGGGGCTTCCGTCGGCCCGGATGATGGGATTCAGCGCCTGGCCGAACATATAAAACGGGATTCCCAGCGTGATGTAAAAGAAATACTCCTTCGAATACCGGAACGTCTCCTCATTGACGGTCCCGCCGAACATGGAAATGATCGGACTGCCAAAGATCAGATATACCGCGCAGAGCGCCAGACTGCAGATGATCACCATGACGACCGAATTGCCGACGCTCTTTCTGGCCCTCTGCGGCTGCTTCATGCCGAGACTGAGGCTTACGAACGCGCAGCAGCCGTCCCCGATCATGACCGCGATCGCAAGCGCGATGACCGTCAGCGGGAAAACGACCGTATTAGCCGCATTTCCATAGGAGCCGAGGTACGAGGCGTTCGCGATAAAGATCTGATCCACAATATTGTAGAGGGCGCCTACCAGCAGCGAGATGATGCAGGGGATCGCGTATTTCCGCATCAGTCCGCTGATACGCTCCTCCCCGAGAAACTGATTGGTTTGTTCTTCCATGAAAATGACTTCCTTTCCAAAATGACATAAAATAAACGTGCAGCCCTCAACCGGATTTACGCAGTTGAAACGCCACACGTTGTTTCTTTATTATAACCGGGGTTCGCCTAAAATTCAAGCAGGCAATTTTGAAAAATTTCTTCAAGACCTCCTCTTTGCGAGTTCCTTGCCATTTTAATGGATATCTCCCGTCAGCTGTCCAGCGCTACAAATCGATCACGCTCTCATCCAGCAGGAACTGCTCTACACTGACAAACAGAATTCCATTTTCATCCCGCCAAGGGTTAATATCGTCCCTCACTACCACCAGCTTCCTGAAAGAATCCGGAATTCTCCTCAGCGACTCTGTCTCCTGTTCCTTTTTCCTGGGGTCGGCAACCGTAAGAGCCGATTGTATATAGCATCTCTGATCTCCCCTGTTTACAACGAAGTCAACCTCCAGATTTTT
>CANQFR010000112.1 GCA_947599905.1 uncultured Lachnospiraceae bacterium
TTTGCGCCTTTTGGAAGATGAACAAAAAAAGTGCGATTTTTATTCATTTTCCTCTTGACATATCACCGCTGGACTTTTGGATCATTTGATGCGGAATGTGCGTTACTTGCGCCGCTTTCCGCATACTGATATGATTTATCATAAAGACCCTGCCGGATCTCTATTTCACATTCGTTGCCGCCCCGCGGCGGTTCGCAGCGGTTATATTTCCATGCGGGACATTTCCCAGATACGGGGTGCAGGCCGCAACCACAAAGCCTAGCGGATCCGCTTATCGCTCTTTCTGGAAAGCCGGTTTCCCGCCTCCTGGATGATCTGCACCATCACCACCAGAAGCACCACCGAGACCCACATCAGAAACGGCTCATACCGGTAATAACCGTAATTGATTGCAATGGCGCCCAACCCGCCTCCGCCGGTAAATCCGGCCATCGCCGAATAGCCCAGGATTGTCGTCACCGCCAGCGCCGCGCCCAGAAGGAGCGACGGCCTCGATTCCGGCAGCAGCACCTTCCATATGATCTGCCAGGCGGATGCCCCCATGGACTGGGCCGCTTCAATGACGCCCGCATCCAATTCCCGGAAGGACGACTCCACCACCCGGGCCACATAAGGCGCCGCTGCGATTGTCAGCGGAATGATAATGGCCGGCGAACCGATCCGCGTGCCGATCACAATCTTTGAAAGCGGCAGCGCGATGAACAGAAGGATCAGAAACGGCACGCTGCGCAGCAGATTGATCGCGACGCCCAGTATCTTCTGCAGCCACGGAATCGGATGGATCCCGCCCTCGTCGGTAACCACCAGGATGATCCCCAGCGGCAGTCCGATAAGATAAGCGAAAAGCGACGACAACGCCGTCATATAAAAGGACTCCCAAATGCCTGTTTTCAGCATATTGACCGTTACCGCGTCAAACTTCATCACCGTTTACCTCCTCGTACGGAACCCGGATCGATTCCAGATATTCGATAACCCGCCGTGCGCCCTCCCGATCCGGCGGCAGCTGTACGACCATCTGCCCCATGGCTTTGCCCTGGATATCCCTCGTGGCTGCGTACATGATATTCACCGGCGCTCTGCATGCCAGAACCATATTGGAAATGACCGGCTCCGCGGATTCTCTTCCGTCAAATATAATACGGATGCTTCGTCCGCTTTCTCCGCCCACGGCTGTGCCGGCTGCCTGCGCCGCGGCCTCTCCCATGATCAGCTTCCGGCCAATAGCGGACCGGGGATTTAAGAAAATCTCCGACACCGCCCCCACCTCGGCGATCCGGCTCTGATCAATAATCGCCACCCGGTCGCAGATGGCCTCGATCACCGCCATCTCGTGGGTGATCACAATGATTGTCACGCCCAGCTTCCGGTTAATGTCTTTCAGAAGTTCCAGAATCTGCTTCGTCGTATTGGGATCCAGCGCGCTGGTGGCCTCATCGCAGAGGATGACCTTCGGTCTGGTCGCCAGCGCCCTGGCAATGGCCACTCTCTGTTTCTGTCCGCCGGACAGCTGGGCCGGATAGGCCTGCGCCCGCTCCTCAAGCCCGACGGTCTTCAGAAGCTCCATCGCCCGCTCCCGCGCCTCCTTTTTGGGGACACCGGCAAGCTCCAGCGGGAAGCAGACATTGCGGATCACATTTCTCTGGGCCAGCAGATTAAACTGCTGGAAGATCATACCCATGGACTGCCGGGTTCTGCGCCTTTCATGGTCGGACATGGCCGCCATGCTCTTCCCCTCGAAGAGCACATCACCTTCCGTGGGAACCTCCAGATAGTTGATGCAGCGCACCAGTGTACTCTTGCCTGCCCCGCTCAGGCCGATGATGCCGAAGATCTCTCCGGCGGATACCTCCAGATTGATGTCCTGAAGGGCATGCACAGGGCCGTTTGCGGTTTTGAATTCCTTGCCCAGATTCTGGATCCGGATGATCGGGGTTTCCATGAAAATGTACCTCCATTTTCTTTGATTGGCGCTGTAACAATTTGCCTTCGCGAAAAAGAAAAGCTCCCGTCCGCATAGGACGGGAGCCAATAGCTCTCGTGTTACCACCTAATTTCACCGGATACTCGCATATCCGGCCTCAGCAGGTACGGCCGTCCGTTCGGAAACGGTACGGATGATACCCTGTCGCTGTAACGGGCGCTGCCGTCGTAACCTTAACCAAATGATTCGGCCACGCAACTCCAGGACCATGTTCACAAGCTTCATTCTGCTCCTTCTCAGCCTTCGGAGCTCTCTGTGAGAATATCCCCCTGCTACTCTTCCCTTCCAAGTCTTTGGGTTCTGTATTCGGTTGACTTGCGTTCATATTATGGCATTTCAATGGATTTGTCAAGCATTTTTTGAACAATTTCATTCCGTCACAGCGCCTGAAACTGCGGAATCAGCTGCGTCGCAACAAAATACACGATCACAATCACGCCGAGCACGATGCGGTAATACCCGAACAGTTTGAAATCATTACGCCGGATATAGGTCATCAGCAGGCGAATCGAATATACGCTTACGAGGAAGGCCACCACCATGCCGAACAGCAGCAGAAACGCCTCGCCGCCGGTAAAATGGAAGCCGAACTTGATCAGCTTCAGAAGGCTGGCGCCAAACATCACCGGGATTCCCAGAAAGAACGAGAATTCCGCCGCCGCGCCGCGGGAGCAGCCCAGAATCATCGCCCCGAGGATCGTCGCCCCGGACCGGGAAGTTCCCGGCACGAGCGAAAGCGTCTGAAACAGCCCGATCATCAGCGCCAGATAAAGGGAAATATCCTCGACCTTCTCCGTCTCCGCCCGCTTGCCGTAGTTCCGGTTCTCCACCACGATGAACAGAATCCCGTAAATGATCAGCGCCGCGGCAACCACATACGGACCGCGCAGATGCGCTTCCATCCAGTCATCCAGCGGGATACCCACGATGGCCGCCGGGAGGCAGGCGATAATGACCTTCACCCACAGCACCAGGGTAGACGCCTTGATGCCGAGACGGCCGCCGCCTTTCCCGGACGGAACCGCCAGCGGAATGATATCCTCCCTGACGCCGCCCCGGGCGGTATGATAAGTTTCCGCGGTCATGACGACAGATTTGCCGCTCTTTCCCCCGACCGGCACAGACAGCCTCTTCCTGCCCATACTGCGCCCCTTTACGGTTACGAACGGAAAAAGCTTCGAAAAATACAGCACAACCACGGCCAGAATCGCGCCCAGCTGGATCACGACCAGAAACACCTCCCGGAATTCCGGCGTCACATCCAGCTGAATCAGCTCATCCAGCAGAATCATATGACCGGTGCTGCTGATCGGCAGCCACTCGGTAAAACCTTCCACAATTCCAAATACCAGCGCCTTTAAGATCTCTATGATGTCCATTTGCCTTCCACTCCCCTGTTATTTCAGATATTCTCGATCTGCCAGTCGATCGGCTCCACTCCGTGGCTTTTAAGAAATTCATTGCACCGGCTGAAATGACGGCAGCCGAAGAAGCCCCGGTACGCCGAAAGCGGACTTGGATGCGGCGCCGTAAGCACCAGATGCTTCGGATTCGTCAGCATCGGAATCTTGCTCTGCGCCGGCCGCCCCCAAAGCATATATACGATGGGACGGTCTTCCCGATTCACCGCTTCAATGATTGCGTCCGTGAACTGCTCCCAGCCCCTGCCCTGATGGGAATTGGCCTGATGCGCCCGCACGGTCAGCACCGTGTTCAGAAGAAGCACGCCCTCTTTCGCCCATTTGACCAGATAACCGTTATTCGGGATGTAGCAGCCCAGATCGTCATGCAGTTCCTGATAAATGTTGACGAGAGACGGCGGGATCTCGCGCTGGTCCGGCAGCACCGAGAAGCACAGGCCATGCGCCTGGTGTTCATTATGATACGGATCCTGACCCAGAATCAGCACCTTCACATCCTTAAGCGGCGTCAGGTGCAGAGCGTTGAAAATGTCATCCGCCGGCGGATAAATGACCCTCGTGCGGTACTCCTGATTGACAAAATTGTATAGATCCTTATAATATGGTTTCCGAAACTCTCCGCCGATCGCCTGCAGCCAGTCGTTCTGGATCGCTCCCATCGCTTCCTCCTCCTGTATCCTCGCAGCCTTATATCTGCAATCTATCCGTTCTGTTACCCTGTCCGCCGCGGCGCGAAGTTGCGGCAGCCGTCACGCGTCAGTTCCCGTCTCACAGCCGCACCGGCACGCCCCGCGTTGCCAGGTATTCCTTCACCTGCCGGATCTCCAGCTCCTTATAGTGGAACAGCGACGCCGCCAGCGCCGCGTCCGCCTTTCCCACCGTCAGCGCGTCATAGAAATGTTCCAGTGTCCCCGCGCCGCCGGAGGCAATCACGGGCACCGATACATTATCAGCGATCAGCGCCGTCAGTTCATTGTCATAACCGGCCTTCGTCCCGTCGCAGTCCATACTGGTCAGCAGGATCTCCCCCGCTCCCAGCCGGTCCGCCTCCATAGCCCACTCCACCGCGTCCAGACCGGTATCGATGCGGCCGCCGTTCTTAAACACATTCCAGCCGGAACCGTCAGAGCGACGCCTGGCGTCGATCGCCACCACCACGCACTGCCGGCCGAATTTGTCTGCGGCGTCGCTGATCAGCCGCGGCGTGTTGATGGCCGAGGAATTGACGGAAATCTTATCGGCGCCCTCGCGCAGAAGCAGACGGAAGTCGTCTACCGTACGGATGCCTCCGCCCACCGTGAACGGGATGAACACCGTCTCCGCCACCCGCCGCACCATATCCACGACCGTGGCCCTGGCATCGGAAGAAGCCGTAATATCCAGAAATACCAGTTCGTCGGCACCGGCCTTATCATAGGCCGCGCCGATCTCCACCGGATCCCCGGCGTCCCGCAGATTTACAAAATTCACACCCTTTACCACGCGCCCGTTATGGACGTCCAGGCAGGGAATGATACGTTTCGTATGCATCTGTTTTCCCCTTGTCTCTCTGCCGCTGTCCCGGCCGGACATATGCTGCCGGGCGACACGATGCCGCCGGTTACCGGTCACACCGTCTTTTGCAGCGCCCGGTCTGCGTTCGTCCGCCCGCCGGACTAAAACCGAAAATCACAGCCATCCTTCACATCCGAAGGAAATTCTGAAGAATCCGAAGTCCCACGTCCCCGCTCTTCTCCGGATGGAACTGGCAGGCGCAGACATTGCCCCGCTCCACCGCCGCGTGGATGCGGACGCCGTACTCCGCGGACGCCGCCACGATGTCCTCATCCTCCGCCTTCAGATAATACGAATGAACGAAATACACAAAGCTCCCCTGCGGAATCCCCGCAAAAAGCCTGCTGCCCTCCGCAATCTCAAGCGAATTCCAGCCCATATGAGGAACCTTAAGCCCCGCGCTGTCCGGAATCCTTAAGATCCGGCCCGGAAACACACCAAGTCCCTCCGCTTCCGGGCTCTCCTCGCTGCCCTCAAAAAGCAGCTGAAGTCCCAGGCAGATCCCCAAAAAAGGTTTGCCGGAAGCCGCTGCCACCCGGACCACATCCGCCAGCCCATACTGGACAAGCTTCGCCATCGCGTCGCCGAAAGCGCCCACGCCCGGCAGGATCACCCGATCCGCACCCAGGATCCGGTCACGGTCCCGGCTTACGACGGTCTCCTCGCCCAGCGCCTCAAGCGCCTTTGCCACACTTCTTAAATTCCCCGCGTCATAGTCGATGATCGCCGTCACAGCTTTGGATTCCCTTCCGTCAGATATTGGATACCTCACGATTGTAGCAGAAAAGCATGAAAAAAACAAGTGGTCTCCATACGGAAACCACCTGCCCAATGTCTGACTTATGTCAGGTCGCCGGAACATATCCTGCCTGAGCCTGTCGCGCAGCATATGCCTGTCCTGCTGCTCCTCTGCAGCATGGAGAACCAGTATTCAGACCTTCTTCAGATACATAAGCTCGCTGGCGAAATCGCCCCATTTCGGCGGAACCAGAAGCCCGGCGTTCATGAGAAGGCGGCCGCTGTAAATTCTTCCTCTCTTCTCATTTGTACCGTCTTCCCGGACCGCCTTCGCGTCTGCTCCGGCGGCCGCTGTCTCGCCGGCACCTGTTCCTGCCGCTTCCGCTGCTCCGACCTTCTCACGCGTTTCTCCAGTATACTCTTCCACCACATAATCCGCGTCCGGATCCAGGCCTTTCAGCCTGATCCGCCGGCTGTGCCGGTTCGGCTTCCCAAGCACCTGAACGAACGTGACCAGCGCCTCCGACTGATCCTTCGCCACCACCTGCCAGCAGTCCAGCACATGGTTCTCTGCCCAGGAGGCAATCCGGTAGTAATCGCCTTCCCGGTTCAGATCCGCGAACCGGTGGTACATCGCCACCTGGCTTTCGATCTCTTCCCGGTCCGCCTCGGAGATCTTCGTGATATCCAGTTCATAGCCAAATGTCCCCGCCAGCGCCACATGGCCTCTGGTTTTAAACGGCGTCGTCCGCCCTACCGCGTGGTTCGGACAGTCGCTGACATGGGCTCCCATGGTGCCCAGCGGATAAAGCATAGCCGTGCCCTCCTGAATCTCCAGCCGCTCCACGGCGTCTGTGTCGTCGGAGCACCAGATCTGCGGGCTGTAATAGAGCATGCCCGGGTCGAACCTGGCCCCGCCTCCGCAGCAGTTCTCCAATAACAAATCCGGGAATTCTGCGAGAAGCCTCTCCTGCAGTTCATAGATCCCAAGCGTGAAACGGTGGGCCAGCTCGCCCTGCTGATCGCCCGCAAGATAAGAACTGCCCGGATCAGTCAGCTGCCGGTTGGAATCCCATTTCACATAGGAAATGTCCGCGCTGTGCAGGATCTTCGCCACACAGCCATAGACGTGCTCCCGCACCTCCGGCCGGGACAGGTCCAGCACATACTGGGCACGGCTCTGGGTCGGCGTCCGGCCTGGCTGCTGTATCGCCCAGTCCGGATGCTGCCGGTACAGATCCGAATCCGGCGAGATCATTTCCGGCTCAAACCAGATGCCGAACTTCAGGCCCTCGGCCTTCACGCGGTCCACCAGTTCCTTCAGAGTGCAGCCCAGCTTCTCTTCGTTCACAACCCAGTCGCCCAGGGAGCAGTTGTCGGAATCCCGTTTTCCGAACCAGCCGTCGTCCATGACCAGCATCTCGATGCCCCGCTTCTTCGCCTCCCGGGCAATGTCCACCAATTTGTCCGCGTTGAATTTGAAATACGTCGCCTCCCAGTTGTTGATCAGGATCGGACGCTGTTTGTGAAGATACGGGCTGCGAATCAGGTGGTTCCGGTACAGGTCGTGGAAGGTGCGGGTCATTTTCCCGAGGCCCTCGTCGGAATAGACGCAGACCACCTCCGGCGCCGTGAAGGTCTCGCCGGGCCGCAGCGCCCACTCAAAGCCCTCCGGATTGATGCCCATCATCATGCGCAGGCTGCCGAACTGGTTCAGTTCCGCCTCCGCCGTGAAGTTGCCGGAATAAATGAAATGCATCGCGTACACATCTCCCGCGTCCTGCCCGGCATCACAGTCCATCACCGCAATAAACGGATGATCCTGGTGGCCCGACTCGCCCCTGAAGGACGACACCATCTGCCGCCCCAGCGTCACCGGCCGGCGGTTCATGTGCCGCTCTCTGGCCCAGGAGCCGTGAAGCGTCAGCATATCCATGACCGAATCGGAACCCGCGCCGATCCCCGCGCCGCCGCAGCTTAAGACCTTCTCCACATAGATCGTAGAACCGCTCTCATTGACCAGTTCCGCGCTCCGGATCACGGCGCGGCTGTCGTCGAAAATGCTGTAGCGCAGCGTAACCTTTAACCCTATAACCTCGTCCCGCAGGTCGATTTCCAGGGTCTGGCCGCCTGCGGCGCCACAGAACGTAGCCGGAAGCCCTGGAAGCCCCGGCTTTCCGTCCAGAATCCGGTATCCCTCATAATGCAGCTCGCACCCGCGGTAACC
>CANQFR010000113.1 GCA_947599905.1 uncultured Lachnospiraceae bacterium
CATCGAAAAGCGTCATCATAATATTGACAACCTCCTTCTCCCTTGCCTCCAGGTACTCTTTGAGATAATTCCTGTCCTTCCTTTAAAAGTACCCGCGGTTATCCGCCATGGTTTCACAGCCCAAGCTGCTTCATAAGCTCTTCATGGGTAATGTCGGGCTGGTATTCCGGATTTCCGTTGTGGTAGGCGTTCAGTATTTCAGTTTCATCTTCATCTGGTTCAGCAAGAGGGGCATTTGCAAGGGCAAAAGCGGACTGGATAAGCTGCCAGATTTTTGCAGCATCGTCCTCGTTCATGATCGTGACTGCGCCAATGATTCTTTCTTTTACTTCGCTCATTATGTTCACACTCCTTTATAGATTTGACCCCGGTTACCTATATCAATAATATCTATGTATTACGCCATTAATATCAAACAGCACCCGGAAATTGCCAACCCGGAGACGATAACCGTCTGCGTTTTGAAGTTTTTACCTCCATACAAAAATTCATCCTAAGTTTATCATATCTGTTTTCTCGTCGCAAGCAGATTACCGTAACTTTCAAGAGCTGTTTAACAAAAATACAGGCTTTATGCGGACTGCAGCGATTTTTTGCTATTCAACTGCCGGAGTCCCGCGCCCTTCCCCGGGACACTCTCCTGTAAATGGAACCAATCATTCAGCCCGCGATTGTACGAATATCTGTACAATCTAAGAAAGAAATTTGCTTTTCGTAATTTTTCCGTAAGAAAATGCTTAGAGAAAAGTTATAGCATTTTGTTTTCAAATGTATTATACTGTCATTGTGATTGAGGGAAGGGTGCTTCCCACCGTGGAAATCGAGAACTTGATGACGGATTTTGAATTTTTTTTCAAAAAATGTTAAAAAAGTATTGATAATTTCCATGACAGGAAGTATAATGACCTCGTAATGTAACTACATCAAGGTTCCCCAGAGGAACCAAAAAAGGAAAAGGAGAGTGCATTATTATGAGAAAGCAGACAAAAATTGCTGCGTTAGTCAGCGCAGCAGCACTGCTGGCCATCGGCGCTTCCCTGACAGCGGTTGCCGCTACTCCCGGATGGGATGAGAACGGCATCTACCTTGACAGGGATGGCAATCCGGAAGAGGGCTGGCACAAGTGGTCTCAGAATGGCCAGTATTACTACAGCGATGCGGACGGCAAGACCGTAATCAATGCGTTCGTCAGCAAGAACGGCGGCGTAGATGATGTTTCGTATCCGCTGTACTATGTTGGACCGGACGGCACGAGAGTTCAGGATATGTGGATCGCTGTTTACAACGATGAGGACAGATCTTTCGGTTTTGATGATTTTGAAGTTATCCCGACCTATCTTTATCGTTACATGAGCGGCCCGACAGCTGTCATGAATTCGAACGGCAGCATGAAGAAGGCTTCTGTTCCGAAGAACACTAATTCGACTGAGAAAGCGGACTTCTTCTTTGATGGCGATGGTATCATGCAGGAAGGCGAAGTCATTACGCTTGATGGTACGACTGAGAAAGAGTATTACTGCGTAACCGAGGATGATCTTGCGGACAATGTTATCCTGGTAGAGAAAGACAATACTGTTATGTCTATTAAGGATGCCGGATATGTCGAAGGTCAGGTTATGACAGGCTGGGTGCATTTCCCGTGGGATGATGATGAGGCTAATCTGGATGAGCTGGAATCAAGATGGCGTTATTATGACGGCGGTGTCAGATTACAGAATACGGTAGCTAATCTGTCCTGGGCCGGCAAGAAGAGTAATTTCTATTTTGAGGATGGCCTGTGCGTAGTCAAGGAAGGCGTCAAGGCTGCTTATGGCAAGTATACGATGAGTAATGCTACGCCCGCTACGGCTACTACCCTGAACTACCTTGTTTCTGAAACCGGAGGTATTCTTGCGGATTCGACTGGTTGGTGCAGCGTTGATGCGGATAATGACGGTCACTTAGAGTGGTACTACATGGTGAGCGTCAGAGATGCGAATCTCAAGAGAATTAGAAATGTCATCTTTAATGGTGAGGCTGGGAATACGGAGTGGCGTGCTCTCAACATCAACAAGAAGGTATATCTCTTTGATAACACCGGAAAGATGGTTGATGGCGAGTACACAGTAGATACTACTAAGTTCACGGATGAGCCTTGGTATGGAATTCAGTGCTATGATCTGGCGGAGGGAAAGACTACTGCCGAAGAACGGACCTACTTCTTCAATGATCAGGAGAATTCCGGTCACCGTGGAGAGATGATGACTGGCAAGGTGACATATTATGATTCTTCTCGTGATGATAATGTCACACGGTATTATGATCCTAAGAAGGGCCTCATGAAGAATGCGATTATCGGCGATTATGTGTATGATAAGAACGGTGATCTCTTAACAGCACTGGAAACTCGTGAGCTGGTACCGCTTGGCAAGAAAGGCTCTGATAATACCTATAGTATTTATAAGGCTGTTGGTTCTGGTAAGAATCTCGGCGCGGCATCCGCTGTTGGTGCGTACGCTCCTGCAGATAAGGATGGTTACCTCATTATTGATACCAAGGGTAAGGCTCTTAAGCACAAGTCAGTTGTTACGGTTGACGGCGAACTGAAGTTCACGGTTGATGACAACTACGTAGCAACTCTGAAGAAGGACTAAGATTCTGAATTCGGATATATTGGTCATCAGTTGGCAGTAGAGCGAATCGAAGAAGTACAGGGCGGCGGGGTTTACCCGCCGCTCTTCTTTTGTATTGCTATATGCCGAGATTACATGTAAAAAGGTGAAAATGGAACGTTGCCTGTGTTCGACCTAAGACGCGTCGAGGATTAATCTTGATAAATAAGAAGAGTTGAATCGGTTGCGGTGAATCAGAATATATGTTATACTGACAGAAATGGATTGATTTGAATAAACTGCGGTTTTTATACGAGGTGAGATACAAGATGAAGAGAGGAACTGCTGTCAGTACGAATGGGCAGCGGAACAGGGTGAGCCTTATACTGCATATGATTATGGATATCTATGTCCTGCTGATTCTGGTCGGTCAGTTTCTGGTGTATCGGAATTACTATTTTGATTTGCTTGACGTTAAGTATCACTATTTCTGCATCTGTACGCTTGGGATGCTGGCACTGGTTCTGCTGTGCGGGATCGTGAACCTGGAACCGCTGAAGATTTTTCAGTGGCATAAGATATGGCCGGCGCGTATAAAGGCGTGGCTGAAGGGGAAGCGGATCTGCGACATCATCAGCAGCACGGATGTGATGGTGCTCCTGTATACAGTGACAGTAACGGTCTCCTCGGTAAAGTCGCCGTTCTTCTATGAGTCGTTCTGGGGGAATCAGGGACGGTACACGGGAGCGTTCTTTTTGCTGCAGTGCTCGGTCGTTTATTTTTGCGTCACGCGCTTCTATCGGGTGAAGGGGTGGCACATTCAGATGTTTCTGCTGTCAGGGATGGCGATGTGTCTGTTTGGGATCAGCGACTATTTTGGGCTGGATCTGCTTCATTTTAAGGTGAATATTGATCCGAATCAATATGACTCATTTACATCTTTTGTCGGGAATATCAACACATATACGGCTTGTGTGGCGCTGGTGGCGGCGATGGCCGGCGTGCTGTTTGCCTCGAGCAGCCATGCGTTCGAACTGGTCTGGTACGGGATCTGTGTGATGATCAGTTATGCCGCGCTGATAACGGGCCGGAGCGATAATGCATTTGTGTCTTTGATTGCGTTTTTTGGGCTGCTGCCGCTGTATCTGTTCCGAAACTGGCGGGGTGTGCGCCGGTACTTTCTTCTGCTGGCGATGTTCGGTACAGCGATGCAGTGGGTTGCCTGGACGCAGGTACATTGCCCGGATGTGATGCGGATGGGCGGGATGTATAACACGCTGATCGGTTATCACGTGCTGCCTGCGCTTCCTCTGTGTCTGTGGGCGCTTGTGGCGGTTCTGTATATCGCAAAATATCTTGTGGGGAAGGCGAAAAAGGACGATCAAGGCGGAGTTGAGACGAGGAATACCGGCAGGGGGAAGTTCTCCTTTGCACGGATCTGGTGGCTGGTGATTATTGCCGTATGCATAGCCGTTGGATATATGGTGTATGACGCGACTGTTCTGGGGAATGGCGCGCGTTACGGCGGGCTGGAGCAGTACGTGCATTTTAGGGACAGCTGGGGGACGGGCCGCGGAATTGCCTGGCGGTTTGCGGTTGAGAATTACATGGAGTTTCCGCCGCTTCAGAAGCTTATCGGCTATGGGCCGGAAACTTATGGTCTGCTGACCTGGATGAATAACTTAGAAGAGATGATGTCGATAGCACATCTCAGGTTCGATACGGTACACAATGAGTTTCTCCAGATGCTCGTGACGATCGGTCTGCTTGGTCTGCTGACGTATCTGGGAATTCTGGTGACGGCGGCGTGGCGGGCGGTCCGGCGCCATATCGATAACCCGTTCATCATGGGAGCGTTGTTTGCGTGGACGTGCTACAGCTTCCAGACGCTGGTCAATATCAATCAGGTGATTGCGACGCCTGTGATGTGGCTGCTGCTGTGCATATCCGCGGCGGAACCGGCGGAGCCGTGCAAATGGCTGCCATGGAAGAAGACGGAAGGAAACAGGAAGCGCTAAATCGATTCTGCTGTGAATTTCCAGCCGGCCTGTCTTGCATATTATTTCTGATTATGGTAGGATAAAACGGAATCAAAGATACAAGGAGATATAAGATGGAACCGAATCATACGTATGAGCAGGAGATTGATCTGAAGGATCTGATGTTTGCCGTTCTGCACAGATGGCGCACGGTGGTACTCGCCGCTGCGGTGCTTGCTGTGGTGCTTGGCGGTTACCGGGCGGTAAGCGTTTATCGCGGAGGGGGCGATGCGGAGACGGCGCAGAAGGATTATCAGATGGCAGTCGAACTGTATGAGACGAATCTGGCGAACTGCGAGCGGGAGATTGATAATCTGACGGAAAGTATCGAAGCGCAGCAGAAGTATCTTGAGGAATCCAGGCTGATGAATATGGATCCATATAAAGTGTGGGTTGCGCAGACGGTTTTATTTGTGAAGACTGATTATCAGATCATGCCGGATATGATGTATCAGAATCTGGATTATACGAATACGATACTCGCTGCATACGGGGTCGCGATAGCGGATTCGGAATTCCTGCAGAAGATAGCGGAGAAGGCCGGCATGGATGAACAATATCTGAAGGAACTGATTTCCACTGAAGTCTCAGGGAATCTTCTCACGATTAAGGTGAAGGATGATACTGAGAACGGCGCGAAGACGATTATGAACGCCATACTGGAAGGTCTGGGGGATGCGCAGAAGCTGATCCGTACAAGTATTGGCAGCCATACGGTGAGCGAGATCAGTTCTGATGTCAGTTCGCCGCGGCTTGATCAGGAACTTCAGGATATGCAGAAGACGCAGAGCGATTATATGGCGACGCTGAACGCAAGTCTGAGGAGCAAGCAGGATGAGCTGAATGCGCTGGAGGAACCCGCGGAAGTGTCGTCGTCTCTGGCGGAGGTTTTGAAGAGCGGCGTGAGGTATGCGGTGCTGGGCGGCGTTCTGGGCGCGTTCCTGGTAGTGTTCTGCGTATGCGTGGCGTTTTTGATGAGCGATAAGGTATATTCGGCTAAGGAGCTGAAGAACCGCTGCCGTGTGAAGGTTCTTGGGTCACTGCCGCTGTCGGAGAAGAAGCCCGCCGCCTTTGACGCGTGGCTTCGGAAGCTGGAGGGACGTGCGGGCGGCGCGGACGAGTCTGTGGAGTATGGGCTGATTGCGGCGAATATTGCCAATTATGCGGGCGCTGCGAAAACCCTTATGGTGGCTGGAACAGCGGACGTCAAGCTGATTTCCGCTCTGGAAAGCGGTCTTAAGAGCCGGCTGACGGGCGTGAAGCTGATACACGGAGGTAATCTGCTGCGGGACGGACAGTCTCTCAGGCAGCTGCCGGACTGCGACGGCGTAGTGCTGGTAGAGCAGTGCAGCCGTTCGGCGTACGGCGATGTGATGCAGGAGATCGAGAATGTGAAGGATCTGCAGAAGGCCATTGTCGGCTGCGTTGTGTTTGAGTGATGACTGAGGTATTATGACAGGGATGACGCCGGGGCGGGAGTGACGCCGCTTCCGGCGTTTGGCTGTTTTGGAGGATAGCGGCCACTCGGATCAGGTCAGATTCCGTGCCGTGAATCAGCTCAGCACGCCGCCGATGATTCCGCTTCCGGCGCAGAGTCCCGCGGCAATAGCCAGTTCCTGCGGCGCGGCGGTCAGCCCCTGATTGAGCAGGGCGGAGACGGCCAGCAGGACGGCGAAATACAGAAGTCCCGCGAAGCAGCCGCAGAAAAAGCGGCCGCGTTTCAGGCCTTTTCCGGCGGCGAAGCCGGCAAGGGCGCAGGAGAGGATATAGACGGCGTCCACGGCCAGGTGCACCTGGTTCTCCGGCAGGCGCAGTTTATACATAGCGAATGAAATGATAATCAGCAGGATGGCGGACAGCAGGTAGGCGAGCAGCAGGGAGCGCAGGAATACTTTGGGGACGGAGATGTCCATGGGAGGTCTCCTCGATTGTTTCTTGATTCAGTATATGAGCGAAGATGTATAATTAGTACAAGAAGAGCGCATGCAAAAACAGCGTAAAAACAGCGGAGAAAATGAGATGGAAGGCCTTGCAACAATGGAATTCTTATGATATACTAGCAATGCTTGACTTGTGGTTTGAAGGAGGATATGACATGAAGAAGGTTAAGACATTAAACGGCAATACACTGAAGGAATCCATGAAGAAGGGCGGCTGCGGCGAGTGCCAGACTTCCTGCCAGTCCGCATGCAAGACGTCCTGCACGGTTGGCAACCAGAGCTGCGAGAACCCGAACCGGTAAGCGGCGACTGGCCGGCGAGATGAATAGGCATTGAGCGAGGAACCCCTACGGTCCTTTCGATTGTAGGGGCGTTTCGTTTGTGATCAGATTAGCGGGCGTCGCCCGCCATATGGGGAGACAGCGAGTGATTCATCAGTACAGGAATAACGGATATAATATCGTCATGGACGTGAACAGCGGCGCGGTTCATGTAGTGGATGATGTGGTCTATGACGCGGCTGCGCTGCTGGCGGCGGAGATGCAGGAGACGGACGCGGATGGAACCGAAGCCGTGTATGCTGAGAAGACAGCGGGGACCGCGGCGGAGAGCGGCTGCGCTGGCTGTGAGGATGGCTGCGATGCGGCGCCGGAATCAGGTTCAGCCGGAGTCCCTCAGATTCCCGCCGAATTACGGGAACGCGTTGAGAAGCAGCTGGCGGGGAAGTACGGCTATAGCGCGCAGGATATCGCGGACGCCATGAGCGACATTCAGGAGCTGATCGAAGCAGAGCAGCTGTTCACGAAGGACATTTACCATGACTATGTGATCGATTTTAAGAAGCGCAGGACGGTCGTGAAGGCGCTGTGTCTGCATATCGCCCACGACTGCAACCTGGCGTGCCGCTACTGCTTCGCCGAGGAAGGCGAGTACCACGGCCGGCGGGCGCTGATGAGTTTTGATGTGGGTAAGAAGGCGCTGGATTTCCTGATCGCGAATTCCGGGAACCGGAAGCACCTGGAAGTGGATTTCTTCGGCGGCGAGCCGCTGATGAACTGGGATGTGGTGAAGCGGCTGGTGGAGTACGGCCGGTCCCAGGAGGCGGAGCACCAGAAGCAGTTCCGCTTCACGCTGACGACCAACGGCGTACTTCTGAACGACGAGATCATGGAGTTCTGCAACCGGGAGATGTCGAATGTGGTCTTAAGCCTGGACGGACGCAGGGAAGTCAACGACCGGATGCGGCCGTTTCGGAAGGGCGCGGGCAGCTACGACATCATTGTCCCGAAGTTTCAGAAGTTCGCGGAGAGCCGCGGGCAGATGAATTATTATGTGCGCGG
>CANQFR010000114.1 GCA_947599905.1 uncultured Lachnospiraceae bacterium
CCTGGATGAGAATGAAGTCAGCAAGCGTTATATGCATCATTATAATTTCCCGTCCTACTCGGTAGGCGAGACCAAGCCCAGCCGCGGGCCGGGCCGCCGCGAGATCGGCCACGGCGCGCTGGCGGAGAGGGCGCTGCTTCCGGTGCTTCCCAGCACGGAGGAGTTCCCCTACGCGATCCGTACCGTATCGGAGACCTTTGAGTCCAACGGTTCCACCTCCATGGCTTCCACCTGCGCATCCTGCATGTCCTTAATGGCGGCAGGCGTGCCGATCAAGAAGATGGTAGCCGGTATTTCCTGCGGTCTGGTGACCGGAGAGACCGACGACGATTTCGTACTGCTGACCGATATCCAGGGTCTTGAGGACTTCTTCGGCGACATGGACTTCAAGGTGACCGGTACCGTGGACGGCATTACGGCGATCCAGATGGATATCAAGATCCACGGCCTGACAAGGCCCATCGTGGAGGGCGCGATCGCCCGCTGCCGCGAGGCCAGGCTGTTCATCATGGATACCTGCATGAGGCCGGAGATCTCCGAGCCCAGGCCTGAGCTGAGCCCGTACGCGCCGAAGATCGAGCAGATCATGATCGATCCGCAGAAGATCGGCGACGTGGTCGGCAAGCAGGGCAAGGTGATCAACAAGATCATCGAGGAGACCGGCGTGAAGATCGATATCGAGGACGACGGCAGCGTTTCCGTCTGCGGCGTGGACGCGGACATGATCAAGAAGGCCATCAGCATCATCGAAAGCATTGTCAATGATGTGGAAGTCGGTCAGGTGATCACCGGTAAGGTGGCGCGGATCATGAACTTCGGCGCTTTTGTTGAGCTGGCTCCGAATAAGGACGGTATGGTCCATATCTCCAGACTGTCCGAGAAGCGCGTGGCCCGCGTCGAGGATGTGGTGAACATCGGCGACGAGGTGACCGTACGCGTCATCGAGATCGACAAGATGGGCCGCATCAACCTGACGATGAAGCCCAGCGAGATGACCGGTGATGTGCCGGTGGTCGAGAGTTCCGACCGCGGTGACCGCGGCGGCAGAGGCGACCGTGGCGGACGCGGCGACCGGAGAGACCGCGGCGGACGCGGCGGCAGAGACCGCAGGGATCGTGACGACAGCTACGATAGTGATGAGGAATAAGCTCATCTGGTAGATGATATATAATTGTAAATGATAAGCGCGTCGGGTTATTTCCTGACGCGCTTGCTGTATTTCCGTGCGAGAGGGACGCCGGTGACGCCTTATCTGCCGGGACATTCAGCTGCAGAATACCGTGATCGACTCCGCCACCGTCTGTGCCGGAATGCTCCGGGTCGTGGAGCCGAAGAGCACCAGCAGGAGGCGGTCGTTCAGTGAACCTTCGTAGATCTGTCCGTTCTGTGTGCGGGTTTCGGTCAGGCTGGAAAGTTCAAGTTTCAGCATCCCGTCGCTGCTCAGCTGATTCCGGTCGAAAGTATCCAGATAGGCGCTCTGGGCGTAGGCGGGTTTGACGACGGCGATGGCTCGGTAGCGCGGCGGGTAATTGAGCGGCTGCGGCGCCTCGGAATCGTAGAATACGATGATGAAATCGCCGTGCCGGATCGGCGCCTGATTTAGGACATACGTGGTCGGTGTGACGATGACGGTGTTCTGATTGCCGTAGTAGTCCTGTAAAGTCAGTGTCAGTGCGCAGGGTGACCAGGCAGCCTGGTCGGCCGGTTCGGAGGCAATGGCGGCAACGGTGCCGGAGATGGGCGTATATCGGCTCATGGGTGTCTCCCTTGGAGTATCATTCATATTATCATATTCGCTTGGTATGGTCGGGGATTCTGATATTCGGATATTTTATGATTTTACTTTCCGGACTTTTCGGCACTTTCCGGCTACACGAACATTATTTCGATAAGGCCCGTTGACATGAACATATGTTTCTGTTACAATGCTCTCAACAGATGCAATAATGCTCTGCCTTTCATGCCTTTCATGACTGGAGTATTTCATTGGGAAACGTGATACTCTGAAACGGTATAATTCTTTCGTGCTTTCAGGGTTATCAGGATAAGGAAGGTGAGTTTATTTGAAACGAATCATGGGTATGTTGTTGGCGGCTGTGCTTCTTCTGTGTTTTATAGCAGCCTGCAGCAGGGGAACGCCGGATGAGACTGCGTCAGGCGTGGCTCCGGATCAGGAATTGTCCAGGGAAGAGGCGGGTGAATCCTCTGCCGCGGCTTCAGAACCTTTGGAGGGGACTACGGAGAGTTCCCTGGCAGATGCGGCATCAGATGATGAAGAACTTGTGGCGGCCCTGACAATGGATCTTGTTCCGGAATCGCTGACTGGACTGGAACAGGATGTGAGCGGGAAAGAAATGTATGAGATGCTCGTTCGGGTGATCAGGTTGCTGGATCCAGAAAAAATGGAACTGTGGGAAGACACGAGCAAAAGTCTGACGGTGGCCGAAGTACCTTTGCAGCGGGATGATGCCATGCTTGCCCTGTATGAGGCGGCCTGTGTTCTGGGAATAGGAAACAGGGCGAGGGATGGATGGCTGAACGCTAGTTATTATTATGAGGCGGAACAACTATGGGACGGATTCGAACCGGATGGAACCCTCTTTGCAAATGTTTCAGAACCCTCTCCATATGAAGATAATATCGGGCATCAGCCGGGCTGGGACTATATGACCGGCGCCAGATTCTTTTCGCTGGGGCAGTCCTCAGCCAGAAGCGGAAAGCCGTTTTTTGCATACCGGGATGATGAGGTGCGCTTCGAAACGCCGGTATGCTGCGAAGAAGCGGTCCGGGCTTGTGTGCGTCTGGTTTATGCGTGGCAGGAGCAGTTTGAAGGCGGCTATGAACTGCCGGAAACTGACTGGGATGATCCGCTACTGCAGGACGCCTCCGCCGCGCTTGCTGCGGTGCAGAATTCTTCCCCGGTGCTTGTCAGGGGCAATACGCTGACGGTCGGCGAAACCCACACCGGCAGCGCGTACTATGTCAGCCCGGAAGGAAATGACGAAAATGACGGACTCAGTCCGCAAACAGCCTGGGCGACCTTGGATAAGGTGCAGTCCGCTAATCTGCAGTATGGAGATGCTGTTTTATTTGAATGCGGCGGAACCTGGTACGGAACACTAAAAGTTACAGCTGGAGTGGCCTATTCTTCTTATGGCGAGGGGGAAAAGCCGATCCTCACGGGTTCTCCGCTGGATGCCGGCCAGCTTTCGAACTGGATTCTCTTTGCGGAAGGGGATCATGGATCGAAAATATGGCGTTACGCGCAGGATGTGCCAGACTGCGGTATTATTTTGTTCGATGGCGGGGAAAAAGTTGCGAGAAAACTGTATCTTCCGTGGGATGGGACAGGATACAAAAACAGTGCTGGCGAAGCCTTTGATCCGTTGAGGGATCTGACAGGAGATCTGGAATTCTTCTCTGAGATAGACTATACCGGATATTCTTTTCCAATCAATGCATGGCAGTTGGCTGAACAGGGCTTCTCCGGCGGGTTGTATCTGCGCTGCGATGAGGGCAATCCCGGCGACGTATTCAGCCGTGTGGAAATGGCGATTCAGGCCGAAGCAATTGAGGGCGGAAATGAAGGAAGCAATACATTTGATCATCTGAATATACGCTGTTATTCGAACTTCGGGATTGGCCTGGGAAATAATTCCGTGATCCAAAACTGTGAAATCAGCTGGTGCGGCGGTGGGGTCAAACGGTATGAGAACTATGACGGCAGCATTCAATACAGCTGCTCCGGCGGCGCACTGCTGCTTTTTGGCATCGGTCAGACGGCAAGAGGTAACTATATTCACGACTGTGAAAGCAAAGGAATTGCTGTTGTGATTAATGGAGGAGGAGAAGGCGGAGACGAGCAGTCTCAAATCCGTAAAGATATTCTCGCGGAGCGAAATGTGGTGCATCGCTGCGGCGGCAGTATTTATCTGTGGACCGGAAATCTGGATGAAGCTATAGGATGGACTTATGAGAATATAGTGTTTCGCGGGAATTATCTGATTGACTGCGGGTACGGCTGGAGTCGGAATAATGACTTACCGCAGGGAAACCGATCGGAAACGGCCTCCGCGCTGAATGTGGCGGGACTTTTTCCTACGGGGGAGGTCAGGCTTGAAGAGAATCTGTTTTACCGAAGTGCGGGCGTTATGGTCAACTGCTATGGCAGAGATGTAATGGAGCAGGGCAGTTTTCCGATTATGAATGGAAATATTTATGTGCAGGATGAGGGAGGAGCGTTGCTCCGTCTGGCGGATGAACTGCATGGAGATCTGGTGCCAGGGAATTTTCTGGCGTCATCCGATACAGATTTGATGGAAAGCTGTATGCATGAATATCTAGGGGATGAGAATGGCGCGATTTTTGTCATCCCAGGCAGATAATATACACGTGGAATATTGACATGGCAGTGCTATAAAGCCGCTGATAAGGAGAAGTCTTACTAAGCCGCATGACTGGAGTTTTCCAATGGAAAACTCCGTTATCGGCTTTTTTTCTTTGTCGGTCATGCGGCTCTTATTTTGGACATGGAGTAGGGTTATGCCAGGACGGAGCGGCTGGATATGCTGCAAGAGGTAGCAACTATAATAACATCATAACACATTACTATATAAATACGTCTGTGTCTTTAGCGAACAGCACCATTGTTACAGGTTGGAAACAAGAGGACGATGGGTCATGGTACTATTATGACAGCAACGGACGTATGAAAACCGGATGGGTGCAGGTTTCAGGCCAATGGTATTATATGAATAGCATGGGTATAATGCAGACAGATTGGGTACAGGATGGGAGTGATTGGTATTTTTTGCGAGCAGATGGTTCAATGAAGGCAGGTGAGTGGCAGGATTGGCCTCGTGGCTCTCAAAACTGGTATTACTTAAAGGCCGATGGGCGAATGGCTTATAGTTGTACACTATTGATCAATAATCTCTATTATGATTTTAATTCTACCGGTTTGTGTACAACCCCAAATGGATATACAAGGTAAAAAATGTAGAAGAAGCCAATTAAATTAGATAGAGCAATCATAAATTGGTTGCTCTATTTTCTAATATAGTATAAAATAAGCATAATTTTGAATTTCACAGCAGGAGGCGAAATGAAAATAACAAAGTTTCAGATTTTGATATTAATTTGTATAATACTTCTGGGATCAGGGTGTTTTTTTGTTGTCATGAAGAATAACCAACATGATTCATTTGAGGATATTCTATCACGCTATTCCGAAGAGAATATCGCAGGGTCTCTTATGGCAGATTTAACACATGACGGTAATGACGAGTTACTTGTTATAAGCCAGAAATCTATAAGTCCGGACGCTACAAGCCCGGAGGTCATGGAAACCACATTGGAAATATATGCTATGATGGATGGCAATCCAGTCGTAATATATAAGGACCTCGCCGCTGATAACCACCCAGGATATCGTTGGTACTATTTAACTGTTGTTGACCATAAAAACTATATCCTGCAGTATACACCTGAGATATGGAATGGCATAGGAAATTTCCATTTTGAAGTATTTTCTTTTAATCAGGAGGGTCAGAAAGAAATACTAGAGAAACAGGAAGTGCCATATGATTCGATTCATACTTCAGAGGATGATATGCAGGATTTGTCAATTAAAATGGAGAATTTTAAAACTATCTATGAAAAATGGAAAGCCAACAGCATACCGTTGATTACCATAGGCAGCGATATGCTAACCGGTGATAATGATTATTATGTTCTGGAGGAAAAAGTAATACTTAATAAATAATCGATAGATAGTATGCGCCTCGACGGATGTGCTTTTTTGATATTACAAAGGCGATCAGCACTTCTGGCGGAAGTCTTCCGGGTGATACGGGCTGCTGAATGAAACAGTATAAATCCCCCTGGAAGAGCCGGGGAGGTTGATGGATACTGGGGCGGTTCAGGACTTAGATATTTTTTGGATGTAACTTGCCATATTATTTATATTCCCGTATAATGGATATGGCGCCGCGGTACTGGCTGTCTGGAAGGCTGGTTCGGCGAAAAGCTGCGGCTGTGCCGGAAGAAGTGACGGCGGAAGGCTGAAAAAAGTGTCATTATGACTGTTTTATAACTGAGAACTGGAGGTGCAGGGCAATGAAACTTCTCTTTAAGCAACGATTTTTCTCGTGGTTTGATTCCTATGATATCTATAATGAGGCGGGCGAGACCGTGTATGTGGTGAAGGGACAGCTCTCCTGGGGGCATTGCCTGAAGATATTCGACGCACAGGGAACGGAGGCCGGTACCGTGCAGGAGCGGGTTCTGACCTTCCTTCCGAAGTTTGAGATGTATCTGGGAACGCGGTATGTGGGCTGTATCAGCAAGGAGTTTTCTGTCTTTACGCCGCATTATAATATTGATTGCAATGGCTGGCATGTGGACGGGGATTTCCTCGAGTGGGATTACAGGATCATCGATGCCGCAGGGCGGCAGGTCGCGTCGATTTCGAAGGAAATTCTGCACCTGACGGATACGTATGTGATCGACGTGCGCGACCAGGCGGACGCGCTGTGCGCCCTGATGATGGTACTGGCCATCGATGCGGAGAAATGTTCGCGTGGCTGAGCCGGATATTGCTTCGGCAGGATACCGGCTGATTCGGCCGAAGGCTGAGAAAGTTCCCGCGGCCTGCGGCCACAGGTTGACGGAACGAAAAAGTACAATGTGTAAAGGATCAGAGCTATGGAAAAGATCAAAGCGCCCACCCACATAGAGGTGCGGGGAGCGCGGGTGCATAACCTGAAGAATATCAATGTGGATATCCCTCTGAACCGGATTGTCGGGATCGCCGGTGTCTCCGGTTCTGGAAAGTCGTCGCTGGCGCTGGGAGTGCTGTATGCGGAGGGGTCGAGGCGCTATCTGGAGTCGCTCTCCACCTATACAAGGCGGCGCATGACGCAGGCGGAGAAGGCCCAGGTCGACGAGATCCTCCATGTTCCGGCTTCCCTTGCCCTGCGTCAGAGACCGGGAGTTCCCGGGATCCGGAGTACCTTCGGGACAGGGACGGAGCTTTTAAACAGCCTGCGGCTGATGTACTCCCGTCTGGCGTCCCACCGCTGTCCCAATGGTCATTATCTGCCGCCGTCCCTGAATGTGGCCGCCGGCCGGGAGCTGGTCTGTCCGGACTGCGGGTCACATTTTTACGCGCCGGGGGCGGAGGAGCTTTCGTTTAACTCTACCGGAGCCTGCCGCCATTGCGACGGAACCGGGACGGTGCGGACCGTGGACGAATCCACGCTGGTGCCGGACGATTCCCTCACGATCGACGAGGGGGCGGTGGCGCCGTGGCAGGCGCTCATGTGGTCGCTAATGAAGGACATTGCCAGGGATCATGTGGGCGTGCGCACGGATGTGCCGTTTAAGGATCTGACGGAGCGGGAGAAGGATCTGGTGTTCCACGGCCCGGCGAAGAAGTATCATCTGCTTTATCATAATGAGAAGACCAATACCGCCGGGGAAATGGATTTTACCTATTTCAACGCGGTTTATACGGTGGAAAACGCGCTTTCCCATGTGAAGGACGAGAAGGGGATGAAGCGCGTGGAGAAATTCCTGAAAGTCGGTCCCTGCCCGGAATGCGGCGGGAGCCGTCTGTCGGACGCGGCCAGGGCCCCGAAGCTTCGCGGGATCACGCTTGCGGAGGCGTGTCAGATGACGCTTTCGGACCTGGTTGCGTGGGTGGAAGGCGTTCCGGCGTCCCTGCCGGAGGAAATGCGGCCCATGGCGGAGAGCATCTGCGAGTCCTTTCTGCACGCCGCGAAGCGGCTTATGGATCTGGGTCTTTCCTATCTGACCCTGGACCGGGAGGCGTCCACGCTTTCCACCGGGGAGCGCCAGCGGATGCAG
>CANQFR010000115.1 GCA_947599905.1 uncultured Lachnospiraceae bacterium
CCGATCGCGCTGATCGGCGGCGGCACCGGCATGATCGGCGATCCGTCCGGCCGCAGCGACATGCGCCAGATGATGACAGTAGAGACCATCGAGCACAACTGCGAGTGCTTTAAGAAGCAGATGAGCCGCTTTATCGATTTCTCGGACGGCAAGGCCCTGATGGTGAATAACGCCGACTGGTTGCTGAACCTGAACTACGTGGAACTGCTCAGAGAGGTTGGCGCGTGCTTTTCCGTCAACAACATGCTCCGTGCCGAGTGCTACAAGCAGCGTATGGAGAAGGGGCTTAGCTTCCTGGAATTCAACTACATGATCATGCAGAGCTACGATTTCTATATGCTGTTCCAGAAATACGGCTGCAACATGCAGTTCGGCGGCGACGACCAGTGGAGCAACATGCTGGGCGGTACCGAACTGATTCGCCGCAAGCTGGGCAAGGACGCTTACGCGATGACGATTACACTGCTGCTTAATTCCGAGGGCAAGAAGATGGGCAAGACCCAGTCCGGCGCGGTCTGGCTGGATCCGAACAAGACCTCGCCCTTCGATTTCTACCAGTACTGGAGAAATGTAGGCGACGCCGACGTGTTGAAATGCCTGCGGATGCTGACCTTCCTGCCGCTTGAGCAGATCAACGAAATGGATCATTGGGAGGGCAGCCAGCTCAATACGGCCAAGGAGATACTTGCTTATGAACTGACCACGCTGGTCCACGGCGAGGAAGAGGCGAAGAAGGCCCAGGAGGCGTCGAGGGCGCTGTTTAAGGGACAGGGCAGTCTGGAAAATATGCCCACGTTCGCGCTTGACGCCGACGATTTCAACGAGGAGGGAACCATTGACATTCTGGCAATCCTCCAGAAATCCGGTCTGGCTCCGTCCCGCGCCGAGGCCCGCAGGAATGTGGAGCAGGGCGGCGTGTCTGTGAACGGCGAGCCGATGAAGGATATCCGCAAGACGTATACGAAGGATGATTTCGCGGGCGACGGTATGATCGTCAAGCGCGGCAAGAAGAACTTCATGAAAGTGACGGTATAACGCGGCGGCCCGGAGAAAGGCTTTCGCGAGCCGCGACGGAGCGGCCGGCCGGACAGGGAAGAGCCGGCGTCACTGAATATAAAGAAATGCGAAAAGGACCGGTTCGTTTATGAACCGGTCTTTTTTAAAACTACTATTTTTATTAATTTAGTACTTGACAATACATAGTAGTTGGTATAATATGTAACCAGAGAAAGAGAGGGCCGTTATGAATGCGCAGTTCAAAAAAGGAGTCCTGGAGCTGATCGTGCTGGAATCGGTACGCCAGAAAGATATGTATGGCTACGAGCTGGTGGAGGAAGTCTCCAAGGTGGTGGATGTGAATGAGGGTACGATTTATCCGCTGCTCAAGAGGCTGACGAATGAGCGGTATTTTGAGACGTATCTGCGGGAATCGACCGAGGGCCCGCCGCGGAAGTATTATCATCTGACGGTGGCGGGGATTCTGTATCGGGACCGGCTGGAAGCGGAGTGGACGGAATTCGCGGATCGGGTCGGAGCGTTTTTGAAGGAGCAGAAGGAGAGGTAGAGATGATGAACAAGAATGAATTCCTGGAAGCGCTGAAGCGGGCGCTGGCGGTTCTGGATGAAGCGGAGCTGCAGGATATCATAGATGAATATGAGCAGCATATTGACATGAAGACGGCTAACGGACTCACGGAAGAGGAAGCGATCGCCGATTTCGGAGATTTTAAGGAACTGACGGCGGAGCTTCTGGAGGCGTACCATGTACGGGCGGATTATGCGGAAGTGAACCGCTTTCAGACAGAATCTTTCGGAAAGGGCCGGGCGTATCAGGCACAGGCCGGTTACGGAGGGACGAACGGTTCGAAGCCGGAACAGGCTGCCTCTGCGGGAAAGACGGCTGAGCAGGAAGACGGCAGCGCAACCTGCGGGGCGGAACGAACGGGTTGGCTGAGGAATAGGAAGCCGGTTGCGGCGGACGGCGGAGCCGGTAACAGCGATCAGGGATTTGCCGCCGGTCTGTGGAAAAGAATATCCGGCGTTTGTTCCAGGCTATGGCAGGGGACCAAATCAGCCGCGGGATGGCTTCGAAATGCCGCAAAACAGACAGGAATCCGGCTATGGAAGGCGCTCCTCTGGTGTTGGCACAAGATCTGCAGGCCGTTTGTCTGGCTGGCGGGACTTTTGGGATTCGGCGCAGGAGCGGCGTCAGGCGGTCGGACTGTCCCGGACGGGGCGGAAGAGCCGGCGCTATCGAAAGAGAAGAAAGGTGGTGGACGCGTGATGGGCAGAAGAAGTATCTGGGCAGTAATGGGAGGCGGAATCGCCGCATTTTGCCGGGGCTGCGTGGGAGCGTGCGTATGGTGTATCCGCATGGCATGGAATGCATTTTGTATCTGTACGTCGGTATTCGTCGGAATACTGGGAATCTTCTTCCTGTTCGCATTTGGGATGCTCGCGATTCTGGTAATCAGCGGATATCCGCTGGGAGGTGCGGTGATCGGGGTTCTGGGAGCGACCGTGAGCTTTTTTGCCGCGGCAGGTTTTGTGATGACATTGTTATGGAAGAAGAGACCGGCCGTGGAAGCGGCAGCGCCGGGAGAAACTGAGGTAAACGGCAGAGAGGAGGAGAACGATCATGCGTAAACTGAGAGTTGTATTGTTTGCGGCATTTCTCATAGGGGTACTTCTGGCAGGAGTCGGTGCAGGTCTTACGATGGTGGAGTGGTCTTCGCTTGAATACGGAGGCACGAAGCTGCTCGACAGTGAATATCTTGTGACGGAGGATTTTGATTTTACGCTCAAGGACGATGGCAGCACGCTGATATTGGGAGAAAGCTATTATACAAGCCGCTATCTGGATGGGATCGTGGAGGATCCGTCCGTGCCGGAAGGGATTGTGCGCTATCAGGTGACATATAATCAGGCCCAGGTGGATCCGTTTCTGCAGTATATTCCATATGACAGGGAGGAAGAAACCGGAGAAGAGTTCCGTGAAGAACTCGGGGAAGAGTTTGAAGAAGAGACAGGGGCAGAGTTCGGGGAAGGGTCCGCAGAAGAAACAGGGGCGGAGTCCGGAGAAGAAATCGTGCCGGAAGCGCCGGAAGAAAGAGCGCCGGTCATCGACGGCATACTGCGTCTGATGCGTTCCTATCATGGAGATGAGTTCCGGCTCTTTATGGAAAATAAAGATGAGATGTTAAGCGACCTGAAGAAGGGCAGGCTGTCAAACTATGAGGTCGCGGATATCACAGACGTGAAGATTCTGGTGAATCCGGCGACGAGGCCGCGGGTGGAGGAAAGAGCCGGATGGTAGACTGAAACGCTGTATTCCGCGTCCGCGCAGGCGATGGAACAGACCATAGCCTGCGAAACAGGGGTGACGCCCTGAACGTGTTCCGCGTTCGCACAGGAGATGGAACAGACTATAGCCTGTGAACCAGGGGGACGCTCTGAACGTATTCCGCGTCCGCGCAGGAGCCGAAACGGCAGGCGCCAACCCAACCAACTGCCCGCTCAGGCAAACAGATGCTCCAGAAGGATCTTCGCGCCGATCATGATCAGGATCGCGCCGCCGACGATCTCCGCCTTTGACTTGTAACGCACGCCGAATAGATTGCCGACCTTCACGCCGACGATGGCCAGGCAGAAAGTGACGACGCCGATAAATGACACCGCCGGAAGGATATGTACGCGCAGGAAGGCGAAGGTGACGCCTACGGCCAGAGCGTCGATGCTGGTAGCGATGGCAAGGGGAAGCATCTCGCGGAAAGATACGGAATCGCCGCAGTTTTCCTCTTCTGGGTTCAATGCCTCCCGGATCATGTTGCCGCCGATGATGGCCAGCAGGATAAACGCCGCCCAGTGATCGTAGGTGGTGATGGCTTCCTGGAAGCTGACGCCCAGCATATATCCGAAAAGCGGCATGAGCGCCTGAAAACCGCCGAAATAGAGGCCGATAATCACGGCGTGGCGTACGTTCAGCTTTTGCATGGACAGGCCCTTGCAGATGGAGACCGCGAAGGCGTCCATGGACAGGCCGACGGCAATCAGAAACAGTTCAATCAGCGACATCGATATCTCCTCCCTGATAAACAGAGACTTATCTGCAGCCGGAAAACCGCAGATAAGTCTCATCATTTTCATATAGAACCAGGCATGTGCGGGAAACCGCGTCTGCCAGCATGTTGGCTCTATCGCGCGGCGGAAGACCGCGCCGACTACTCCCTCATCTGGAACATAATTGTAGCCTATTCGGAAGTATTTGTCAAGAATTCCGGGCGTTTTAAGGGACCTCACATACAGGCTCCCGTCCGTGCAGAGTGAGTCGCATGCCGGGAGCCCCATTCGGGCGTTTTACAGGTATTCCCGCAGATCCCTGCACAGATTTTCCTCCATGCTTACCAGACGCCCGCAGATATTGCGGGAGGTCTCATCCGCGCCCTGATACTGGTTCATATAGCGCTGCAGGGATTTGACGCCCATGTTGCAGCCGTCTGTGATCAGGTCGGCCACGGTGGCGTCGCTCTCATCCATGCCCATTTTCACGGTGGTCTTCATCCAGGACATGGTCTTGGCTACAGGATTGGGATCTTTCTCGCCGCTGCCCTGTTCGTCCAGGAGAGAATGGATCTCGCTGCCCAGTTCCTCATGGCTGGCCTTGCTCTTCTTAAGCAGATCCTTCATATCGGAATTGTGGATCCGCTCCAGCACGTCGTCGAAAGAGGCGACCGCCATCTTCACGCCGGCGTCGCATTCCTTCAGCAGTTCTACAGTGTCGCTGTTCTTCATATCGTGTCACCTCCAGATGGATTTTCCCTTAATTTGTGTAAAATGCCCCGGAAATATCCCGCGGCCGCAAAAAGTTATGCTTTTCATTGCGCAATTTTGTGATATGATAAAGGGGATGCGCCGGCAGGCCGGCAAGAACCGCGCGGACAAGGCAGGATCGGAGGAAGCTCATGACAGGTTTAAGCACTCTGTGCTACATAGAGAAAAACGGCAGCTGGCTGATGCTGCATCGCACCGTGAAGAAGAACGATGTGAATAAGGACAAATGGATCGGCGTGGGCGGACATTTCGAGGCGGACGAAAGCCCGGAGGAGTGTCTTCTACGGGAGGTAAAGGAGGAGACCGGCTACACGCTGACCTCCTATCGGTTCCGGGGGCTGGTCACCTTCGTTTCCGGCGGCGGGGAGACGGAGTACATGTCCCTTTTCACGGCGGACGGCTTTGAGGGAGAGGCGGCTGCCTGCGATGAAGGGGAACTGGAGTGGGTGCCCGTCGATAAGGTCTGGGGGCTGAATCTCTGGGAAGGGGACAAGATTTTCTTCCGGCTGCTTGACGAGGACGAGCCGTTCTTTTCCCTGAAGCTGGTCTATGACGGCGGCGGGAAGCTGGTGAGCGCAGCGTTAAACGGCCGGCCCATGGAGCTGTTTGATATTTTAAATGAAGACGGCACGAAAAGCGGAATCGTACGGGAGCGGGGCGTGGCCCATCGGGAAGGGAGCCTTCATCCGACGGCGCATATCTGGATTGTGCGGCCCAATGAGAAGAGCGGCTGTGACGTGCTGCTGCAGAAGCGCAGCGCGGGTAAAGATTCCTATCCGGGATGCTATGATATCTCTTCCGCGGGTCATGTGGCGGCAGGAGATGATTACCTGACGACCGCGCTTCGGGAGCTTAAGGAGGAGCTTGGGATCGCGGCCGCGACGGATGAGCTGGAGCCTGCGGGCCGGCATAAAGTCTATACGGAAGAGGAGTTCTACGGCCGGATGTTTAAGGATGCGGAACTGTCACAGCTGTATGTGTACCGGAAACCGGTGAATACCGCTGACCTGACGCTGCAGGAGTCAGAGGTGGAGAGCGTCGTCTGGATGGATTACAGGGAGTGCCTGAACGCAATCCGCACCGGCAGTCTGAAGAACTGCATCTGCGAGGACGAATTCCTGATGCTGGGAAAATATCTGGGAATGGAAGCGGAGGGGATGGACAGGCCGCGGCAGGCGCACCGCGGCAAACCTTCTTCTGCTGGCGGCCAGCCTGATCTTCTATGCATGGGGCGAACCGAAATACATTTTCCTGATGGCGGTGTCCATCGCGCTGAATTACGCGGCGGGACCCGCTGAAGCTGGCCCTCTATATCAGCTTCTTTCCGCAGCTGATCGCGGGGCCTATCGTGCAGTATCACGATGTGTCGGAACAGCTTGCGCACAGACAGCTTTCCCTGGCGAAGACCGCTTACGGGATCCGGCGTTTCACTTACGGCCTGGGCAAGAAGGTGATCTTCGCGAACGCGTTCGCCGCGGTTGTGGACCGGGTTCTCGGCGACGCCAACCGTCCCCTGATCGGAACCGGTCTGGCGTGGTTTGTGATGCTTCTGTACGCGTTGCAGATTTACTATGATTTTTCCGGGTATTCGGATATGGCTATCGGCTTGGGGAAAATGTTCGGCTTCGATTTTTTGGAGAATTTTCGCTACCCGTATCTGTCCGCTTCCGTCCGGGAGTTCTGGCGGCGGTGGCATATTTCTCTGTCGAACTGGTTTAAGCGGTACGTCTATATTCCACTGGGCGGAAACCGAAAAGGGAAATGAGAACTTATGTTAACCTGTTCCTCGTGTTTCTGGTGACCGGGCTCTGGCATGGCACGGGTATGAATTTCGTCCTGTGGGGCGTTTATTACGGCGGGTTTCTGATGCTGCGGGATCCCTTCGGGGAGAACATGATGCCGTGGCTTCTGAAATATTTCCGGGAGAGCACATTTGTCCACTGTAATTACCTGCTGCACAAAACGCTGGACGGCCTGAGCGGGATGTGTTCGTGTATGAGGTTGTCGAGCGGGATCTGAGCGAACTGAAGTGGCGGCTGGACCGGCTGCTGAGATGACAGGGATGCGCGGCGTATGTCCGGGGAATGAACGGAATATGCTTAAAATTAAGAAAAGGAACACTGCAGATGATGAAAAAGAAATGGTTTGAGAGACCGCCTCATTTTAAAAAGCGGCTTATGATGATGCTTGTGGGCGTATTCTTTCAGGGGTTCGGCCTGTCGCTTCTGCGGCAGTTCGACTTCGGCACGGATCCCTGCGCGCTGTTTGCGGCAGGAATGGCGAACTATCTGCCATTCAGCTTCGGCACCTGTCAGCTGCTGGAGAATCTGGTCATGATGGTGTTTGTGCTGGGGCTGGATGCCAGTTATGTGGGGTTCGGCACCCTTGGAAATATGATCGTCGTGGGCTATACGTCGGATTTCTTCAGCTGGATCTGGAAGATCGCGCTGCCGGCCGGCTTCCTGTCGCAGAAGACGGTGGAGTGGATTCTGATCCTGCCGGTGCTGGCGCTGTTTATCCTTGCGGCGTCCGTGTATATGAGCGCGGGGCTGGGATCCGCGCCTTACGATTCCCTGCCGTTTATTCTGTCGGAGCGGCAGAAGAAGGTCTCTTTCCGTACACTGCGCATGTGCTGGGATATCGGATTTACGGTCGGGGGCGTGCTGATGGGAGCGCATCTCGGACTGGTGACGGTTATCATGGCGTTCTTCCTGGGACCGGTGATCGGAGCGGTGCGGGCGAAGATCGAGAAGCTGCTGGCGTGAGCGCCGGGCCTGTCCGGCTTCCGGCTGTGCAGCGGTCAGAATGGCGCAGGGCCTGTCCGGCGGCCCCATTTCCAGGAATTTTTTCTTGACAAGAGACCCTCTTCTGTCTATAATCTCAACTTCCGAAGTGAAATGGGCTCTAACCCAATAAATATGCGGGTTAGAGCCTGTCTGTCTGTATGGC
>CANQFR010000116.1 GCA_947599905.1 uncultured Lachnospiraceae bacterium
TTGCGCCTTTTGGAAGATGAACAAAAAAAGTGCGATTTTTATTCATTTTCCTCTTGACATATCACCGCTGGACTTTCTCCGGCCTAGTACTCCTTCCAGGCCTTCGGCACGAACAACTCCTCGAAACGGTCGATCGCGTAGCTGTCGCTCATGCCGGCGATATAATCGCAGACCACCCGTGTTTTTTTCTCCCCGCGCTCGCTGATCAGCCGCCGGTACTCCTCCGGCAGCTCCGATTCGTGGTCAATATAATACCGGTACAATATCCCGACCAGCTGCTGCGCCTTCTTTTCCTCTGTCTTCGCGGCGCTGCCGCTGTAAACATTCTCAAACATCCATCTGCGCAGACCGTTCATCGCCGTCTCCATATCCGGCGACATCCGAATCTCGGGCCTGTCCATACTCTGGACAATCACGTCATGGATCATGTTATTCAGACGGTCGCGCACGCTTCCGCCAAGCACCCGCGTATAGGTTTCCGGAAGGTCCTTCTCGGTAAAAAGCCGCGCGCGGATTGCGTCGTCGATGTCGTGGTTAATATAGGCAATCTTATCGGAGAGGCGCACGATACAGCCCTCCAGCGTTGCCGGCCTGCCCGACGTGCGGTGATTCAGAATGCCGTCCCGCACCTCCTTCGTCAGGTTCAGACCCTCACCGTTCTTCTCCAGCACTTCCACGACGCGGACACTCTGGACCGCGTGGATGAAGCCGTCTTCACAGATCTGATTCAGAACATACTCGCCGGAATGGCCGAACGGCGTATGCCCGAGATCATGCCCCAGCGCAATGGCTTCCGTCAGGCTCTCGTTCAGCCGAAGGGTTTTCGCAATCGTCCTGGCGATCTGCGATACCTCCAGCGTATGCGTCAGGCGCGTCCGGTAATGGTCGCCCTCCGGCGCCAGAAATACCTGGGTCTTATGCTTCAGCCTGCGGAATGACTTGCAGTGCAGGATCCGGTCCCTGTCCCGCTGGTACTCCGGCCGCATATCGCAAAGCGGCTCCGGCTTGTCCCGTCCCTTTGTGTCCCGGCTCAGAGCCGCATACGGACTCAAAGTCTCCGCCTCCAGCTCTTCCAGCATCTCCCTGGGCAGCATACGAACACACCCCCTGTTCTATGTATATTGTCTGTTTTGTCATTTTACAACCGATAAATACACATACAAAAGAATTGTACCACAAAAATCTCTATGGTGCATCTATTTCTGCATAAAATCTATATAATCATTCAAGAAGCTCCGCCCATCGTTCGACCAGCCTCTCAAGCGACCACGCGGCATTGGCCGGGCTTGTGGACGGCAGCAGAATACAGTCGCGCCCGCACTGCGCGCGCTGGTAGCTGTCATAAAGCCTCTTCGCCGTCGTACCGTTCGCGTAGATCCGCTCGATGGGACACGCCGCCAGAAGCCGACGAAGATCTGTAGGCTGCGCATGAACGATGCTGGCGTCGCTGGAACCCGCAATGTCGCAGGAAGCGATCACATCCCACACGGCAATCCCGCTCTCCAGAAGAAACGTCCGCTTCTCCTCCACCGTCTGCGGAACAGCCTTCCCTGTCACCGCAGCCAGCACCTTCCAGAAACGGTTCTGCGGATGGCCGTAGAAAAAACCGTTCTCCCGGGACTTCACAGACGGAAAGGATCCCAGGATCAGAATCTTCGAATGTTCGTCACAAACCGGTCCGAACGGATGGACCTGATGCGCCCGCTCCGTCATGTCCAGCACCTCCCCGCCACAGACCCGGCGCCCGCTTTCGGGATGCCGCTGTCTGCACTGCGCACTCACACGCTCATTACACATTCACACGCTCGTCATACATTCAGCATACCATATTTCTCTGAAAAATGCAACCTCTTTTTCGAACGTCTGTTCGATTTTCAAATGCTGCACCGCGCTATCCCGGCAGACTGTCCCGCACGCACAGTACCCCCCAGCCAAGCTGCGGATTCGGCCAGACTTCGTAGCCCGGAAGATGGCCTGCGCCGCGAATCAGATACGCTTTCAGTTTTTCCCCATAGAGATAGGGATCATTTCCGTCAATGATCCCCCACTGCATCAGAAGCGCCGCACTGCCGGCGACCATCGGCGCAGCGAAGGAGGTCCCCGTCACCGCCTCGTAGCCGCCGCCCGGTTTCGGCGCCATGATACCCACGCCCGGCGCAGCCAGCTCCGGCTTCACCAGACCCGCGGTCCGCGTAAATCCCCGGCCGGAGAAGTCTGCATAAGACCGGAAGGAGCTGTCATAAGCCCCCACGGAGATTGCCGACTGCGCCGTCGAGGGGATCGTCAGCGTCGTGTCCGGCGTCGCCTTCAAAAAACGCGTCGCCCGGTTCAGAACCGCCGACGAAGGCAGCCACAGATCATACCGTCCCCTGACAACCCGCAGCGGCGTCAGCCGGAATTTCCAGACGCCCGCCGGCAGATAATCCCCGCGCCGCGGCATAAAGTCAAAATAAATCTCCTGCGCCATGCTGTACGGCCCCGGCTCCCCGTAATACAAAAGAATCCGTGTATCGCCGTAATCCAGCGTCCGCGGCCCGATCACCGGCGGCAGCGGTCCCAGCGGCTGCCCGTCCGGCGCGATCAGCGTTACGGCAAATTCATCCGCGTAATCCTTCCACAGCTGGACGCTTAAGCCCGTTTCATAATCCGAAACCGACAATTCCGCCTCCGCCGCCTGCCCTCCCGTAAGCACCCCGGAAATATGGCCGCCGCGCGCGCCTTCATTGCCGGTCCCGATCACGATCGACAGCCGCCCGTAGGAAGCAACGCTGTCAATATAAGTCTCCAGAAGCCCGGTCCCGTCATGGGAACCGTAGGTATTGCCGAAGCTGAGGTTTACAGCCATCGGCATCCCTTCCTCCGCCGCGCAGCGGACCGCGAAATCCAGGCCGCGCATCAGCTGGGTCGTGCGCGGAAAGCCCAGCGGATCCGCCACGCCCAGCTTCACCACAAGCAGGTCGCTCTCATAAGCCACGCCGCGGTATTTGCCGCCGCTCTCCCGCCCGCTTCCGGCCGCAATTCCCGCGACCGCCGTCCCATGTCCGCTGCCGTCCGTCTGCGGCACAAGCTGACGCCCAGCCTCCCGGCTGCCTGCGGCAAGCGCCTCATTGATGTCTTCCCTCGTAAACACCCGCCCGAGCGTCTGATCCCACAGAAGCGCGATGCGTGTGGTGCCGTCTTCCTTCCGGAAATCCCCATGGAAATAATCGATGCCGCTGTCCAGCACCGCCACCAGCACGCCGCGACCTGTCAGATTCAGGCCATGGACGCCGTACGTCCCCGCAGCCGGCTGCGCCGCTGTTTTGGCCGTCTGTTCCATCAAAGGCTCCGGCCCCACCGACGCTTTCGCTGCCGGTTCCGCCCCGCCCTGACCGGCATGTACCGTCCTGAAAGCGTCTCCTTCTTCGTATGTCTGCACCGCAGTGATACAGGATGCCGCCCGTGCCCGGTTCACCGCAAAATACAGCCGCTTCGGCATTTCCACGTATGCAATCTGCGGATAAGCCGCGACCGTCTCTATGAGCGATTCCGGCACGGTCAGAATGGCGTAATGATTCAGAAGCTCCTCTGCCTCCACGCGCCTGCCCAAAACCTTATTCTCATCCTGCGGCGCTTCCGTACCGGCTGCACCGTTCGTTCCCGCGCCGCCGGTTATTCCCGCGCCACCGTTCGTTCCCGCGCCGCCATTCAGTTCCGCCAGCATCCCGTCAAGCGATCCCGAATAGCGCACGATCAGTTCCCATGTCCGCTCCGCGTCATGATATCCCGCCGCCAGTTCCGGTGATTCTGCCCGTTCTTCCATCGTGGCCGACATCGCCAGATTTAAGAGATTTTCCAGTTTCTGATCCTGCATTGCCGCCCCGCGAACGCATTTTCAAGGCAGACTATGACAATAAGCCGGAAAATATTCCTGACCGCGCCGCCGGTTCATTTCCGTTACAGCGCAGCTTTCTTCACCGCCGCCGCAATCGACACGCCGATCCGGTCATTATACGGGATCAGAGTCGCCTGAAAAGCATGATACAGATCCGACTTGCCCGGCCATACCGTACCCTTCAGCCGGTTATTCTCATCCAGCTGGTGGAACCAGGAGCCGTGCGTATGATCCAGCACCACGGTATCCAGATATTCCATAAATTCCGCGTAATCCCGCGCGTACTCCGCCGCCCCGGTCATCCGGTACAGAACCGCCGAGGTATTGATCGCCTCCGCCAGCGTCCAGTGCATCCGGTCATGGACAACCGGCCGGCCGTTCCAGTCCGTCGTATAGACAATCCCCGGCGCCCCGTCGCAGTTCCAGGCATCCGAAACCGCCCGGCGGTACAGCTTCTCCGCCGCATGCAGATATTCCGCAGTCTTTTCCGAATCCGTGCCGAAGGTGGACACCGCCCACTGAACGATCAGCCTGGCCCACTCGATGCCGTGGCCCGGCGTCGCGCCGTAAGGCTTAAACGGGTCGTCCGGCTTCTCCTGATTGCAGTCCAGATCCGCCGTCCAGCTGCTGGAGAAATGCTCCGGCAGCCGCCAGTCATTTTCCTTCGCCCAGATCATCACATGGTCAATGATCCGCCCCGCGCGGACACGGTATTTCTCATCCTCAAGCGCATCGGCAGCCGCCAGAAACGCCTCCACCGTGTGCATATTGGCGTTCAGTCCGCGGTAGGTATCCAGCACGGTAAATTCCGTATTCCAGGTATCGCAGGACAGCCCCTCTTCCTCATTCCAGAACTTCTCGTCATAAAGCTGCATGGCGTCCGTCAGCAGCGCCTCAGCGCCCTCCCGGCCGGCCAGCAGCGCGGATGTGGCCGCAAGAATCACAAATGCATGCGCGTAGCACTGTTTTGTCGGCAGGGCTTCGCCGTCCGGCTTAAGCCCCGCGAACCAGCCGCCATTGGCGGTATCGTGCAGCTCGCCCGTCAGCCCCGCAAGACCGGCGTCCGCCAGCTCGCCGCAGCCCGCGTATCCCAGCATCTGCCCGATGCTGTATACATGAACCATGCGCGAGGTAATCCATGTCTCCCTGGGCCTGTCCGTCCAGGGCGTACCGTCGTCTCCCAGATAGTAGGACGAACCTCCCGGCGAAGGGAATTTCTTTCCGAACTTCAGGATCCCCTCCCCGGTTTCTTTCAGAAACGCCCGGTTTTCTTCCGTGTCAATCTGATACTTCGCAAGTGTTTGCATATGTTATGACCTCCTTATGAATTTTATCCTTTTCCACCGGCTTTCTTTCTCCCCCAGCGCAGGTAGAAGTAAGCCACCTCCATGATACAGCAGGCCGTCCATCCAACCGGATAGCTGAAGCCCACCAGCCGCTCCGTATTGCTGATGAACCGGGTCATAATGAACAGGTATACCTGCCGCACCGCCACGAAATTCAGAAGCATGATCACCATCGGCCCGGTGGAATCCCCGCGTCCGCGCAGCGCCCCGGCCAGCGTATGGTTCACGCAGTTAAACAGCATGAAGAACACATTGGTCTGCAGGAACATGGCGCCGTAGCGGATCACATCCGCGTCGCTGATAAACAGCCGGGTAGCCGGCGCCGCGAAGACAAACAGAAATACCGCGATCCCGGCGGTCACTTCCACCGCCAGCAGCATCGAATCCACGGTTCCCTTATTGACCCGGTCGTTCTTCCCCGCGCCGATATTCTGGCCCACGAAAGTCGTCGCCGCCTGCGCGATGCTCTGCATCGGAAGCATGATGAACATGTCCAGCTTGTTATAGCAGCTCCACCCCGCCATACAGGCCGATCCGAAGCTGTTGATATAGGACTGCACAAATACATTGGAAAATGCCGTGATCACCGACTGGATCCCCGCCGGCAGGCCGATCATAAAGATCTGCCCCAGAATCGGCATATCGCACCGCAGATCCCGCCAGGTCAGACGGTACTCGTCCGTCGTCCTTGACAAAAGCACCAGAACCATAACTGCTGAGATGAACTGGGCAATGATCGTCGCGTAAGCCACGCCTGCGATCCCCGCGCGAAAAACAACGACGAAGACCAAATCCAGAATCGCGTTCACCACACTGGTAAAAATCAGAAACAGAAGCGGCCTGCGCGTATCGCCTACGGCCCGCAGAATCCCGCTGCCCATATTATAAACCAGAAGCCCGATAATTCCCGCAAAATAAATCCGCAGATATACGGTCGCCGCGTCCATCACATCGTCCGGCGTCGCCATGAACACCAGCATAGGCCGCACCAGCAGCATCCCGATAACCGTAAACAGCACGCCGCAGACAAAGGTTACAAAGATCGTCGTTTCCACCGCCCTGTGAAGGCTGTTCCGGTCCTTCGCGCCGTAATAACGGCTGATCACCACGCCGGCCCCGACAGACACGCCGTTGAAGAAGAACACCAGCATGTTGACAATCATCGTGGTAGACCCCACCGCCGCCAGCGCTTCCTTGCCCACAAAATTCCCGACAACCAGCGAATCCACCGTATTGTACATCATCTGGAACAGGTTGCCGATGATGAGCGGAACCGAAAACTCAATCAGCAGAAGAAAGATATTTCCCGTTGTCATATCCCTCGCGGATGACCGCTCTCTGGTCTGCATGATGAAAAACCTCCCCGTCGCATCTTTTGCCGGTTCCATTATACAATAATAATACCGTAAAGTAAAATTTAATTTCTCATGATTTTTCGTCCCGGCACAAAAAAGAGGCCGAAGGAAACATAACCAGCCGGAAAAGCACAGCAAAAACCGCAGGCTAAACACCCGGATGCGGCCCATGCAAACGCCCGAAAAAACGACCCGAAAAAATATTGACAGACCTCACGGATTGTGGTAAGATATGTTCGTTGTCAGTTTGACGGACAACGGATAGGGGAATAGTTCAATGGCAGAGCAGCGGTCTCCAAAACCGTAGATGGGGGTTCGAGCCCCTCTTCCCCTGGTCAGATAAACTGGTGAGTTTTCACGATTTTAAGCCGTGAGAACTCACTTTTTTTGTGCAACAGAGACAATGAAAAGTGATAGGACGTGGAGCTAAAGGCTAACGAATTCCCTCATCGAGGATGTGCAATTGATGTGCAATCGATGTGCAGGAAACAAGTTACTATTTAATGCGATCTTCTGCGCGAACCTTCCTTCATCCCTAACCATAATTTTTCTACAGATTCGGAAAGGGGTGAAATGTGCAATGGCAACAAAGCAGACGGTATCCGTGGTATGGATGGAATCCAGGCAGCAGTGGCTGGCGAAATCGACAGAGTATTACAACGGTAAAATTTTTAAGGTTGTAGGTTATTCCCGTCTTGGCAAAACAGAAGCGCGCAAAGCGTGGAAGCGCAACTATGAAAAAAAGATTGCCTCCATGGAGGCCAAGGAGGCCTGCAGGGATTGCAAGGTCAGGTTTGAGGAGGCAATCCAGGAATGGTATAACCCGAGTTTGCCACTTGTAAATGTGAAATGGAGCCTTTTTTCGGCTCCATTTCCTTGTATATACGCGGTTTTCCCGGTATTTATGCGGGCTGAGATATTTTGAAAAAATGTACCTACATTTATGACCTACATGAAAATCTTTGTCCCCGTCTTTATCGATTTCAGTTCTGCCCTCCGGTACAGTTTGGCGGGGATTTTGATATCAAACGCCTTCAGGATCAGCGAAAGATCTGGATCATCGATATCCATAAACCGGTACAGGTCATCCGGAAGGGCATCTACCTTCCACTTGTTTAATGCTTTCTGGATGCGCTCCGCACTCATACCGACATTCCAGTAAACATCATCCCGGCCTGTTTCCCCCAG
>CANQFR010000117.1 GCA_947599905.1 uncultured Lachnospiraceae bacterium
CAGTGTACCCTTTTTCCATGCTTTCGTCAATCTTTTTTCATGAGTTGCCAAACCCGTCAATATAAATTATACTATAGAAACGGAGGAATTAACCATGATCATCCCTTTTGTGAAACATAATCGACGGGCCGCCTCGATTTCCGGCACGGTTACCCGCACTGCACTCCCAGGCACTGCTGCTGACGCCATCCCACGGGCCGCGGGCGCTTCCGCGAGGGCAGGAAGACGTGCGCCGGCGGCTCTGCTGTTATGCGGCCTCCTGATCCTCCTGCTGCCCGCCTGTTCACGTACCGGCAGCGCCCCCGCCCCAGTTCCCGAATCTGCCGCCGCCGAAAGCCTTCCGGCGGATGCGGCGGACAACGCAGAACAGGCACGCGCCGCCTTTGAAGACTGGAGCCGGCGTTTCCTGAAAGAACAGCTGGCGGACTCTTACCTGAACCTCCATTATTCCATGGTCTCCCCGGAAACCTTCGGCATCACCGATTACGCCGTGGATTTCGGTGCATTTTCTCTGGAGACGCTGCAGGAAGCGGGCGCGCGCCGGAAGGAATTTCAGGCACAGCTGGCGCAGATTGATCCGGAGCTTCTGAACCGGGAACAGCGGCTGACGCACCGAATCCTTACCGAGGCCTTCCGGCTGGAAGAAGCCGGCGACGGGCTGGAGCTGTATTACCAGCCGCTCGCGCCGTCCATTGGCACACAGGCACAGCTTCCAATCCTGTTGGCGGAGTTTTCGTTCCGCTCGCGGCAGGATATCGACGATTATCTGACGCTTCTGTCCGCTATTGACAATTATTATCAGGCGATTCTGGATTTCGAAAAAGAGAAGGCCGCGGCGGGGCTTTTCATGACCGACGCCTGCGCGGATCAGATCGTGGAGGAATGCGCGGCCTACCGCCTGCCCGCGGACCAAAACTTCATGACCGCCATGTTCGACACCCGTATCGACGCCTTCGAGGGCCTGACCGATGAGGAACGCGCCGATTATAAAGCCAAAAATCTGGCCGCCGTAGAAGAACATTTTATCCCGGCTTACAACCTGCTGCTGGACGGCCTTACGCAGTTAAAGGGCAGTTGTACAAACGACCAGGGACTGTGTTATTTCCCGGAAGGGAAGAAATACTACGAATATCTGGTGAATTCTTCAACCGGCACCACATACGGGAGCATCGAGGCTCTGCGCGACGCCATTTCCGCGCAGATCGACAATGATCTGGAGGCCATGGCCGGTATTATCGAAGAATACCCGGAGACGGCGGAGCAGTTCGAGGATTATTCCTTTGCCTACACCGACCCGGAGCAGATCCTTACGCAGCTGCAATCCCAGATTGCAGACGATTTCCCGGAGACCGAACCGTGCAGCTATGTAACCAAATACGTGCCGGACGAACTGGCCCATACGCTTGGACCGGCCTTCTTCCTCGTGCCGCCGATCGACGACTACGATAACTGCACGATATACATCAACCCGGACAGCACCTCCGATTCCCAGGCGCTCTACACGACGCTTGCCCACGAAGGGATTCCGGGACACATGTACCAGAATACATATTTCCTGTCGCACTGCAGCGAGGACCTGCGCAAGGTTATTTCCTTTACGTGCTACAGTGAAGGCTGGGCCTTCTATGTGGAGAATTATTCCTATACCACGGAAAACGGCCTTTCGCCCGAGCTCGGAAGCCTCCTGGCCCACAACGCCGCGGCGAGTCTCGGCCTGCACGCGATCATTGATATCAATATCAACTATTTCGGCTGGACCCGCGACCAGATAAAAGAATTCCTCGCCCCGTACTTTGACGTGAGCGAGGAAGGTCTCGTAGAGCTCATCTATAACACAATGCTGAACACGCCCGTGAATTACCTCGAATACTATGTCGGTTACCTGGAGATCCTGCATATGCGCGGTCAGGCGCAGGATGAACTGGGCGACGGCTTCTCACTCAGGGAGTTTCATCAGTTCCTGCTGGATACCGGTCCCGCGCCGTTTTCCGTAATCCGCACAGAATTCCGGGAGTGGCTGAAAACGCCCTCCCGGCAATAGCGGGACGCCGGGCGCTTTCCGCAGAAGCGGTTATTCGGAGACATTCTTATAGCCGGATTCAAATTCCAGATAATCGTCGCTGCCCAGCGTTACGCCCGCTCCGGAATAGCTCTCGCCATTCACGAGAAGCTTCAGCTTATCGAGCCCGTAATTATCCATAAATGTATTGCCGACGCAGGCCAGCATATCCTTTTCTTCCTCCGCGCTCCAGTCCGGAACCTGCGACAGATTCAGGATACCGTTCTGTACAGTCGGCGCCTCCGTCTCTCCGTTTTCGTCACTTACGACTCCCATCTGCCCAAAAGGTCCCGACACCACCCCGCTGCCGGATGTGTCCTTTTCGGTTACGACTTCAAACGAAAGAATCTGCGTACCTTCATCGAGGACGCCGTACTCGATCAGCATCTCGAGAAGATAATCTTCCGTCATGTCCTGCACATCCAAGGTGACGCGCTGGAACTCCTGATCCTTCATCCGATAAATAAAAGCCATCTCCCACGGATCATACGCCTCCGGGGCCAGCGTCTCCGCTTCCGCTGCCTTGGTTCCTTTCGAGACCTTATAGGGCCTGCCGTCCGGTCCCAATTTGGTCGGCGAACAGGCTGTCATTACCGTCAAAACCGCGATCGCGGTTATCAGCATCCATCTCTTTTTCATAATCCAAAACCTCCTCTTGTAACGAGAATTTCTTTAGCCTAACCGATTATACACGATTTTCAGATTCCCTGCAACTATTTATTCCTTATGGTTTTCTTACGGAAATAAGATACCCGCTTTTTTAAGCCGGATGCATTATGTTACATCAGACCGGCCGCGTGGGAATATGTATATAGCAGAAAGCGTGTGAAAGACGAATTCGTGGGAAGGAGAACGGTATGCTGAATATTATCTGGGCTTCTATGATCGTCATCGGTGTGGTCTGGGCCGCCTTTCATGGAAATATCGCCGCCGTGACGCAGGGACTTCTGGATTCCGCCGCGGAGACCGTCAGCCTGTGCGTCACCATGCTGGGCGTCGTCTCCATGTGGAGCGGTATCTTAAAGATCGCTGAACGGTCCGGACTGGTCGACCGGCTGGCCCGCGTACTTGAGCCGGTGCTGCGCTTTTTGTTTCCGCGGCTGCCTGAGGATCATCCGGCCCGGCGTTCTATCGCAGTTAACATGATTGCCAATATTCTGGGGCTTGGCTGGGCCGCGACGCCTGCGGGACTGCAGGCGATGAAGGAACTGGCGCAGCTGGAGGAAGAACGACGGGAAGCCGCGGCCTGCGTGCCAGGTAAAGAACACCTCAGCCAGAAGGCCGCGGCGCCGTCCGGCACCGCCAGCCGGGAGATGTGTACATTCCTTATCATCAATATCTCTTCACTTCAGCTGATCCCAATGAATATGATTGCTTACCGAGCAGAGTACGGCAGCGCCGCCCCGGCGGCCATCGTCGGTCCGGCCATCGCGGCCACGACGGCAAGTACGCTGGCGGCAGTGGTATTCTGCAGGGTTATGGATCATAAGCGCGCCATCATTTCTTCATACAAATGAAACGGCCGGCGTATATATATTAGAAAAACAGGGACATTGACATGAAACTGATCCTCTGGCTTTCCGATTATCTGATTCCTCTCACCATCCTTTATATTGTCAGTTTCGGCGTGCTGATGCGCCGTCCGGTTTACGATGACTTTGCGGAGGGCGCGAAGGAAGGGGCCGGAACCGTATTTCGGGTGTTCCCGACGCTGATCGGTCTTATGACCGGCGTGAGCGTGCTGCGCGCTTCCGGCTTTCTGGATGCGGCCGGCGCGGCGCTGGGACGATGGACACAGGCGGTGGGATTGTCGCCGCAGCTGCTGCCGGTGGCGCTTGTGAAACTGTTTTCCTCCGGCGCCGCCACGGCTCTGGCGCTGGATATTTTCCGAAACAACGGGCCGGATTCTCCGGTCGGGCTGGCGGCTTCCCTGATGCTCAGCAGCACGGAGACCGTATTTTATACGATGAGTATTTATTTTCTGTCTGTCAATGTAAAGAAAACCCGCTATACGCTCTCTGGAGCGCTTTGGGCGACGGCCGCGGGAATTGCCGCGAGCGTGATTCTGGCAGGGCGTATATCGTAACTGATAATACCCAGGGTCAATCTGACAGTGATAATACCCGGGTTCAATCTGACAGTTGACATTGGCTCGGAATTCTCCTATGATGAAAGCAGCGCCGCCGGCGCATATATTTCCAAATAGAATCCGGAGAGGAGAATTTTCCATGATTATTGATTTCCATACCCATACATTTCCGAAAAAGGTGTCTGCCGGCGTGGTGCAGAAGCTGGCGGCAGCAGCGCTGACCCGCCCCTTCACCGACGGCTCCTCCGATGCGCTGGCCGAATCCATGAAAAAGGCCGGCGTCGATATATCCGTCAACCTTCCGGTGATGACCTACGCCGGTCAGGTGGAAAAAGTCAATTCCTCCCTGATCTCACAGAAGGAAGAGCTGCGTGCGCAGGGAATTATCACATTCGGCGGCATTCACCCGGATTATGAGAATTACCGCGGGGAACTTAAGCGCCTGAAGGACGCCGGTATCCCCGGCATTAAACTGCATCCGGCCTATCAGGGCGTGGATTTCGACGACCCGCGTATGATGCGGATCGTGGACTTCGCTTCGGAACTCGGCCTGATCGTCATCACCCACGCAGGCATTGACATCGGCCTCTATGAACATAATTATTGTAGCGTCCCGCAGATTCTGCGGGTTCTGCGGGAAGTGCGCCCCGAGCGGCTTGTACTGGCCCATATGGGCGGCTGGGCCAGCTGGGACGCGGTGGAACGCGACCTGGCCGGCGCGCCGGTGTGGCTGGATACCGCATTTTCGATCGGACCGGTCACGCCCCTGCCGAACGCGGACAAGCCGCCTTATCTGTCGATGAACCTGACCGACGAGGCTTTTGTCCGGCTGGCCGGAAAGCACGGCACAGACCGCGTTCTCTTCGCCACCGACTCTCCCTGGGAAGATCAGGCGGACTACATCGGGCGGATGGAGCGGATGCCGCTGACCGACGAGGAGAAACAGGCAATCTTCGCCGGGAACTCCGCTGCGCTGCTGGGGCTTCCCTGCGCCTGAGTCCGCAATAACCGTTCTGCTGCGGGCACTTTCTTCTGCGATACCTGTTCTGCATCGATTGCTTTCGGTGGTGAAGGGTTCTCCCTCACCACTTTTTCAGTCCCGGGCGAACCATTTTCATTTCCCGTTACAATATCATAATGAAGGGCAGTCATCCTGTTCCCCAGGACGTCCAAGTACAAGATGAAGGAGCCTTGCTTATGCACATGAGAGACCTGGAAAACTGCATAGAGCGCTGCGGCAGGGATATTTATTCCTTTTGCTGCTGTCTGACCCGCAGCCGCGAAGAAGCCGACGAGCTGTACCAGAACACCTTCCTGACGGCCGCGGAAATCCTCGAACGTCTGGATGCGGACGGCAATCCGAAAAGCGCCCTGCTGTCCGTCGCCGTGAACCTCTGGCGAAATCACCGGCGGAAAATGGGCCGCCGGCAGCGGATCACCGGACCGGTGGCGTCCTTGGAAGAGCTATGGGAAAGCGGCAGGATGAATACCGGCTCTTCAGCCGTTGAGGCGATCCCCGGCGGCGAACCTGCCTCCGACTCGCCGTCCCCGCTGGACACCCTTATCGCACGCGAGGAAGCGCTTGCCGTGCGGCAGGCCGTCCGCCGGCTGCCGGACCACTACCGTCTCCCGGTACTTCTGTTCTACATGGAAGACATGAAGATTCCGGAGATCGCGGCAGCCCTGCGGATCCCTCCGGGCACCGTCAAAAGCAGGCTCCACAAAGCAAAGAAACTATTGGCGCAGGATCTCAAGGAGGTTTTAGATGAAACGTGATATGGACGATCTCTTGAAACGGGCCCTTTCTCCCGATATGACGCCGGATCCCCGGCTCGATCAGCGCATTCTTGATCAGAGAAAGGAGATTATGGAAATGGATATAAACAGAAAAAAGATGATGAATCTGCACACGGACGCCGCGCCGCTTCCCGGTTTCGGCTCCGGCCGCAGGCCGCGCGCCCGCGCCGCCGTGGCCGCCGCCATCTGCTGCGTCCTGGCCGTCGGTTCCGTCACCACCTATGCCGCATGGAAACTGCTCGGTGCAAAGGATGTCGTGCAGAAATTCGGCGATTTAAAACTGGCGGCAGCATTTACCGGCGAAGACGCGGTCTTGGTCAATGAATCCCAAACTTACGGAAACTACCGGATCACGCTTTTAGGCGCGGTGGCCGGCGAGGATATCAGCGACTTTCTGGAACACGGAAGCAGCAGAACCTTTTACTTATCCTCCGACGGCAGCTACCTAGCCCTCGAAGACGACCGTCTCTATACGGTCGTAGCCATCGAACACGCTGACGGTACGCCGATGCCTGATACCTCCGACGACGCATACGGGGAGGAAGCATTTTTCGTCTCTCCCTATGTCAGGGGGCTGGATCCTGAGAGGTACAATTCGCTCACCCTGAAGGGCTCCTACTCGGAACTGGTCATCGACGGCGTCCAGTACCGGATTCTCGAGACAACCAGCGTCGAGCTGTTCGCCGACCGCGGCGTATACATCGGCGTCAACGACGGAACATTCTACGAAAGCAGCGCATTCCTGTATGATTCGGTTACCGGTAATATCTCGCGCAATGAGAGCTATCCTGGGCTGAACGCGCTCTTTACGCTCCCGCTTAATCCCGCCCACGCCGATCCGGCAGCGGCGCAGGCATGGCTGGACGCGCTTGCCAAGGCAGATCAGGACACAGCTTCTGATACAGACATCGTTTATTCCGCAGCCGCCGAAGTCTCCGGCGACGGTATAAACGGCCAGTCCATGCAGGAAACCGTCGCTGTTTACGGAATCGACATCACCGCGGTTCAAGACTGGATAAGCCGGATGTCCCCGGACGGCAAACTGGTCGATCAGGAGGCCCTTCAGGAGCTCTGCGCAGCTATCCCGCAGACGGTTCAGACCTGCCCGGTCTCCGGCAATGCGTTCTCCTACTCCTGGGACCTGAACGGTCTCGGCGCGGCCAGCGGCACACTGCAGATGGACTATGTCTTCCCCGAAGGCAGCGCCCCCGGCACGATGGTATTCCTCGGCCACAATTTCAGCCTCGGCGGGGAGAAATCGGAAGAAGAGATACTCCGCAGCGCCAAGTTCGAAACCGCGTTGTTAAATGAGGACGGCACGGTGACCGTAGCCGTGTATGTTCCGAAGGAGTATCTGGGACAGTATACGAATTAAGATTTCTGCATATTCTAAAAAAGCCGGCATCCGATGGTTCGCTTCCCACATCGGTACCGGCTCTTCTTTCAGTATATTTTCCTATATTGGTAAACGCCTTTACCAGATCCGTCTTTCGGACACATCTACGCTCTTCCCAGCTCGAACGCCCTAAGGTTCAGCTCCACGAACTTCGGCGGCACGCACTCGCGGATCGCCTGCTGCCATTTTTCCACGGGGATATCGAAATACCGGGACAGCCGGCCCATGAGCACGATGTTGACCGCCTTGGCGGAACCGGCCTGTTCGGCCAGCGTCAGGCAGTCCATGGCGTCCACGACGGCGCCCGCGGCTTCCATCTTCTCAATCAGGTTCTCCGGATAGACCGCCGCGCCGGTGATGACCGGCATCGGGTCGATCTGCTGGGTGTTGACCACGACGCGGCC
>CANQFR010000118.1 GCA_947599905.1 uncultured Lachnospiraceae bacterium
TAGATTTTCTTCAGATTCGTTACCTGTAAGATCGTCATTGAAAATGATTCCTCCTGTCATGTGGATTTGACAGCCCGGGCGCCGGCCGTTTGCATGCCCGGCCCGAACTTTCGTACAGCCCGGCAGGCACACCTCCCGGCTGGTCCGCTTGCCCGGACGCGCGGGCCGGTACGGAAAAGGGGAATTTGATGCCCGCACATGTCCCGGAAGCGGCGGCAGACGCGCAGCCGGACTGTACATAACACATTATAGGATTGATAAAAACGAATCTCCATAGAACCGGCTTACAGTTTGACCGGATAGACTTACAGTATTGTAAGATTACACACACACCTACTCCGGCCGGATGTTCTTCTGCGACAGATCGATAAAGATCGTGGTTCCCTTCCCGGGTTCCGACTCTGCGGAAATGGAATGGCCCAGATTCTCGCATATCCGGCGGCAGAGATAAAGGCCGAGGCCGCTGGCCTTCTTGTCGGTGCGGCCGTTGTAACCCGTGTAACCTTTTTCAAATATTCTGGGCAGGTCTTCCAGGGCGATTCCGATTCCACTGTCTCGCACGCACAGGGTCTTCGGGGATTCCAAAAAGATCTCAATCCCGCCGGTTCTCGTGTATTTCAGGGAATTGGAAAGAATCTGTTCCATGACGAAGCAAAGCCATTTTTCATCGGTGACGACAGAAACGCCGGCCGGCGTATAGGTGAGCCGCAGGTTACGGCGTATGAACTGAGGTGCGAACTTCCGGACAGCCTGGCGGACGATTTCGTCCAGATCGCAGGAGCGGAAGACATAATCCGTGGAATCGGAATCCAGACGCAGAAAAGCCATGACCATTTCCACGTACTGTTCGATGCGCTGCAGCTCCTCGCCGACCAGACGGGCGAAATCGCTGTCCTCGTTCTGCATGTTCAGGCGAATGGACGCGATCGGCGTTTTGATCTGGTGGACCCAGACCGTGTAGTAGTCGATCATATCGTCATAGCGCCGGTTCAGAAGCGCCGTCTGTCGGCTCAGTTCTTCCGCCAGCAGACCGAGAAGCTCCCGGTAATCCGCCTCGGCATGATTATCCGCGGCCGGGAACGGCCCCGTCTCCGGCGTACCGTCCGCCCGCCGGTAAGTCTGACCGCCGGATATTTCCTGCGCCCGGATTGCCTCCGTAAGCGTCTCAAGCGACGACTGCAGCCGCCTAAGCCGCAGGTGTCTGCCGTAAACACGCCTGCTGTCAAACCAGAAAACCGCAAGCCCCAGCGCACCGCAAAGCACCGCCGGATAAAGCGCCGCTCCCGACGGCAGATGATAAAGGGCAAAAACAGCCGCGAAGATCATGCAGAAAACCGCGTAGAGAATGATGCCGCGGTAATGGTACCGCAGATACTGCATATAGAATCTTACAGATTCCGAAATCCGGCGCCGCAAAGAAGACGTCCCGTCCGCGGCCTCAGCGGTCTCTGTAAGCTGAGAATGATCATTTTCATAAGAAATAGCCGACTGATATCCGTTATCCATTGTCTGTCATCCCACAATATACCCCACGCCGAATTTCGTCCCGATGAAGTCCGTAAGTCCCGCGGCGTCCAGCTTCTTCCTGAGACGGTTTACATTGACAGTCAGCGTGTTCTCATCCACAAAGCTGTCGGTCTGCCACAGCCGCTCCATCAGTTTCTCGCGGCTAACCACCTTTCCCCTCTCCTCCATCAAAGACAGCAGAATCCGGTATTCATTTCTTGACAGTTCCACCTTCTGCCCCTGATAATACAGCGTCTGGTCCCCGGTATTTAACACAGCGCCCCGATGTTCCAGTATCGGGGCGCTGCCGCCGAAATCGTAAGTCCGCCGAAGCAGCGCCTGAATCTTCGCCATCAGCACTGCCTGATCAAAAGGCTTGGCAATAAAATCATCGCCGCCCATGTTCATGGCCATCACGATATTCATATTGTCCGACGCAGACGAGATGAAAATGACCGGCACCTTCGAAACGGCGCGGATCCTCTCACACCAGTAATAACCGTTGTAGAACGGCAGGGCGATATCCAGAAGCACGAGCTGCGGATCATACGCCGCGAATTCTGCCATTACATTTGCAAAATCCCCGGCGCATTTCGCCTCAAGCCCCCACCGGGCCGCCTGCCGGGCAATCGCCCCGGCGATGCCCCGGTCGTCTTCTATGATCAGAATCCTGTACATGATCGTTACTCCTCTGTCCTGCGCCGCAGGAAACGACCGGCTATTCCACTTCCACCAGCTCGTACTCCCGGCTGCCGATCCCCAGCGCCGCAGCAGCCTCAATCGTATGAACGCCGTTGCGGCTTTCAATGCGCTCCAGAAGATGGGCCTGGCCCGGATCGTCCTTCGCCGCGTAGACCAGATCCAGACACGCCTGATCAATCGCCACCGGGTCGAGACTCACCAGGATCCCGATATCCTTCATGCAGGGATCCTCGGCCACATCGCAGCAGTCGCAGTCCACGGACAGATTCTTCATCACGTTCACATATGCCATGTGATCGCCGAAATATTTCACCACGCTGGATGCGGCGTCCGCCATGGACTCCAGAAATGCGTCATGGTCGGCGGTCCAGATCTGATCCGGATCACCCGCGCCGTGAATCCATGCCTTGCCGTAAGAGGACGCCACGCCGATAGACAGCTGCTTTAACGCACCGCCGAAACCTCCCATCGGATGTCCCTTAAAATGGGACAGCACCAGCATGGAATCGTATTTTGCCAGATCCTTGCCGACATAGTTCTTCTGTATCCTTCTGCCGCCCGGGATATCAAGCACCATATCCGGCCCTTCCGCGTCCATCAGATCCACGTCAAAATAATCGTTCCAGCCGTGTTCTTTCAGGGTCTTCAGATGCCTCGCCGTCGTGTCCCGGGAACCCTCGTAAGCCGTGTTGCACTCCACGATCGTTCCGCCCACGGCCTCCACCACCGGCTTCCAGAAATCGGGCCGCAGGAAATTCTGATTGCCCTTCTCTCCGGAATGCACCTTGATGGCGACCTTGCCCGAAAGCTCCCTGCCAGGAAGACGGTACATCTCCAGTACCTTCTCCGGGGTGATCGTCCTTGAAAAATAAACCTTCGCGCTCATGTATCTTACCTCCTTACCGCATGTTCGCGTTTCACGTGCGCACCGCGCGCCTCCCGGCAGACTCCCGCGCTATTTGCGCTGCCGCCTGCGCGGCGCCGCCGATACACATATACTACCACAATCATTTTTCTCTGCCAACTGATTTTTATCGGTCAGATTCCCATCCGACGCAGGATTCCATCCAGATCCACGCCGGGATGGGTCACGTAGAGTCGGCAGATCTGTTCCGTCAGTTCATAGCTCAGGCCGGTCCGCCGCGCAATCTCCGCGACCGGCCGGCCGCGCTTCATATCCTTTATGACCAGGGGGATCAGATCCTGAATGTTGGCGGGGATCTTCATCGCGTCATCTTCTGAAGCGCTGCCCGCCGGGGACTCCCCGGCGCGGCCTGACGCCGCCGTCCTCTGACTGCCTGCCTCTCCTTTGCCGGCTGCCGCCAGACTCTCCCCGGCGCAGTCCGACGCCGCCGCCTTCTGACGGCCCGTCTCATCCTTGCCGGCCGCCGTCCACACACCGCCGGCAGAGGCCGCGCTTCTTACGGCCGTCACGCGCCGACCCAGAATCCCGCCCTTATGCGCCAGATCCACGCGCTCCGTCCGGCAGCTTCCGTCCGCCCCGATCTCCATCACCGCCAGCGTAACCGGCTGGACAAACCGCCTCGGCCCGCAGCTTCCCGGATTCAGATACAGCCGTCCACCCTCGCACTGCTCTTCATACCGGTGCGTATGCCCGTAAACCACCACATCGGCACCGCCCACATCCTGCGGAATCATTTTCCGGTTATGAATCATGAAAAATGTCAGACCGCCCAGCGTGACCGTCAGCGTCTCCGGGAGCGGCTGCGCCCATTCCTTGTCATTATTCCCGCGCACCGCATAAACCGGCGCGATCTGCTCCAGCCGTTTCAGGATCTCCCGGCTGTTGATATCTCCGCCATGAAGAATGGCATCGCAGCCCCTAAGCGCCTCCGTCACTTCCGGACGCAGAAGCCCATGCGTATCCGAAATAATCCCGATCAGGTATCCTGACGGCATATCCCCATTGCCTCCCATTCTTCCTGTTCTTCAATGCTCATACCCGCGTACCGGTTCCGCCGGCGCATACTTACAAAACCGCGGCGATACCCGCCCCGGAAACAGGACTCCGCAGAACGCGCCCTGCTGTTCTCTACTTATGGTAGGGTGTCCCCGCCAGAATCTGAAAACTGCGGTATATCTGCTCCAGCAGAATTACCCGCATCAGCTGGTGTGGAAATGTCATGGGCGAGAAGCTGAGAAGCCAGTCCGCCCGTTCAAGCACTTCATCCGCAAGTCCCAGAGATCCGCCGATCACGAAAATAATCTGACTGTGTCCGTCCACGCCCAGCTTCCCGATCCTGGCCGCCAGCTCCTCGGAACTTACCATCTGTCCTTTGATCGCCAGCGCCACCACATAGGCGCCCGCCTTCACATGGGCCAGAATCCGCCCGCCTTCGATGGACTTGATACGGCGTATCTGCGCCGGACCTGCTTCCTCAGGCGTCTTCTCATCCGCCACCTGAATGATCTCAAGCTTACAGGAACGGTTCAGCCGTTTCGAATATTCCCCGATTGCGTCCTCCAGATACCTCTCTTTGATCTTTCCGACAGCGATAACCGTTATCTTCATCTCAGTTCTGCGCCCGGAAATAATACCCCACGCCCCACTTCGTATGTACAAACTGCGGCGCGCTGGGACTTGGTTCAATCTTCTCCCGCAGACGCCTTACATGAACGTCCACGGTACGCACATCGCCGGAATCCAGGGCTTTATTGCCCCAGACATAGCCCAGAAGCGACTCCCGGCTGTAGACTTTATTCGGATTGCAGACCAGAAGTTCCAAAAGGTCAAACTCCTTGGCCGTCAGGTTAATCTCCTTCTCTCCCACGAAGACGCGGCGGCTGTCCCGGTCCAGGCTCAGTGTCCCGGCCGTAACCACCCGGCGCTCCGGCTCCTTCGGCTGACGCGCCTTCCGGGCGTTGCGCCGCAGGATCGCTTTGATGCGGGCCTTCATCTCCAGAATATTGAACGGCTTCGTGACGTAATCGTCCGCACCGTACTCCAGCCCGAGGATCTTGTCCATATCGTCGCCCTTGGCAGTCACCATGATAATCGGCGTCTCGGAGAACTCCCGGATCGACTGGCAGACCTCATAGCCGTCCGCCTTCGGAAGCATCACATCCAGAAGGATCACATCGTACTCCTTCTCCCTGGCCATAGCCACCGCTTCCTCGCCGTCATATGCGCAGTCCACCTCGTAACCGTCCTGTTCCAGACTGAAGCGAATTCCTTTCACGATCAGTTTTTCATCGTCTACAACCAGAACCTTTGCCATCTTACACCTCTTTGATTATACGGTTATATCGTCTTTGATCTTCTCAAATGCGGCATTCTTAATACCGGGCACCTTCATGATGTCCTCGATCGACTGAAACGGCCCTTTCGAATCACGATAGGCAATGATATCCGCCGCCCGGGCTTCGCCAATACCCTTAAGCGTCATCAGCTGCGCCGCGTCGGCGGTGTTAATGTTCACCTTACCGCTTCCGGCAGACTCCTGCACGTATGTTCCGGCGTCGACACCCGCGCCGTCCGCCGGCACGCCTGCTGCCGAAAGCTCCGCCTCCGAAGGCACTGCAATCTTCATCCCGTCGGCAATTTCCTGCGCCAGATTCAGATACGACGAGGCCGCCGCATCCGTAAACCCGCCGGCCATCTCAACCGCTTCATAAATCCGGCTGCCGGCCGCAAGCTGATATACCCCGGGCTTCCTGACTTCGCCGCACACATGTACAAAGCAGAGTTCCGCTGTCTGTCCGCCCGCCGGAAACCCGCCTTCCGGACTGCTGCATTCCGCGGATACACCGCTCGCAGATGCACCGCTGCCGCCTGCAGTTACAGCGTTATCTTTATCTTCCGCGGCCGGACCGCCTCCAACTGCCTGCAGCCCCTCTCCGTCCGCCATATCCGGCGCACCGCCCGGCACATCCGCCTTGCCGGGCATATCCGCGGCACTTTCCCCGCTCTCAGACAGGAACAGGGAAACGCCGGACGCGTCCCCGCCCCCGGTCATACCGCCGCAACTGTAACATACGCCTGCAGCCAACACGCATATGACAGTCACGATCCATTTCCATGAACTGTTCTTCATGATACCCCTCCTTTACCAAAAAAGGAGCATCATCTTCCGTCCAATTCTTATTTTACCGAAAATACCCGGCAAATACAAGCGGTATTATCTTAAGTTATTCTTAACGCCCCAGCCGCGCCCACCGGCCGTTCCGCGCAGAAAATTCAGCCGCCCGAAAGCACCCATTTCCCGTCAATACCGGAAGATCACGATTCCCGTAATCGCCACAAGCGCACCGATCACTTTCTGCCATTCAAAGCCCGCTTTCTCCACGCCGAACAGGCCGAACACCTCGATCAGATAGGCCACGATAATCTGCGCTACCACGATCAGAAGCGCCGACCGGGCCGGCCCCAGACTCCCCACACTTTTGATCACCGTATAGGTGATAAACGCACCGATGACGCCTCCGGTCAGCATATACCAGGGCTGCACCTGCATCAGTCCGCTGATCTGCTGTCTTCCTGTAAACAGCCACAGGACAACGCAGGTCAGAAACGCCGTCAGCTGCACCCAGCCCGCCGAAACCCAGATACCGGTCTGCTCCGTCACCTGCGTATTGAAAACTCCCTGTATGCTCATCAGCGCGCCGGACAGCAGCGCGATCAGAATTCCCCACATTTGCGATTTCCTCCTGTCGTTCTGTCTGCGTACGGCGCACCCAGACAGCCATATGCGGCCTAACCGCCGCTTTCTGACGAATAGACTGCCCAAAATACGGAAATCATATGCATCCTCTCAATCCATCCGGAAAATTCGGCCCGGTCTGTGAATCCATCCGATCTGTGAATCTATCCGCCCCGCGAATTTCGTTCGTTCCAAAACTGTATCCTCACCACGAATTCTAGTTGCCCCGCAAATTCCCGTCCCGTCCCCGGCGACTCCGCTCCGTCCCGTCCCCGGCGACTCCGCTCTTGACAATTCCTCCGGCACGCGCTATACTTCCTCTCGTAACCGAAGCGCGGTCATGCGCCGTGTTTCAGAATCTAATCTTACAGACATGCTAGGGGAGCCAACAAGGCTGAGAGCGGCGCGAGCCGGACCCTCATTACTTGACCCGGATAATGCCGGCGGAAGGAAGCAACGCATACTTTCCTCTGCGTGGCGGGCTGCGCCTGCCGCAGAACTATCCGCAATCCCCTCCTGTGCATGCAAAGGAGGTATTTTTATGTCTATTGTTACACCCGACGGCGGTCTTACGACCCTCGGCTACGCCCTGTGCGGCATCTGCGCGGTGCTTCTCGTCATCGCCGCAGGATTTCTTCATGAGAAGTCAGCACCCGAGAAAAAGATGAGCGCGAAGCAGCTGGCCTTCTGCGCGGCCGCTATGGCGCTGTCCTTCGTCACATCCTTCATCAAGGTCTTCTCCCTGCCCTACGGCGGGTCGGTGACGCTGTTCTCGATGCTCTTCATCTGCCTGATCGGCTACTGGTACGGCATCGGAACCGGAATCATGACGGGCCTTGCCTACGGAAT
>CANQFR010000119.1 GCA_947599905.1 uncultured Lachnospiraceae bacterium
TTGATCTTCGGGAAGTACAGGATGCCCTTTAAGTTGAACGGATAGTCCATGTTCAGATGGATCCAGAACAGCGGCTCCTTGTAATCCATGAACACCTTCCGGTAGAACTCCTTGTACTGTTCCTCGGTGCACTCGTTGGGATGCTTGTTCCACAGCGGGTTTATATCGTTTAAGGCCACCGGACGCTTTAAGATCTTATACTTCTCCTTCGCCGGGGACACTTCCACGACTTCCTTCTCGCCGTTCTCATTCTCCTTCTCCTCGGTCTTCGCCTCCTCGACGATGGTCTCGATGATCGTGTCCTTCTCCGTCAGCTCGTCCTTCTCGATGGTTTCATACTGAGGCTCCGCCGCGGCATTGTCAAGGAAAATGGGCACCGGCATGAAGCCGCAGTACTTCTCGATGACCTCGCGGGCCCGGTACTCATTGGCAAACTCCGTGCTGTCGTCGTTCAGATACAATGTGACCGTCGTGCCGTGGCTTTCGCGGCTTCCCTCGCCCATCTCAAACTCGGTGCCGCCGTCCGACTCCCAGTGGACCGGCGCCGCGTCCTTCTGATAGGACAGGGAATCGATGGTCACCTTGTCCGCCACCATGAACGCGGAATAAAAGCCCAGTCCGAAATGGCCGATGATCTGGTCTTCGTTGGCCTTGTCTTTATACTTCTCCAGGAAATCCTGGGCGCCGGAGAAGGCGATCTGGTTGATGTACTCGTCCACCTCGTCGGCGGTCATGCCAAGGCCGTTGTCGGAGACCGCGATGGTCTTGTCCGTCGGATTCACCGTGACCTGGATCTTATACTCCATGTCCTCCGGCTTCTCGTACTCGCCCATCAGCTCCAGCTTTTTCAGCTTCGTGATCGCGTCGCAGCCGTTAGAGATCAGCTCGCGGTAGAAAATATCGTGATCTGAGTACAGCCATTTCTTGATCACCGGGAAAATGTTCTCGCTGCTTATGGATAAGCTTCCTTTTTTCGTTGCCATGTTGCATCGCTCCTTCTTTTCTTTTATTTCTTTCTTCGCCGCAGGCGGTAATTCGTCCTCTTCGGACAATTCCGCTTTGCGGCGCGGACATCTTTTTCTCTTCGCAGACAAGTGTAATACCATTTTTCGGATTTGTCAATAGATTTTTAGCACTCATTTTAAGTGAGTGCTAGTAATTTGGGGCGGAATTCTCCCGCAGCGCCTCTGATTCATCCGGGTATCATACCGGGCGATTCGTGCAGTCCTATTTACAAACGGAAGCTTCCATACTATAATAATCGTGTACGGAATCTTGGATCTTACAAGATTGTCATAAGAAAGGTGGGGAATACATATGAACGAACAAACAGTTCAGCCCAAAGACGACAACTCCATGGCGCTGGGTTCCATGGTTGTCGGCATCATCTCCATCGTCACCTCCTGTTGCTGCTGCGGCGGCATCATTCTGGGAAGTCTGGCGGTGGTTCTGGCGTGTCTGTCCAGAGTGGAAACTTATTTTGACAAGCGGGCGAAGACCGGTCTGATCTGCGGCATTATCGGTATGGTTTTAAGCATTGCCGCGGGCCTCGTGATCCTTGTCTATCTGGCGGCGGCGGGTTCGGCCGGTCTCGCCGGATCCGGCATCTATTACTAAGGAGGTGGCGATATGGATATCAAACGGTCTGATCTGAAATTATACGCCCGACGGGCGCTGAAAGGCAACTGGGGCATCATGATCGGCGCGACGCTGGTCAGCATGGGTATTTCCTATGTGTTCACGCTCGCTCTGGAAGCTGTTCTGTTCGCGGCTCTGGGAAGCGGAATCAGGGCCCTGTCCGGTCTCTTCTCTTCCGCCACGGTAGCGGTGCCGAAAAGCAATATGTCCATCGGCGCACTGATTGTCATACTGATCATCCTGTATTTTGTATACCTGGTAGCTATGCTCCTGATAAGCGTCGGCTATCAGAGACTCTATCTGGACGCGGCAGCCGGTCAGAAGGCGAAGGTCACGACCCTGTTCTGGGCCTTCACCCACAAGCCCTGGAAATTCGTTCTGATCTCTGTCCTCATCGCGCTTTTAGAGGGAATCACCACGGTGCCGGTCTACATTATGTCCCTCGCGGCCGCGCTGACAGGCGGAAGCGGTTTCGCGGCAGCCTTCCTGCTCGTATACGAGATCATTTTCCTGATTGTCTACGCCTATGTGCTGCTGACCTTCAGCCAGTTCTATCTAATTCTAGTGGAAGATCCGGAGAAAGGCATCTTTGAAGCGCTGGCGGAAAGCAGGCGTCTGATGCAGGGCAACCGCGGCAAATATTTTGTGCTTTGCCTGAGCTTCTTCGGAATCTCTCTTCTGGCCGCGTTCAGCTTCGGGCTGGCCACGCTGTGGCTGTCCCCGTACGTCGGCTGTACGATGGCAATGTTTTACCTGTCGCTGAAAGGATCGGTCCCGGAGGGGCTGAAGCACAGTCCGGCCGAGACTGCCGCGGCGGGCGCGTATTCCTATACCGGCCAGACCTTCTATCAGGAGCAGCCGCTTCCGCAGGAGGGGACGTATTATCAGCCGGCGGTACAGACGCCGCAGCAGACAGAAGCGTATTATCAGCAGCCGGCTCAGGCGCCTCAGCAGGGCGCATATGATCCGCAGCCGGCGCAGACGCCTCAGCAGTCATATGAGTCTCAGCCCCCGCAGCAGGATGCGGCTTCCGGCTCACAGCAGCCGAGCGATTATCAATAGAAAATGTCCCGGCCGCATTTCATGAAACTGTCATAGGACATAAAAGAAAACGCATAGGATACACCAAGCTTCTCAACAGGTGGTCCTGTGCGTTTTGCGTATCTCGGAACTGAAACAGAAAGAAGTCATATCTGCCTGCGACTGCAAGCGTCTCGGCTTCGTCGGCGACGTGGATTTCGATATCTGCGACGGCAGCATGAAGGCGCTGATCGTCCCCGGCCCCGGCAGCTTCTGCGGCTTTCTGGGCCGTGAAAAAGAATATGTCATCCCCTACTGCGATATCTGTCAGGTAGGGGATGACATCATCCTGGTTAATGTGAAAAGAAACGATGTGGAAGCGCCGGTGCGGTGAAGCGGCGCCGGTCATGCCGCTTTCTGCCGGTGTTTCCGCGCACACCTGTGCCGCATCCAGACCGGGAACTTCCGCTCCGCCCGCGGCCAGCCATACGCTTACTCCGCTTTCTCCCGCGCCGCCATCATGGCCCTGATCTTCTCCTCCCAGGACTCCACAAGCTCCACGCGGCAGCTGCGAAGCTCCATGCCGCTCTGCCCGAAGAAGAAGGTCACAAAGGACGTGTTCTGGAACAACGGATTCAGCGTGATCTCCTGCTTCTGCCACTCTTTGTCCTCGCCGGTCAGCGAGATCATTTTCACGATCTGCTTATCCTGGGAAATGGTCACCGGCACCTGCGCCAGACTTCCCTGGTTCGGCACCCGGCACTCAAACGTCATCCGGTACTGCCCCCGTTCCTTCGCCGCCAGTTCAAACATGACGCGGCTGCCCTTGTCCGTCGCCATCTCTTCCACCGGAAGCGACGCGCCCGCAGGCGGCAGCGCCACGCGGATCAGAGCGGAAACAGCGCCTTCTTCCTGCGCCGCCGCAGCCGCCAGATCCCGGTCAAGCTCGGTCTCGATGCCCTGCATACGGGCAAATGCGGGCGTCCGCATCAGGTAACGGCAGATATTGGCCGCAGCCCGCAGGTATTCGCCGCGGGTGACTTTTCCGGCGGCAAGCGCCTCCGCGGAATTGTCCTTCTGGGAATTCTCCGCCGCATTGTTCACGACCATGAACAGGTCGTTCTGTCCGCGGATCATGGCGGCGATATTGTGGACGTCGCCAAGCTTGCCCTCATCATTGCCCTTTGACCACCAGTCGGTCATGACAATGCCGTCATAGCCCCATTCCTTCCGCAGGATCGTGGTCAGCATATCGTAATTGCTGGAGGACCAGAACCCGTTAATCGGATTATAGGATGACATAATGGAATAGCCGCCGCCCTCGCGCACCGCGATCTCAAAGCACTTCAGATACAGCTCCCGAAGCGCACGCTCGGAGACCACAGCCTCCACGCGGTGACGGTTATATTCCTGGCTGTTGCAGGCAAAATGCTTCATGGTTCCGGTGACGCCATAACGCCCCATGCCCCGCAGCTGGACCGCCGCCATCTTGCCGGTGACAAGCGGATCCTCGGAAAAATACTCGAAATTGCGGCCGTTCAACGGATTGCGGTGCAGGTTGATGCCCGGTCCCAGCAGCGTGTCGACATGATTCTTGCGAAGTTCCAGGCCCTCCCACTCATACAGTTCCTCGGACAACGCCTCGTTAAAGGAGGACGCCAGACACGCGCCGTTGGGCATTGCAAATGCGATGCTGCCGCAGTCCATGCGGATTCCGCTGGGGCCGTCGGCACAACAGGCCACCGGAATTCCGAATGCCGTAAGGCGCTCCGTCACGCCGCCGAACGCTCCGGCCGTTCCGGGCGTTACCTTCGGAGAGCACATACCCTCGCCGCGGACCATGCAGAACAGGTCTTCATTCTCCAGCTGGGCCAGGAAGGTCTCCATGCTCACGCGTCCGGCCTTCACATCCGCCAGCTTCCAGCCTTGATCGCCGGTGCAGGCGGGGCTTTCCGGCAGACGCTCCTTTCTCCGCTTCGACGGCTCAACCGTACGAAGAGGCGCCTTCTCCCAGGTTAAAATATATTCCGGTTCCTGCGAGGCAACGCCCGTGCTGTCTGCTGCAGCTGCGGCTTTTGCTGCACCGTTGTCAGCGTCAGCAGTCTGTCCGGACACCGCTCCACCGATCCGCATCACCGGCTTCATACGCTCAAACTCAGTTACGGGAGCCATCGCTTCCTCAACGGTCTCCAGAGCCACCGTCTTCTCAACCGCAATGCTTCCGGCAAGCGCTGCGCTTCGAACGTCCGTACCCACATAGAAACCGTACTCTCCGGCCTCCAGGACATAACTGGATTTATAGCCGGTCGCTCCGCTGTCATCGTAGGAAGCCGCCGTGCGCCACGGAAATTCCACCGTCACCGTCTGCGACTCTCCCGGAGCCAGAAGGCCGGTCTTGGCGAAGCCGCACAGGGCGCGGGAGGGCTTTCCCAAAGCTCCCTGGGGCGCCCGCACATACACCTGAATGACTTCCTTACCAGCATATTTGCCGGTGTTCGCCACACGGACGCTCGCGCGAAGGCGGCCGAATACATTGCCCGGCATGATCTCTTCGACCTTCGGGTTCTCAAGGGCGAAGCTTGTATAGGACAGGCCGAAGCCGAAGGGATACAGCACCCTGTCCTTCGCAAATGTCTCAAAATACCGATACCCCACATAGATATCCTCGGCGTACACATTTCTCGTGCTGTCTCCGTGATTCTTCGTGGACGGATAATCCTCAATATCCCAGGCGATCGTGTCAGCCAGCCTGCCGGACGGCGTCACTGTGCCGTCAAGCACATCGAGAACGCCGTTTCCGCCTTCCTGACCGCCCTGCCACACATAGAGGACCGCCGCGGGCCGGTATGCATTTACCCATTTCATATCGATGATGTTGCCTACGTTCAGAAGCACCACCGTCCGCTCAAACACGCCGCAGACGGTCTGAAGCATCTGCTCCTCGGCCTCCGTCAGCAGATAGCTTCCGGCTTCCGCCTTATTGTCCTGATCCTCGCCGGCCGTCCTGCCGATGATCACGATGGCTGTATCCGATTCCCTGCGGGCCGCCTTCACAAATTCCTCCGTAAGCGGCATCTCCTCCTGAAACCACGGCTCTCCTGCCCAGCCGACGCCCTTGTCGTAGGGATGATCTTTCAGCCACGCCTCATAGGCCGCCGTCACGGTCTGATTCAGCACGAAACTGCTGGCTGCGAGCGCCTCCCGGATACCGACCACATAACTGGCGTTCACAAGACCGCCGGAGCCGGTGCCGCTCTTGTAATAGTTAAACTGGCTTCTTCCGAACAGGGCAACCTTCTCGCCCGCCGCCAGAGGCAGCACGCCGCCCTCGTTGCGCAGCAGGACCGCGCCCTCTGCGGCCGCTTCCCGCGCTTTCTTCGCATACTGCTTCAAATCGAAAATTTTCTCTGCCATGGTAGCCTCTCCTGTCTGTGTATTTGTCTGAAAATTCGCAAACCATACGTTACCATATGAACCGTAACGATTATACAATGACGGGAGTTTTTTTTCAAGCGAGGATTGCCATATTAGACTAAATATGGTAAAATCAGGTTATCTGAATTCCTCAACACATTTCGCCTCTTCGGAATTGTTCGTTAATTCAGGTTTTCTACGACAGATATCTTTCCCAACATATTGAACTTTGGCAATTGAATATGCCTGTCAAGGCAGTCGGGGGACGTGCTCTCATCCTGTTCTGAGTCTTGCGGAAGGGGTGATCATTATGTCGACATATGAAGAAATGCAGCTCCTGCTTTCCATCGCAATACTTATTGTCGCAATTTTAACATATGCACATAAGAAATAGCCGTCCTTCACCCGAAAAGTCTAGGAACGGCTATTCTTAGCTACAAATAGATTTCGCCGGGGCGGGTGAGTCGCATTCACCCTCCGACTGTCTTGATAGGCATATTATATGCCATCTCAAACGGAAAAGCAACTATTTTTTTATCAAATCTCACAATTATTTCTTTCCTCAGAACAGCGGCACCACCGCGCCCTCGTAGGTGTCTTCCATAAATTTCTTCACCTCGTCGCTCTTAAGCGCCTCGATCAGGGCCTGAACGGCCGGATTGTTCTCTTCACCGTTTCTGACGGCGATCACGTTGCCATAGGTCGCAGCGGCGATAGACTCCGAATCTTCCACTGCCAGAGCGTCGGCTACCTTAAAGCCTGCCTCGATCGCGTAGTTGCCGTTGATAACCGCGATGTCCACATCTTCAATCACGCGCGGAATCTGGGCGGCCTCGACCTCGTAAAGCTCAAGGTTCTTCGGATTCTCTACGATGTCATTCTTGGTAACGGTCAGATCGGCGCCTTCTTTCAGTTTGATCAGTCCCTGAGCCTCCAGAAGCAGAAGCGCGCGGGCCTCGTTGCTGGTATCGTTGGGAACCGCCGCGACCGCGCCGTCAGCCAGCGCGTCCAGTGAAGCGGTCTTGCCTGCGTAGATACCGAAGGGTTCGTAGTGGATCGCCGCGGCGGATACCAGATCCGTACCGTTCTCCTCATTGAAAGACTCCAGATAGGGCAGGTGCTGGAAATAGTTGGCGTCCAGATCGCCGGATTCCAGCGCAAGGTTGGGCTGGATATAGTCCACATACTCCATAACCTGTAACTCATAACCTTTTTCTGCCAGAATATCCTTTGCAGCGTTCAGGATCTCCGCATGGGGAGCGGGGCTTGCCCCGACGACAAGCTTTGTCAGTTCACCATCGACTGCCGCTGTCTCTGCCGCTGCGCTTGTCTCTGCCGCCGCTGCTGTCTCCGCCGCTGCTGTCTCCGCCGCTGTTGTCTCCGCCGCTGCTGCTGTCTCGGCCGCGGCTGCCGTCGTTTCCGCCGCATTTGCTGCAGCATTCGTCTGGGATGTGCCGGTATCCCGACCGCCGCAGGCCGTCAGGGCCGACACGGCCAGAAGCGCCGCTGAAAAAACCGATAATTTCCTTAAAGTTTCTTTTCTCATAATGATTCTCCTCCTCGTATAATATGTTTATAGTTAATAGTTACCCAGTACCTTGACAACTGAATCGGTACCAAAAATCAATCGGC
>CANQFR010000120.1 GCA_947599905.1 uncultured Lachnospiraceae bacterium
CGCGGCGATCGCGGATCTTGCGAACCACGATTATGACGCTGAGATGCAGGAGATGGTCATCACCGAGGAGGAAGAGACCGAGGCAGAGTCCGCGGCAGAAGGAGAATAATTCCGGACGCGCGGCAATGAAGAAGGCTTCAATCACTGCATGAGTTGAGATTTGGACGGGGGCCTCAGTTGCGTGCTGGGGCTCCCGTTTTCGCTGTAAGACAGGAAATGATCCGGAACCGGGGAACCGGGAGAAGAAAATGGCGTTCAAGGAGAGGGAAGCGAAGATGAGATTTGAGGTCAGGGATACATTTTATCTGGACGGGGAGAGATTTCAGATCCTGTCGGGGAGCATCCACTATTTTCGGATCGTGCCGGAGTACTGGCGCGACCGTCTGGAAAAGCTGAAAAGCCTGGGATTAAATACGGTGGAGACCTACATTCCGTGGAATGTACACGAGCCGGAGAAAGGTAAGTTCGTGTTCGACGGCATGGCGGATGTGGCCGGTTTTGTGCGCCTGGCCCAGGAGCTCGGCCTGTATGTGATCCTGCGTCCTTCTCCCTATATCTGTGCGGAGTGGGAGTTCGGCGGGCTGCCCGCCTGGCTTCTTAAGGAAGAAATTTCCGTCAGGAGCGCGTCGGAAGCGTTCCTGCGCCATGTGCGGGAGTATTATCAGGTGCTCCTGCCCATTTTAAAGCCCCTTCAGATCACGGAAGGCGGCAATGTAATCCTGATGCAGGTGGAGAATGAGTACGGTCATTTCGCGGATGATACGGCGTATATGGAGGCGATGCGCGATCTGCTTCTGGAGGGCGGGATCACGGTGCCGCTGATCACGTCGGATGACCCGCGGGAGGAAAGCCTTCGGGGCGGCCGGGTTAAGGGCGCGCTGACCACGGGCAATTTCGGTTCCCATACGAAGGAACGGTTTGAGATTCTTAAGAAATTTACAGAGGGCGGACCTCTGATGTGCGCGGAGTTCTGGGTGGGCTGGTTTGACCACTGGGGCAACGGCGGCCATATGACCGGCGACCTGGAGCGCAGCGCCATAGATCTGGAAGACATGCTGAAAATGGGGCATGTGAATATTTATATGTTTATCGGCGGGACCAATTTCGGCTTTATGAACGGTTCGAATTATTATGACGAGCTGACGCCGGACGTGACGTCCTACGATTACGACGCGGTGCTGACGGAGGCGGGAGATTTCACGCCCAAATATGACCGCTATCGGGAGATCATCGGCCGGTACGCGCCGGTGCCGGAGGTGGAACTGAGTACCCGGATTACGAAGAAAGCCTACGGGCCGGTGAAGGTGAAGGAGAAGGTGGGGCTGTGGGAGTCCCTGGAACTTCTGGCGGTTCCTCAGGAGAGCATCTGTCCGCGGAGCATGGAGCGGCTGGGGCAGAATTACGGCTATATCCTGTATACGTCGCCGGTGCGCAACGAGCGGAAGCTGACGAGTATCCGGCTTCTGAAAGCCAACGACCGGGCGAATGTATTTCTGGATGATCGGAGGCTTCTGACGCTCTATGACCGGGAGCTTCTGACGGAACATGAACTGGATGCGGAGGCGGAGGAAGGCCAGACGCTGCGGATTTTAGTGGAAAACATGGGCCGCGTGAATTTCGGCCCCAGGATGAACGAGCAGCGGAAGGGAATCGACGGCTGCGTGCAGATCAACGGTCATATTCACACCCGCTGGAAACAGTATCCGCTGCCGCTCGATAACCTGGATAAACTCGATTTCGGGAGAGGTTATACGGAAGGAGAGCCCGCATTCTACCGGTTCGAATTCACGGCGGAGGAAACTGGCGATACCTTCCTGGAGCTGAACGGCTGGGGCAAGGGCTGTGTCTTTGTCAATGGCTTCAATATCGGGCGGTTCTGGGAGATCGGCCCCCAGCGGCGGCTCTATGTGCCGGCGCCGCTTCTGCGGGAAGGGCTGAATGAGGTGATCGTGTTCGAGACCGAAGGGAAGGCATCCGGGGAGATTGTGTTTGCGGGGGAGCCGGATATCGGGTGAAGCGTGTTTGCGGGAGAACCGTATGTCCCGGATGAAGATTTTTCTTGAAGATTTCGTGCGTGTCGTGTAGAATAAGAACAGGAAACGAGTACACAGCTGGAGGAAGAGCATATGAAATGCCCATACTGCAATGAAGACGACACGAAGGTGATCGACTCGCGCCCGGCGGAGGATAATTCCGCGATCCGGCGGAGACGGCAGTGCGAGAGCTGCGGCAAACGCTTCACGACCTATGAGAAGCTGGAGACGATGCCGCTTATGGTGGTGAAGAAGGACGGCACCCGCGAGGTCTATGACCGTTCGAAGATCGAGGCCGGTATCCTGCGCTCCTGCCACAAGCGTCCGGTATCGTCCCAGCAGATCGATGAACTGATCAATGAAGTCGAGTCCAGGGTCTTCAATATGGAGGAGAAGGAAGTGGCGACGTCTGTCATCGGCGAGATGGTTATCAACGGCCTGAAGGAGCTGGACGAAGTTGCTTATGTCCGTTTCGCGTCGGTCTACCGTGAGTTCAAGGACGTGAATACATTTATTGACGAGATCGGGAAGCTGCTGAAGAAGTAGGCGGTGTGCGTGGAAAGCCGCGGATGCGGCGGTTTTGGGGCGGCGCGGGCAGATACTGCGGGTTCACGGCGGCACCGCGGGCGGCGGAGGCGTTATGCTTGAACGGTTTTATCCGGACGAATGGGTGAATTCCGCCTATGAGATTCCGTATGAGAAATTATATGAGCAGGGCGTGCGGGGGATTATCTTTGATATCGATAATACCCTTGTTTGTCATGGCGCCCCGGCGGATGAGCGGGCGATTGCCCTCTTTGCGCGCTTTCACCGGCTGGGCATGAAGACCTGCCTGCTGTCGAATAACCGGGAGCCGCGGGTGCAGCCGTTCGCGGAGCAGGTGGGTTCCGCTTACATTCATAAGGCCGGAAAACCGGGCGCGAAAGGCTACGAACGGGCGATGGCGCTGATGGGGACGGACCGGCAGACGACGCTTTTTGTGGGGGATCAGATTTTCACGGACATATACGGCGCCAACCGCGCAGGGATCCGGACGGTGCTTACGAAGCCGATCGATCCGCATGAGGAGATCCAGATCGTGCTTAAGCGGTATCTGGAGGCGGTGGTGCTGTTCTTTTATCGGAGGAAATGCAGGAACGTGCGGCAGCAGTGTCTGTGAGCACGGAACGGAGGAACGCAGATGGTAACTGGCAATGCGATGCTCTGCGGCGTGATCGGGAACCCGGTGGGGCATTCCCTGTCGCCGCTGATGCATAATGAGATTGCGAAGGCTCTGGGCCTGGATTATATCTATGTGCCGTGTCCGGTGGAGCACGGTACGCTCGGCGAAGCGATCCGCGGCGCGTATGCGCTGGGCTTTGCAGGACTGAATGTGACGGTTCCCTATAAGCAGGAGGTGATTCCGTTTCTGACGGAGACGGATGTGTCGGTGCGCTGCATCGGCGCCTGCAATACGCTTGTGCGGCTGCCGGATAACGGCGCTGCAAATAAAGGTTACAAGGGTTATAATACAGATGCCGAAGGCCTGTTCCGTGCGATGCGCGGACAGGGTATGGAGATCCGCGGCCGGGCCTGCCTGCTGATCGGCGCGGGCGGCGCGGCACGGGCGGCCGCCTATCTGCTGGTCCGCGAGGGCGCGGCTTCGGTTACGGTGCTGAACCGGACACCCGATAAGGCGGAGGCGCTGGCGGCGGATATGCGGCGGATGGCGGCAGACGGCGGGGAGATTGCCGTGGCGGCGCTTCCGCTGGCACAGTGGCGCGAGCTTCCCGGGAATTCCTATCTGGCGATTCAGACGACCAGCGTGGGGATGCATCCGCATACGGACGCCGCGCCGGTAGAGGACATGGATTTTTACCGGAAAATTGCGCAGGCGGTGGATATCATTTACACGCCGTCAGAGACCCGCTTCATGAAACATGTGAAAGCGGCGGGCGGCCAGGCGGCGGGCGGGCTGGATATGCTGATCTGTCAGGGCGTGGCGGCGCTGGAACTGTGGAATCCGGGCCTGCACGTTCCGGATGAGGTGATCAGCCGTGTCCGGGAGATCATGGAGGAACGGCTTAATGGGTGAGCATGGGAAATCTGCGGCCGGGGCTGAGACTGGGGACGCGGCTGGAACCGTGGCAGAGGTCAGGGTTGAAGCCGCGAGTGGAACCGTGGTTGAGACTGCGGCCAGGGCCGCGGCTGGCAAGGCGGCAGACACGCAAACGGTGCGGAATGCGCGGCGCTGCGGCCACATTGTTCTGATCGGCTTTATGGGCGCGGGTAAATCGACTGTCGGCCGGTGGCTTTCCAGAAAGCTGTCCAGACAGCTTCTGGATACGGACGCAATGATCGAGGCCGGGGCCGGAATGACGATCAGCGAGATCTTTGCAACGCGCGGCGAGGAGGCCTTCCGCGCCGCGGAGACAGAGGTCCTTACGGGGCTTGCCGCAAGACGGCAGCCGGTGGTCATTTCCACGGGCGGCGGCCTGCCGGTGCGCGCCGAAAACCGCGAGGCGCTGCGGAAACTGGGCTGTGTGGTCTATCTGCGCGTGAAACCGGAGACCGTGTGCGAGCGGCTGGCCGGTGATCATTCACGGCCGCTTCTGGCCGGGGATGACCGGCAGCGGAAGGTGGAGTCGCTTCTGGCGCAGCGGGGGCCTATTTATGAAGAAACGGCGCATCTCACGGTGGATGTGGACGGACGGACGCCGGAGATGATCGGCGAGGAGATCCTCGGACGCATGGACGCCCGGCGGAGCGCGGACATAGCACATGCGGGATATTAAGAATCAGGAAACGGGAGGCGAATACATTGAAACTTCTGGTAATTAACGGTCCGAATCTGAATTTTCTCGGGATTCGGGAGAAGGCCGTCTATGGGACGGAGAATTACGAATATCTGGTGGACAGGCTTATGAGCAAGGCGAAGGCGGAAGGCCACGAACTCGAGGTTTATCAGAGCAACTGCGAGGGCGAGATCATTGACAGGATTCAGGAAGCATACCGTACGAAGGTCGGGGGCATCATCATCAATCCTGGCGCGTACACGCATTACAGCTACGCGATCCGCGACGCGCTGGCGTCTGTCGATATCCCGAAGATCGAGGTTCATATTTCCAATGTCCACAGGCGCGAAGAGTTCCGTCATATCTCGGTGACCGCGCCGGCCTGTACCGGGCAGATCGTGGGGCTCGGGCTGACAGGCTATGAGCTGGCGATGGACTGGCTGACAAAGAACGCGCAGGCGGCGGACCGCTGAGGCGGACCGGCGGAAGGGAAGCGGCGGAGCCGGTACGGGGCCGCTTGCGGTCTCCGGCGGTTTCCGAATGACATTTTTGACGCGATTTTGGCGCAATATTTCGAAAAAGTGGTTGAAAGAAGTGCGGATTTAGTATAGAATGGAAGCGATCAAGCACCGCAAGGACAGTCAGTATTTGAAGGAGGAGCTACATTTATGATATCAGCAGGTGATTTTAGGAACGGTGTGACACTGGAGATTGACGGCAACGTATATCAGATTCTGGAATTTCAGCATGTGAAGCCCGGCAAGGGCGCTGCATTCGTACGCACGAAGATCAAGAACGTGATCAGCGGCGGCGTGGTTGAGAAGACCTTCCGCCCGACCGAGAAGTTCCCGGCGGCGAGGATTGACCGTGTGGATATGCAGTATCTGTATCAGGACGGCGATCTGTATAATTTCATGGACACGAATACCTATGAGCAGATTGCGTTAAGCAGCGAGCTGATCGGCGATGCGCTGAAGTTCGTCAAGGAGAACGAGATGTGCAAGGTCTGCTCCTATAACGGCAAGGTGTTCTCCGTGGAGCCGCCGCTGTTTGTGGAGCTGGAGATCACGGATACCGAGCCCGGCTTTAAGGGCGACACCGCTACGGGCGCTTCCAAGCCCGCGGTCGTGGAGACTGGTGCGACCGTCTTTGTGCCGCTGTTTGTCAGCACCGGCGACCGGATTAAGATCGATACCCGCACGGGCGAGTATCTGTCCAGAGCGTAAGGCCGTCCGGCGACGGAGAGAGTCGTTGACCCGAACAGAATCAGGACATGAGAAGACGCCCCTCCGGCCTGTGGCCGGAGGGGCGTCATTGACCGGCGGGATATGCGCGGGTAACAGGGGGGGCTTTTTGTGAGGAATTCTGCGTTTTCTGCGAAAAAATCATGGAGAAATTTTACGCGCAGGGATGCTGCGGATTTGCTGGTGCGGCGTTTCTGTTATGCGTTTCTGATTCTGGAGGCGGCGTGTCTTCTGCAGCGGGGCGCCGTGGATTTCTTCGCCCTGCGCACAGAGAGCGGCAGCCGTCAGTGGCTGCTTCCGGCGGGAGAGGCTGGCGGCGGGGGCTTTCCGGAAGAAGTCTTTGGCTTCCGTCTGCGTCTGCGCGACGGCGCGGTTGAGTTCTACCGGAAGCAGGAGAGCCGGGAGACTGCCTTCGCAGGCGAAGACGCGCAAGAGGCGGGCGGGGACGAGTGAAGCGTCGAAGATGCATGACGCGGCCGGGCCGGATAAACCGGCGAAGATGCGTTCCGGGGCAAAATTGTGAAAGTTAAAAAACCGTCAAAACTACTTGCGATAATCCTTGCGATACGCTATAATGCTTCCGTTGATATTTCACAAAGGACAGGTGGACATCCATGGAAAAAAGAGAACAGTTATACGAAGGCAAGGCAAAAAAGGTATTTCTGACGGACGATCCGGATCTGCTGATCGTATCCTATAAGGACGATGCGACCGCATTTGACGGCCAGAAGAAGGGCACGATTGTGGGCAAGGGTGCGATCAATAACCGCATGACGAATCACATTTTCAAACTGCTGGAGAAGAAGGGCGTGCCGACCCATCTGGTCGAGGAACTCAATGACCGCGAGACCCTCGTGAAGAAGGTGGAGATCGTGCCGCTTGAAGTCATTATCCGTAACTTCTCCGCGGGAAGCTTCGCGAAGAAGCTGGGCATGGAAGAGGGCATCAAACTGGCCTGCCCGACGCTGGAATTCAGTTATAAGAACGATGACCTGCACGATCCGTTCATTAACAGCTACTACGCGCTGGCGCTGAACCTGGCGACGCAGGAGGAGATCGACGCGATCACGAAGTACGCCTTTACGGTCAATGACGTGATGCGCGAGTATTTCGCGGGTCTCGGCATTGAGCTGATCGATTTCAAGATCGAGTTCGGCCGTTACCACGGACAGATCATCCTGGCCGACGAGGTCTCGCCGGATACCTGCCGTCTCTGGGACAAGGAGACGCACGAGAAGCTGGATAAGGACCGTTTCCGCCGCGATCTGGGCAATGTGGAAGACGCCTATCAGGAAGTGTTCCGCAGGCTGGGAATCCAGTAGGAATGTTCCGAAGGGCGGGCAGCCGGAGAGCGGTATTTCCTGAATCGGGCAGCCGGTGGGAGGTATCTCTCGAATCGGAGATTCGGTGAAAGTCCGGAAGAAGGCCGGCAGCGGCCGGCCGGAATCCTGCAGATATGCAAAGGTGGTATCAGACCATGGAGATGGAGAATATCCGGGATCAGGAAGACAAGCTGCACGAAGAGTGCGGCGTCTTCGGAATGTATGATTTAGATGGTGGAGAAGTCGCCTCCACCATCTATTATGGTTTATTTGCCCTGCAGCACCGG
>CANQFR010000121.1 GCA_947599905.1 uncultured Lachnospiraceae bacterium
GTGGAAGCGCGGAGACGCGCGGAGCTGGCCGCCACTAATCGGCCGAGGGCTTGTCCAGGGAGGCAGGCTGGAAGCGGAGAGGGAAGCTGGTTGGATGTGCCCCGGAGGCATGCGGCGGGAAGGCCGTGTGGGGAAGGGGGAAGCGGAAGGTGAGGCCATGGGAGGCGGAACCGGAAGCGGGTTTCAGTATGCGGTTTTGAGGGTGTGTACCCTTTAAGAATCCGTGATAGTCCGTAAGTGCACCTCGGGGCATGGCCCCTCGGTCGCGACTGCGTCGCTTATACAGTCATTTCGATGTATGCTTAGGAAAACAAGTTTTCCACGCATAATCCGAAATGACCGTGCACTTACTTGGGTATCGCGCACAATCCTCGATAGCTCAGTCGGTAGAGCACGCGGCTGTTAACCGCGCTGTCGTAGGTTCGAGTCCTACTCGGGGAGTTAGCACAAGGAAGTCCGGCACTGCCTGTGTCTGGCCGGACGGCTATGACAGCAGGGACGTGGGTTGCCTTGTGTTTTTATATTCGGCCCCATGGTCAAGCGGTTAAGACATCGCCCTTTCACGGCGGTAACACGAGTTCGAATCTCGTTGGGGTCATTAAGGGATACGGTTCGTGCATATAATTTAGAGAATAAGGCGACATAGCCAAGTGGTAAGGCGTGGGTCTGCAAAACCCTGATCCACCGGTTCGAATCCGGTTGTCGCCTCGCAAGAGAGTCTGTATTTGCAGGCTCTTTTTTCATAGCCAGTGTGATCGTTGTGCTGCATGACAACAAAAAAGTGCCGGGAATCGGAACGCCTGTCCGAACCCCGGCATTTGAAATTCGTTTGACTGATCATTCCACAACGACAGCGGCATCAGTTGCGTTTTTGCCGACGGAGGCCACGCCATTTAAGCACCTGGCAAGCGTCGTGTAGCCTTCGCTGGAGGCGATGATCTGGCCGTTGAAAGCCTTTAAGCGGAAGCGGAATTCGCCGGCTTTGTCGGTGTAGACTTCGTACTTCGGAGATTTAACCGGCGCGTATCCTTCGACAGTCTGGTTTTCTACCGGGGCGGCCGCGTTCTTCTGGACGCTGGCGATGCCCTTCTTGCAGGTGGCCAGAGTCTTATAGGTCTGTGATGATGCGATGACCTGACCATTGCCGGCCTTCAGATTGAAACGCACGCCCTTTTCGGACGTCTTGATAACAAATTTGCCCATGGAATGGCACCCCCTTTGTGTATTTATGTCATTATTTTACAATATTCTGTATGCAAATACAAGAAGTTTCGCCGAAATTCTCAAAGCGGCTGTCCATCCGTTATATCGGTTTCCGGCGGCGCCTGTATGTAAGAAGAACGTCGCTGAAGCATTTATTTTCCGTTGCAAAATATGTCCCGCAGGTGTAAAGTAGGAGTATAACAAGTACGGAGCAGGGTGGGGAGAATGCAATGATTGATCTGAAAGGAACGATGGGGATTCCGTTATTGAAAAAGAGCCGGTTTACGGGAAGCGACGGGACGCTGCGGTTTGTGCTTGAGAAGCGCAGCGGTGAGAGCGTCCCTTCGGATGCCTTGTGGCCGGGGCGGGAGATCTGCGCCGGAGAGGTGTCGGCAGAAGTTTCGCCCGAGGGAGCCGGGGCGCCGGCGGGCGACTGTCTGGCTGCGGTCTGTTGGCACGGACTGTACGCTTCGGATGTGACGCCGGAGGAGGAGAAGACGACAGCGTATTTTTCGTTTACAAAAGAAGGACTTGCGCAGGCGCAGGAGTGGCTGAACGCGCAGCGGTGAACGGCCGCGCGGAAATTTAAGAAAAGGGGGAGATTTCACATGACACCACAGGAGACATTGCGGCAATGGATTGACGGGAGCGATAATATTGTTTTCTTCGGCGGGGCGGGCGTTTCCACGGAGAGCGGCATCCCGGATTTCAGGAGTCAGGACGGGCTGTACAATCAACAGTACCAGTACCCGCCGGAAGTCATCATCAGCCATTCTTTTTATGTGCATAATCCGGAGGAGTTCTACCGTTTTTATAAGAATAAGATGATCTTCACCGATGCGAAGCCCAACGCGGCGCATCTGGCGCTTGCGAAGCTGGAGGCACAGGGGAAGCTCAAAGCAGTCATTACCCAGAATATCGACGGTCTGCACCAGATGGCGGGGAGCAAAGAGGTACTGGAGCTGCACGGCTCCATTCACCGGAATTACTGCACCCGGTGTCATAAGCCTTACGGGCTGGAGAAGATCGTAAGTTCTCCAGGAGTTCCGAAATGCACTTGCGGCGGCACGATCAAGCCGGACGTAGTCCTCTACGAGGAAGGGCTGGATCAGCGGACGCTGCAGAAGTCCGTATCCTACATTCGGCACGCGGATGTGCTGATTATCGGAGGAACTTCGCTGACCGTGTATCCGGCGGCGGGGCTGATCGATTATTATCAGGGGAATAAGCTGGTGCTGATTAATAAGTCCGCCACGACCCGGGATGCCCATGCGGATCTGGTGATCAATGATCCGATCGGGGAGGTATTTCAGGCGTATCTGTGAGAAAAGGAGAAATGTGTATGCAGTATGAGGTCGGCGATATCGTGAAACTGAAGAAACCACACCCCTGCGGCAGTCACGAGTGGGAGATCATGCGGGTAGGAGCCGATTTCCGGCTGAAATGTCTCGGCTGCAGCCACCAGATCATGGTCGCGCGGACATTGGTGGAGAAAAATACCCGCGGGCTTCGAAAGCCCGGGGAGTCTGCCTGACAGAAAAAGTACGGAATTTAGCGTAAAGATTTAAGATAAATGTCAGAGAGCAACAGCTCGACGGCATTTATCTTTTTTATTTGCATAAACGCCAGAGTTGAACGCTCCGGCGTTTATTTTTTTGCCCAGGAGGAGGTGACGCGTGATGGCAGCAAACAGGCCGAGGAAGCCATACAAGCGCCTGCGCTTTGAGGATCGTAAGAAGATCGAGGCGCTGAGCGCTCAGGGAAAGACCGTCGATGAGATGGCGCTTATTATCGGTGTTCATTCGGCGACAATGTACCGAGAGCTCGAAAAGGGCGGAGATCCGTACAGCGCCGAAGTGGCGCAGCGCAATACATAAAGGAGGCTACACATGGAACAGGAGATTCTGGTTCCAAAGGAGATCGAAATCGAACAGGCGATTCGGATTTCTAAAATTCTTTGTCAGGCACCAGAGGAGCGCTTGCCGCTTATTCTATCCACGCTGCGGCAGGCCGGAATTGTAATCAGCGGAATGGAGGAACTTGAAGAGTGGAAAGCCCTGAAGGACCAGGCTTATTTGATCGACGTTGCGGAATTCGTTGCTTCGATTATTAAGGATTTCGGGGAAACCGATGGTGATGCCGTGGTTCCGGCCAAGACGTTTTCCAACTACTGTAAAGAGCGGAACCTGAAACCGATCCTTGTAAAAGGGATCCTGGCGCGGCACGGATACCTGACGCCGACAATAATCGAAGCCAAGAAGACAGAGTACACGAAGACCATCTGGAATGAAGGGGCGAACGCCAGATATGTTGTCATTCACAAGGAGCCAAGGAGGGGCTAATTATGTTGCTGGATGAGACGAAGCGAATTGATATGGTCATGGCATTAATGCGCAAGGCGACGGTGATCAATGGGATGTTCGGCAGAAGTAGCGATAGGACAGGTAACCTTCCAACCGTTTTCTATTCTTTCTCGGGAAATTGCGCAAATGTAGAGTTTCGGATTTGTAGGAATGGATGGGAGATGGGTGGAAAGTCGAAATATGAACATATTGAAGTAGATATGGACTGGCTTCCAGATGCTTTCCTGCAACGATGCACAGAAATCGAACATTGGCTCGATAGCATCATGGCAGAGCAGATCAATAAGAGGGGAAAACAGCATGAGGCCATATAAGATAATGTCAATCACTGAAATGAGGCGGCGCAGAAGAATTGAGCGGACGCTCAAGGTTATATTGGTATCCGCGCTGGCAGTGCTTATTGGAGCGGTAACGGCGATATGGATCGTTGCGAATGCAGCAGAGCCGCACGAAATGATTTTAGCTCCAACTGACGCACCAGAGACGGAGGCATGTGTGCCTGATAAGGCCATTGGGCCGACGGAACCGGAAACAGTTTCGGAGGAGCCGGAAAGTATCGTCCAGCCGACGGAGGAGATCGAGGCTTCGTCGGATCCGGAAATGAGGTGTCTCGGAACATTTACTTTGACGGCATACTGCGGATGCGAGATATGCTGCGGACGATGGTCTGGTGGGCCAACGGCATCCGGCGTAATGCCGGAGGCGGGAAGAACTATTGCGGTAGATACTTCGGTGATTCCAATGGGAAGTAGGGTTTACGTAGAGGGACTGGGGGAATACGTCGCCGAAGATACCGGGTCGGCGATCAAGGGGAATCGCATCGATATCTATATGGATTCCCACAAAGAAGCCCTTTGGTTTGAGGATGGAGCCGGTAGTTGCATGAGAACAGTATATATCATTCCGGAGGTAGATTCATGAAAATGAAACTGGATGGCGGCAATCTGTTCGTGGTTGATGCGGACAGCACGCAGTACGCCATTATAAAAAGCTGGAACGCTATGCGATGGGACAGGGGGCGGCAATGGTTTTCCGGCCCGGCGACGGCAGATTTGCTTAATAGGCTGGCCAGCATCGTGAAACTTCCGGCACCGATCGAGGCAGAGCGGCAGAGGATGAACGGAATCCAGGCCGCGGTCGATGCCGAGAGAATGAATGAAAATCCGGAGCCGCTCTATAAATATCCGGTAAGGATCCCGTTATTTAAGCATCAAACCAGAGGGGCGAACATGGCGCTTTTGACATTTGAGCTTATACATCCTGGGAAAGTTCAGGTAAGCAGAAAGGCGGATTATAATCATGAGAATAAGAATCAATGAAGAAGCAAGAGCGCTTTTGAAAAAAGCGGAAGAATGCACCACAGAAGACGAAGTAGAGAATGTGTCTGATATGGCGTGGAATGCGTTGCAATTTCGCAAGATTACCAAGAAGAATTATAACGCAATATGCGAGGTCCTCGACGATAAGTTGCTCGATTTGGCGGAGGATGTGTTTTATGAGCAATAAGGGGTTCGGATTTCTCTTTGAAATGGGAACCGGGAAAACGCTTACATCGATAGCGACGACGGGAGCGATGTACCAGATGGGGGCAATCAAAACTGTGCTTATTGTAGCTCCGACATCAGTGTGCCCGGTTTGGCCGAACGATATCCGCGAGTATGCGGATTTCAGATGCCGGATAGGTGTGCTTCTTGGGGACAAGGAAAAGAGGCTCCGAGAGCTTGATGCAGTAAAGACCTATCCGCTGAAGGCGCTTAAGATTGCGGTTATCAATTATGAATCTATCTGGCGGGAAGGGATCTTTGAGGCGCTTATGGATTGGCGGCCGGATATGATCATCGCCGATGAGAGCCAGCGGATCAAGACCCATGATGCGCAGCAGAGCAAGGCCATGCACCAGCTCGGGGACGTTGCCAAATATAAGTTGATTCTTTCCGGGACGCCAATTCAGAATAACGCCATTGACATTTTCAGCCAGTACCGATTTCTTGATCCTTCGGTTTTTGGAACAAGCTACTATGCGTTCCGCGGCCGGTATGCGGTGATGGGCGGATTCAATCGCCGGCAGATCGTTGGGTATCATGATCTCGACCAGCTTATCAAGAAGGAATACAGCATTGCTTACCGGGTGACGAAGGAGGAGGCGCTTGACCTTCCGGAGCAGACGTTCATCACCAGAAATATCCCGCTGCAAGGGAAAGCGAAGAATTTATATAACCAGATCAAGAGAGACAGTTACGCGGAGCTGGAGAACGGCGGGCAGGTCACGGCGACGACTGTGCTTACAAAGCTCCTGCGCCTGCAGCAGTTCACCGGCGGATTCATCCAGCCAGATGACGGAGAAAAGCCGGAGTGGGTGTTTGACGGGAAGCTCCTGGCTTTGGAGGATATTATCGATGATTATGTTATCGGCGAGGATAAGAAGCTGGTTGTGTTCTGCAGGTTCCGACCGGAGATCGATATTATCCAGAATCTTTTTCAGAAAAAGAAAGTCCAATATGCCAGCATCTACGGAGATATCAAGATCAGCGACCGCGGGCCTATCGTAGAGGACTTTCAGAAAAATCCCAAAACTAAAATATTCCTGGCGCAGATTGATACCGCCGGACTTGGAATTACGCTGACCGCCGCAGATACCTGTGTCTATTACAGCAAGAATTTCAACTATGCCGCGTATTCGCAGAGCCTGGCCCGCATTCACAGAATCGGGCAAAAAAATACATGCACCTATATCGATCTCACGGTTGAAGGAACCGTAGATGTCCTTATCAGCAAAGCACTTTCGCGGAAAGAGGATCTGGCGAAAACGATTGTTGACGATTGGAGGCAATACTTTTGAAAACTTTTGTAATTATTCATTACAGCGAAGATTTTGTAAATTGCGTAGGAATTACGACCGATTACCACAAGGCCGTCGGCATCGCCTACGACTACGCCTGCGAGCTTACAGAGGACGACGGCGGAGATGGAACCATAACGCCCCTTTATGAGCTTAACGGACAAACCGGCCTGGGCTTAACGGTTCGGTGCAGAGACAGGATAACACTTAGGGCCCGCATATTTATTTTAAGTCATAAAGCAGAGGAGGAATTAAAGTGATGGAATCAGTATTGGATCAGAAAATCAGGGAATACCAGAAGCTGCTTGACCGGAAGGACGAGCTGGCGGAGGCCACAAAGGAGAACAATAAAGCAAAGGACGAGCTGGAGCAGGAGATCTGCCAGATCATGATCGACGAGGAGAAGCCGAATACGGTGGTCGGCGGATTTACATACAGCCTGCAGCAGAAGACGGAATATTCCAAGTTGGGAGAAGAAACGCTTGCGGAGAAGGGGATTAATTTCCTGGATACCTTGCGTGAGTTGGGGCTTGGAGACATTATCACCGAGAGGGTGGACCCGCGGACGTTAAGCAGCACCTGCAAGGGGATCGTGGAGGCCGACGGAAGCCTTCCGGACGAGCTTGCAGAATGCTTAAGCGTATATGAGAAACTTACCATCGCCCGGCGGAAAGCGAACACGAAGGCACTGAACCGGGCCAAGGCCGAGAGGGCAGAAAGAGGGGAGTAAGACATGAAATACGAGCAGATCAAGATGGATGTAACTTTAAGTTCCGAGCGTTCTCTGAAAGATAATATTCAGAAAGTTGCGAAGTTCGCCATGGATCAGCAGCGAGAGGAGGGCTTGTGCCAGACCTTGGTACGCAACCGGCATGAAGGGTATGGAATTGCGGCAGAGTATTATTCGATATGCTCCAAAAAAATGAAGTGTATCGACGCAGACATGAAGGTTATGCTCAGCCTTTTATCGAATGATGAGGGGGATTTCATTAACAACTGCGCCACGCTTTACGATTCGGCTATCAACATGGCTGTGTCGGCGGTTTGCCTTGCGGCGCAGTCGCAGCGGATTCTGGATGATTTGTATAATTCAGAGACAAGAACGCCGATGGATGATTATTTCGACGGCGAGGACAAGGACTACAACGGAGAGGAGGACCAGGAGTAAATGGCAGGAGTAGGAGTGCAGGAAAAGAAGATCGTAACCGTTACCACGACGGAC
>CANQFR010000122.1 GCA_947599905.1 uncultured Lachnospiraceae bacterium
AGCTCCGAGTAGGCGTTGCACATCTCGCGGGCGTAGATGAACAGCTCGAACCGCTCCACCAGTTCCGGCTTATCCGGCTTTCTCTTGGTGAGCGGGCTGACCTCCACCGGATGGTCCATGATGAAGGTCGGCTGGATCAGATGCTCCTCCACAAACTCCTCGAAGAACAGGTTGATGATATCGCCGCGGACGTGGCGGGCCTCGTAGTGGACGCCCTTCTCATCCGCCAGCTTCTTTGCTTCCTCTGTGGTCTTAATCTCTTCAAAATCAATACCGGTGTATTTCTTAATGGCATCGATCATGGTCAGCCGCTCGAACGGTTTCCCGAGGTCGATCTCCACGCCGGAATAGGTGATCGTGGTCGTGCCGCAGACCTCACGGGCCACATGGCGGAACATGTTCTCCGTCAGATCCATCATGCCGTAGTAATCCGTATACGCCTGATAGAGCTCCATCAGCGTGAATTCCGGGTTATGCCTCGTGTCCAGCCCCTCGTTGCGGAACACCCGGCCGATCTCGTAGACACGCTCCATGCCGCCGACGATCAGCCGCTTTAAGTACAGCTCCAGGGAAATGCGCAGCTTCACGTCCTCATCGAGCGCGTTGTAATGGGTCTCGAACGGCCGCGCCGCCGCGCCGCCGGCGTTGGCTACGAGCATCGGCGTCTCCACCTCCAGGAAACCCTGACCGTCCAGATAACGGCGGATGCTGCTGATGATCTTCGAACGCATGACAAAGGTCTTCTTCACATCCTCGTTCATGATCAGGTCCACATACCGCTGGCGGTAGCGCATATCCGTATTGGTCAGACCATGGTATTTCTCCGGCAGGATCTGCAGGCTCTTGCTCAGCAGCGTCAGCGAAGTAGCGTGGATCGAGATCTCACCGGTCTTCGTCGTAAAGACAGTGCCTGTGACGCCGATGATATCGCCGATATCCAGCTTCTTGAAATCTTTATATGGCTCCTCGCCGATCGAATCCCGCGCCACGTAGCACTGGATGCTGCCCTTCAGATCCTGGACATTGCAGAAAGACGCCTTGCCCATGATACGCCGCGACATCATGCGGCCCGCGACAGCAACCTCTTTGCCCTCCCAGGCTTCATAATCATCCTTAACGTCCGTGCTGTGGACGGTGACGTCGTATTTCGTGATCTGAAACGGATCGCGGCCAGCGGCCTGAAGTTCCGCAAGCTTATCGCGGCGCACCTTCAGAAGCTGCCCCACGTCCTGCTGCGGCTGCTGTGCCGGGTTCTGCGGATTCTGGCGATTCTGCGCCGGGTTCTGCTGTGTCTGTGTCTGCTGTTCTGCCATAACCGGTCATTCTCCTCTTTCTACTGCGGCCTTGAAATTGCCAGCACCTTGTAGTCAAGCTGTCCCATGGACGTCTTAATGGTCGCGGTATCGCCGACCTTCTTTCCCAGAAGCGCCATTCCGACGGCGGATTCATTGGAAATCTTATTCTCCAGGCTGTTTGCCTCGATGGAACCGACGATGTGGAATTCAATGTCCTCGTCAAATTCCTCATCATGTACGAGTACCTTACAGCCGATACTGACCTTCTCCAGATCGATATCGTCCTCGACGATCACTTCCACGTTGTTCAGAAGATTCTCCAGTTTCTCAATGCGGAGTTCCGTATCCCTCTGTTCGTCCTTCGCTGCATCGTACTCTGCATTCTCTGACAGATCCCCCTGTTCTCTGGCCTCTTTTAACTTCTGGGCCACGTCTTTTCTTTTGACATCCTTCAGATACTGAAGCTCCGCCTCGTACCGCTTCAGACCGTCGTAGGTCAAAATATTCTTCTTTTCTGCCATGCTACAGTTCCCTTCCTTGTTTTATTTCTTCGCGAAAGGCCCCTTCTTGCCCTTCACATTACGCAGTATTATATCCCATGTGATACGTCTTGTCAAGAAACGATTCAAGATATCGGCGCGCCCGGTCCCAGACACTCTAATCAGGGAATATCAGGATGCCGGGCGCACGTTTCCGGTACATGATTCAGGATATCGGCGCGTCCTGAAAAAGGATCACGTTAAATGACAGAGGCTTCACATGCGTCCGAAGCTGACCGCCTTCAAAGATGCCTTCCGTATTCGCCTTCGGCAGGATACGATCCGGCTCCTCAAAGGTACTTCTGGCCGAGAGGTCGTCGGTAACCAGTTCCTGATGGCCTGCAAAGCGGTACTGTTCAAAACCCCGGATATCCAGCGTCAGCGGATACTCCTCCTCTTCGCTGCGGTTGATGACAAACACGGCCAGCTGCTTTCTCTCCCGATCCCAGGCAGATGCGGCGTCGATAAAGCTTACGCCTTCCTTTTCCCTGTACTGGGAGGTATCGTCGATGGCATAACCCGGCAGATCGAAGGTCTCCGCCTCCACCGCCGTGCGCATGGAAATTCCGCGGGCGTATTCCATCATCAGGCAGAATGCGTAGTGGGATGCGGATTTCCATACATGATCGTGGTCGGATGCGCACAATGCTTCCAGCCCGCCGGTCATGCACCCGATCTTAACGCGGTCCGCATGCCGCAGGAAGGCCAGCTGAATGGAGACCATGGACAGCATCTGCAGCAGGTCGCCGCCGGGTCGAATCCGCTCTTCCATATTGTCCGGATCATGGAGGATGTATCCCATCGCGGGGTCGAACCGGTAATGGGTCCGGACCATATTGTAATAACCGTAACCCGGATGCAGCGGCGCGTTGGGCCGGATCATCGCACCGTACTCGTCAAAGGACAGCATGATTTTCTTCGGCGAACGGCATTTTGCGCCGATCAGGTCGCAGAGGGCGATCTCGGTGTTGATATAGTCCTCATAGTAGACGCTTCCTCCCAAAAGCGCCCTGATGTCGCCGGGCGGCGCACTGTGGTAATGATGCATCGAGAGGTAGTCCACGGAATCATAGCATTCCTGCAGCACGGTCTCCTCCCATTGGGGATAATGATCCATAAACGGCGAGGAAGACGCACAGACTGCCGTCTCAATACGTCCGTCGATCCATTTGATAGCCTTGGAAATCTCATTGGCCCTGACGCCGTAGCCTCTCGGATCCTTATCCCAGGAACCCAGCTGCCAGGGGCCATCCATTTCATTGCCCAGGTACCAGGTCTTCACGTTATACGGCGCCTCATGGCCGTTTTTGCGGCGCAGGTCGGACCACCAGGTTCCGCCCGCATGGTTGGTATACTCCACCAGATCCATGGCGTCCTGCATGCCGCCGCTTCCCAGATTGATCGTATAAAGCGGTTCCGCCCCTGTTTTCTCCGCCCACTGCAGGTATTCGTCGTGCCCCACCTCATTCGTGATATACTGGTGCCAGGCCGGATCCAGCCGCACCTTCCGCTCCGAACGCGGGCCGATGGAATCCTTCCAGTTCCAGGCCGACACGAAATTGCCGCCCGGCAGACGCACGGCACGCATACCGGCGGCCTTAAGCGCTCCGATCACATCCCGCCTGAAGCCCTGTTCGTCGGCTGTGGGATGCTTCGGATTATACATTGTACCGTTCACCATGGTGCCGATCGGTTCCAGGAAGGTACCAAACAGCCTCGGTGATATTTCCCCGACCTGATAGGAAGGGTGAATCGTGATTTTTGCCTGTTTTGCCATCATACGCTCCTTTCTGCTGCCGGGTAAGCCCCGTTGATCCGGCTGTCTCCCCGGGCATTCTGCAGCTTACCGCTCCCGGTAAATAAAGTCTCCAAACGCGGCGCTTCCCCCGGCCTTCACCGTCGAATAGACTGTAAGTCCGAAACGGCAGCCGCAGAAATGCCGCAGGTCAAAACGCAGCCTGTGCTCCGGGCCGAGACGCTGCCAGCGGCTCCAAAAGCTCTTCTCCCGGTAGAAAAAGCTGCAGACGTCCCTGCCGCCGCTAAAGTCCGCTTCCAGTTTCAGCAGATACGGCTTCTCCTCCACGCAAACCGCGTCCCACTCCTTCTCCGGCTCATCCGCCGCGGCGCCCGTGGCGGTTCCCTGCGGCTGCGGTTCCACCGTGCGCACCACCAGATACAGACGTCCGTCCCTGCGCGTCAGCCCGACGAACCCGAAGCAGGCCTGCAGGGCGCATAATCCGGCGAAGTCGCCTTCCCCGAGTCCGCTGCCGTCCACCGTAACCTCTGCGGCACAGCCCGGCCATAGCATTCTCTGTGTCAGCGTATTCCTTGCCTGCAGAAGCGAACCGCAGACCTTGTCCGTGCGCACCATCCATGTTCCGGCAGTCCTGTCATGCGTGATGAGGGACAGATCCGGTTCATGGCTGAACTGCCAGTATGTTTTCAATTCGCCCTTAAAATCGTCGCTGCCGAAGAGCGGTGCATAAACGTGTCCCGGTCTGGTGCTTTCAACCGGAAATGTCTTCGGAACCGTTCCGTGGTCACCGAACACCGGAAAACCGTCCTCCCAGCTTACCGGCATCAGGTAGGGAATCCGCCCCGCCGCTCCCATATCCTGGAACTGGATCGCATACCAGTTCCCGTCCGGCGTGTCCACGATCGCGCCCTGTGCGATCCCCTGATCTGTCAGACCATAGTCGTCGTTTAACACGTCTCCGCCTTTGAATGTCCCTTCCAGCGAATCCGCAGTGAAACAGGCCTCGGTGCGCCGCCATTTGTCAGGCAGCGAATGGATCATAAAGAGATAATATCTTCCGTTAATCTTATACAGATGACTGCCCTCATATCCCAGATAATGATTATCCCGGTCTTCGACCAGCAGTCGGTGCAGACCGCCGGGCAGGGGGCCGCTCAGATCCTCCTTCAGCTCGGTAAGCCAGACCTGTCGGTTCCCATAGACGATATAGCGCCTGCCGTCGTCGTCAAACATCAGCGAGCAGTCGTGGTAAAACCCTTCCATTTCGTGCTTTTCCCATGGGCCTTCGGGCGCGGCAGCCGTATAGTGATAGGTCTTATGGGTATCGTTCGCCACGAAGCAGATATGGTAGACGCCCTCGTGATACCGAAGCGACGCCGCCCACATTCCCTTACCGTAGATATTCTCATTCCCGGTAAGCCGCTGGGCCGGGGTTCCGTCCAGCGTATCATACACATAAGACACATGCTCCCAGTTGCGCAGGTCATAGGAACGCATGATCTCGCAGCCCGGCATGAAATGCATGGTCGTGCTGACCATGTAATACGTATCTCCTACGCGGATCACATCGGGATCCGGATAGTCCAACCGCGTCAGCGGATTGATCTGCGGATACTGTTCGGCGCGGCCGTAGGAGTAACCGCGGTCCGGTTTCACACCGCCCGGCGTCCATTCAAAATAAACCACGCCGTTCTCCTCCACCGGGATGGAAACAGACTGCCGGCCGTTGCGCGGACTGACGCGTCGGGTCTGCACAAACGGCTGCGCCGCCTCCCGGAGAAGCTTTCTCTGCTCTTCGCTGAGGCAGGCCGGTTCGCCCATATCATGCCACACCTTCAGCGGATTGCAGTGGGTTTCATCCACTGTCCGCGTCAGCAGACAGCCTTCGCCCTGTTCTTCGATCTCAAGTGTCAGCCGGCAGCCCTGGCCGGTCCGCCGGTTCGCCGTATTCCAGACCACGCCGCGGTAGCTTCCGTCTTCCAGACGCATCACGACCTCGCTCTCGCTGCGCAGGATGCAGCGCGCGTTTCCTTCCTTCAGCTTCTTAAAGAATGCAAACGTCCAGAATGTGGGCTTGGGAATGCAGCCTTCCGCCACCAGGCCGAAGCCGCCGTGGAACGGCGTAAACGGCACTCCCTGCTCCTCAAATACGTCGCCGAACGTCCAGTAGGAGTAGGATTCATTATCGTCGCCCAGACGGGAAAGCTGGTGGGCGATATAGGCCGCATTGCGGTTCGTGTCGTGAATCGGGGCGTTGGGAATGTAGGAAGTATTAAACTCCGTAATATGAATCTCCTTCCCCCGATACGCCGGGAAACTGTCAATGATCTCGCGGGTGGTATGGAGATTCGCAAAACCGTCCTCCGCCCGCATCAGCTCCGGATAGCCGTAGTGTCCCACATGATCCGGCAGCTCCGTCGTATAATGATGCCTGGTAATGAAATCCGGCGTAAGGCCGTTGTCACGGCAGTATTCCAGAAATGCCCGGATCCACACCTCGTCGCTGCCGCCGCATACCGCCGGACCGCCCACACGGAAGCGCTCATCCACTTCCTTAACAGCTTCAAAGGTACGGTGGAACAGCTTAAAATACTCCGGCATATCGGCGTGTTCCCAAAATCCCGGGAGGTTTGGTTCATTCCATACCTCAACCGGCCAGGTCACAACCTCCTCGCGTCCGTAACGGTCGCAGAGATGGGTAAGCACCGCTTTCACCATATCCGTCCACGCCTCGTAGGACGCCGGCGGCGTGGTATTGCCCTTCCAGTAGAATATCGTCTGCGTCCCGCTGGCCATCTTCGACGGCATGAAGCCGAGCTCCAGAAACGGTTTCAGTCCCAGCGCCCGGTAGCTGTCCATGACCCGGTCCAGATACGTATAATTATACTCCGGCGTTCCGTCCTCACTCACCTGATAGATAGCCATATCATCAGAGAACAGCCCGTGGCCGCGGATATGGGAAAAATGAATCTCCTTCTGTACCAGCTTCAGTTCCTCCAGGTACTCATGGTGGAGCGCCAGCCCCATGCGCCCCGTGCCGACACAGAAGTCCACCTGATTGTGAAACTGCGCACTCCCCGCCGGGGATAATGTGATTGTTCTCGTTTCCATACGAATTGCCCTCCTGTTGGTATCCGAATCGCCCTCCTGTTGGTATCGTTGCCCTGTTCTGACTCTGTTTGCCGCGGTCTGCTCCGCCGCGGCAGCCGCTTCCGTTGCGTTGCCGTTTCCGTTATGCGGGCCGCGCAGTTTAGTTTCACGGGCTTTCCGCACCGTTTCTGCTTACGCCTGAAGAATCTCATCTACCAGACGCGCAAGTTCCTCATACGTCTCCGCCTGATTCAGCTCCCTGCGAAACCTGGCCGAATGCGCCATGCCCGCCGTATACGCCGCGGCATGGCTCCGCATCTCGCAGATCGCCGGTCTCTCCCCGATATCTTCCGCAAGCAGCCGCGCATGGCGCAGGATCATCGCACAGATCTCCGCGTTCTGCGGCCGCGGCAGCTTCTCTCCCGTCTCCAGGTAATGCAGGATCTCGCGGAAGATCCATGGGTTCCCACGGGCGCCGCGTGCAACCATCAGCCCGTCGCAGCCCGTCTCGTCAAGCATCCGCTCCGCATCGTCCGCCGTGAAAATATCTCCGTTGCCGATCACCGGTATCGCAACTGCCTCTTTGACGCGGCGTATGATATCCCTGTCGGCCTTTCCGGAATAATACTGCTGCCGCGTGCGCCCATGAACAGCCACTGCCGCAACGCCGCAGGCCTCGGCCATCTTCGCAAATGCAACGGCGTCCGGGCCGTTTTCATCGAAGGCCTTGCGGAACTTTACCGTCACCGGCTTATCGACGTGCTTCACGAGCGCCGTAAGGATCACCTCTGCCGTTTTTATGTCCTTCATCAGGGCCGAGCCCTCACCGTTATTCACGATCTTCGGCACCGGACAGCCCATATTGATATCGATCCAGGCATAAGGCCCTTCCTGCGCGATCTCCGCCATCCGGGCGATGATCTCCGGATCCGAGCCGAACAGC
>CANQFR010000123.1 GCA_947599905.1 uncultured Lachnospiraceae bacterium
GGAGATGGAGCGGTTCGGCGTCGATCTGTGGCTGGCGCCCGCATTTAACATCCAGAGAAGTCCGCTGTGCGGCCGGAACTTCGAATACTGCTCGGAGGATCCGCTGATCAGCGGCCTGGTGGGCGCGGCCATCACGAAGGGCGTGCAGAAGCATCCGGGCAAGGGTACGACGGTCAAGCATTTCTGCTGCAATAACCAGGAGACCAACCGCTATGTCTCCAACAGTCAGGTCAGCGAGCGGGCCCTGCGGGAGATCTATCTGCGCGGCTTTGAGATTTGCATCGCCGGGAGCGGTCCGGCGGCTCTGATGACCAGTTATAATCTGTTAAACGGCGTCCACACTTCGGAGCGCGGCGACCTGATGAAGACGGTTCTGCGCGGGGAGTGGGGCTACGGCGGCCTGATCATGACCGACTGGGTGGTCAGCATGATGGGGGCGAAGGGAAGATACCGCATGGCGAAGCCGGCCCCGACCCTGGCGGCCGGCAACGACCTGTTCATGCCCGGCTCCGGCGGCGACTACAGGCGGGCGCTGGCGGCGCTTAAGGGGAAGGATAAAGAGTTTACGCTGACCCGTGAAGATGCGGAATACTGCGCGGCCCATGTGATCGACGCCGCGCGGAGGATGAGGAAACAGGCTGTCGGGATAGCGGAAGAGCGCCTGCGCTCGTCGGAACATTCCCGGTGCGCTTCTTGACAATCCGGAGCTTTCCAGTATAATTAGATTGTGTGATTATGTATTTTACTCTGGACACAGGACGTAGAGGAGCGCGGAGCATGAACAAAAGGTTCGCCAGTCTGATTACATTCTGCCTGTTGGTTCTTCAGCTTGCAGGCTGCGGCCCGGCGTCAGGAGGCGTCTCGCCGGAAAGCGGAGGGGAGTCCGCTTCGGCGCAGATTCCGGTGACTATGTTGTATACCGTTGATCTGCCCAATTTTGAGAAGCTTGTGGAGGATACGTATCCGGATATCGACCTCCAGGTCGAGCGCAACGCCGAGGCCACCATTGACGGGGAGAGCGAGCGGCGCCTGCGCGCGGGCCACGGCGCGGATATCATCACCACGACCATGCCTACCGGCGATGTAAAAGATTATGCGATGGATCTGAGCGCGCAGGAATTTTCCTCTGTCTATCAGGTCGGGATCTCCCAGAGCCTGCTTATCGACGGCAGAACGCTGTTCATTCCCCTGCCCGGTCAGTATTACGGCTATATCTACAATGTTACCCTGGCCGCTCAGGCAGGGGTGGCCGATGCCCCCGCTGACGCCGGCGGACTGCTGGCCATGCTGGATGAGGCGGCGTCCCATGGACTGGGGATAGGGAGCGACGGCCTTATGTTTGCCCTGCAGTCCACCGATACGACGACGGTATCCTCCTATCTCATAGGCACTCAGGTTCCGGATTTTCTGGGTCGATCCGACGGGATCATATGGCGGGAACTGCTCACCAGGCGGGAGGAGACGTTTAAGAACGGCATGGCTCATTGCCTTAACCTGCCCTCCGTCATGGCGGAAAAGGGTTATCTCAATCCCGCCGCTCTGTACAATAACCGGGGCAATATGACTCCGGTCCTGGATCGGATGCTGGACGGCACCCTGATGCTCACCTACAGCTCTGCCCATTTTATGGATATGCTGAATGCCGGCACCGACCGGTATGAATTTGCCATGCTTCCCTTCCTGAGCGAGGAGGAAAACCATCCCTGGACCATCGTCGCTCCGGCCGCTTACCTGGGCCTGAACGCCGTCCTGGCAGAACCGGGCAGGGAGAGTGTTTTAAGCGCCGCGAAACGGGTTCTGGCTTTGCTTTCCACTCCGGAGGGGCAGGCCGCTTTTATCAGGGATATCGGCGCGTCCCAGTCCTATCTGGCCGCGAACGTGCCTGCGTCCGGCGGGATACCCGCAGGCCTGGAAGACTGCGTGTCGGAGGGCTATGTGTACAATGTCCAGTTTCCTGCCAAGCTGCTTCAGTACTTCGGCCGCAGTATGGTGGAAGTGCTTAACGGCGAAATGACGATGGAGGACGCGCTGGGGAGCGTGGATCATTACTTTCTGGAGGGCGACGAAAGTATTGAGTATGATGAGACGCTCATCGGCGTAGCGGCGGGAGATATGATCTATGAGAATTACAATGTCCGCCGGGAGGAGACGGGCATCGGCAATCTGGTCGCCGACGCGATCCGGGAAATGACCGGCGCGGATCTGGCTTTTGCCAACGGAGGCGCGATCCGGGGCAGTATCTACGAGGGCAATGTCTTCGGAAGCGACCTGGATGTGGTGTGTCCTTACGATAATACCATTGTGGTGCTGAACGTGGAGGGATCCGTGGTTCGGGCGATGCTGGCCAACGGTCTGACCCGCCTTGTCCAGGAGGGAGAGATTCCCGGCGGGCGGTTCCTTAATGTGTCCGGCCTGTGCTACTCCTTCCGCGCCCCTGCGGGGGACAGTCCGGCAGAGCTTCTGGATATTACATTTCCGGACGGCGCGTCCTTTGACGAATCCCGGACCTATACCATAGCGGTGACGTCCTATATGTGCGGGGCGGACGGCTATCTGGACAACAATGGCGACGGTTTTACCATGCTCAACGTCTACAGCGATACCGCGCCGATAGCGGAAGGGGTCACTCTGGTTCAGGAGACGGGCAAGACATTCGGAGACGCTCTTCAGTTTTATTTCCGGGCCCACAACGACGAGGCCATTCTGGCGCAGCCGGAAGGCCGTATCAGGGAGGTGACCGGAGATGAATGAACATAAGAGATTCCGCCGGCCGTATCTTCTGCTTACCGCGCTTATTTTTGTTATCTGCGCCGGGTGCTTTATCTGGCTGATCCGTTCTTCCGCGAAGATCACCATGTCTTCCGGGGCGGAACTGAACCGGATGTATCTTCGGGAAATGACTGCCCAGATCGGCAGTCACTTTGACACCGGCTTAAACGCCCGGTTTGCTGCCCTGCGCACAATTGCCGGCAGCGTAAATGACGAAGATCTGGCGGATCAGGACGCGTTGGCTGCTTTCCTTACGGAAGCGGAGGAGTATAACGACTTCCAGTTCCTTGCCTTTCTGGACGAAGACGGACTTTATTACAGCGCGGACGGCGCCCGTCCGGCGGCTTCGCGCCTGAGCTTTCTGGCGGATCTGCTCCTGGGGGAGGGAGACAGGATCTCGTACAGCGAGGCGCTGCTTAATGAAAACATGATCATGATGGGCGTTGCCATCAGTCCGGTCGAGTTCGGGGACAAGACCTTTGTGGCGATGCTTGCCGGTCTGACCGGCGAGTCCTTCAGCTCCCGCATGGCTCTCCAGAATCCCGAGGCCCAGACGTACGCCAGCATCGTTACCCAGAAGGGCACATTCGTCATTCACAATACGTTCAATGACGATCTCCCGGCGGGTACCAATATTTTAAGCGAACTGGATAGTTACGCGTCCTTTAACGAGGGATATTCCCTGGAGCAGGTGCGCTCGGATTTTGCCTCCAGGTCTCCGGGCATGATCATCTTTCAGGCCGGCAGTTATCTTCAGTGCATGTACTATGCTCCGATCGAAGGGACTGACTGGCTCATGCTTCTGGAGATCCCCTATGACGTGATCGACCAGATGGTGGGCGCGCAGACCAGAAGGCTGAACGGGGACGCGATCATTGTGCTGGTGATCATTCTCGCGGCCATTTCGGTTTTGTTTCTGGCCTACTATATCAATCTGCAGCAGCACACCCGTGCCCTGGTCCGGGCCAATGAGGCCGCCGTGGCAGCCCAGGAACGGGCGGAAAACGCAAACCGGGCCAAGAGTGAGTTCCTGAGCCGGATGAGCCATGAGATCCGCACCCCGATGAACGGCATTATCGGCATGAGCACTATTGCCCGGCAGAACCTGGATAACCCGGCCAGGGTGGACGACTGTCTGAAGAAAGTTTCACTGTCCTCCAAGCATCTGCTGGCGCTGATCAATGACGTGCTGGATATGTCCAAGATCGAAAGCGGAAAGCTGGAGATGAAATACGAACCTTTCGACCTGCGGCTTTTCCTGGAAAGCCTGGTCAGCGTGTACCGGACCCAGGCGGAATCTAAGGGGCTTTGCTTTGACATCGCCATCAACGGACAGGTGGATGAGACGCTGGTAGGGGATTCCCTGCGGCTGAACCAGATCCTGTCCAACCTTCTCTCCAACGCCATCAAGTTCACGGCATCCGGCGGGAAGATCACTCTGCGCGTTACGGAGGCTGAGAGGGAGGAAGGACGCCTGTGGCTTCTGTTTCAGGTGTCGGATACCGGTATCGGTATCAAGAAAGAGAATTTTGATAAAGTCTTTGAGGCCTTTGAACAGGAAGATTCCGGCGTGGCCCACAAGTTCGGCGGCACCGGTCTGGGCCTGTCCATTGTGAAGCGGTTCGCCGAGATGATGGGCGGAAGCGTAGGGCTTGAGAGCGTCTACGGGGAAGGGAGCACGTTCTCCGTCCGGGTCCCGTTTGGCACGGTGGAAGGAGCCGGTCCTGTCGTCTGGGAGGAGGATCTGTCGGCCTCAGATCTGGGTACGCCCGGGCAGCAGTATGATTTCCGGGGGAAACGCATTCTTCTGGCGGAGGATAATGAACTCAACCGGGAGATCGCCGTGGAACTGCTGGGGACGGAGACAGGAGCAGAGATCGTGGAGGCAGAGGACGGCCAGTGCGCGGTGGATCTCTTCCGTGAGTCTGAGCCGGGGCATTTCGACCTGATCCTCATGGATATCCAGATGCCCCGCATGAACGGATATGACGCCGCCAGGGCCATCCGGGCCATGGGACGGCCGGATGCCGGAACCGTCCCGATTCTCGCCATGACCGCCAATGCGTTTGCCGAAGACGCGGAAATGAGCCGTCAGGCCGGCATGGACGCGCACATCCCCAAGCCGCTTGAGATCGCAGAGGTGTACGCCACGCTGAACGAAATATTAAGAAGGAAAGGCGGGTCCCCGGTTGCGTAAACAGTATCTTCGGATACGTAAACGGGAAAAAAGAATGATCGCGTTAATGATATAATGAATATAGCAAGACCAAAGGAGGAATCTGCAGCTATGGAAAAGAAACCCATCCAACCGTTACTGAAAGTCCTGGCGATTATCACGCTGATTCTGGGCGTTCTCGGAATCCTGATCAATATCATCGCCCTGTTTCTGATTCCGCAGCTGGAAGCGGCTTCGGGAGAGGCGCAGGGGGGCGCTGTGATTGCATCCCTGGTGATTTCGATTATCTGTCAGGTGGTTACCATCGTGCTTGCAGTCATGGCCCTGCAGCTGAAGAATATGAAAGTGGTATACGGCGTATCCATATTCATCCTCATATTCCAGCTGGTTTTCAGCCTGATTATGGATGGCATCAGCATTTCGCTCATTTCGCGTGCGATCATTCCGGCCCTGTTCTGCTTCGCTGTTTACAGCCAGATGAAGGGCGGGCAGGCTAACTAGAAGGGAGCGTCCTATGAAAAAGAAAAGCGGCGTTTTCCACTTCAGTCTTTGTGGACAGTGAGGGGCAGCAGGTCGGCGACATGATCATCGGCTCCCGCAGCAAGGACGAATGGAAGGCGGAGATCGGAAAACGGCTGGATATGGTCGCGAACGGAACGCGTTAGGGATGAGGAGAAGGCGCCGATGTATGAGATTGCTATCTGTGATGATGATACCGTGTTTCTGACGTTCTGCCCGGCAGAAATGCATTTATGCCGCACCTGCGGCAGGAATATTCCCTGTCCGCAGGTGCTTTTTTGTTGTACATTTGTTGTACTGTGCCTGTTATTATCATAAAAAATGAGCGCTGCAGGCGGCTGCTGCGGTCCGTGAGGGAATGAATTCAAAGTACAGGAGGATTTATGAAAAGAGGAAATTTGATTGCCATTCCCCGAAAGCAGCGTTATACTATTTGAAAGGAACCTTTTCACAGGGATTGAACTGATAAGGAGGATTAATATGAAGAAACTCGGATTTGGCTTAATGCGTATGCCGTCGCTGGATAAGACCAACGCTGCCGACGTGGATATCGAACAGGTGAAGGAGATGGTCGACCTGTTCATGGAGAGCGGATATACATATTTTGACACCGCGATCATGTATAATGGGTTTGCGAGCCAGAGCGTGGCGAAGAAGGTGCTGGTGGACCGCTACCCGAGGGAGCGTTTCACGCTGGCTACCAAGCTCCACGCGGGATTTTTCGATTCCTTTGAGGATCGGGACCGTGTATTTAACGAGCAGCTTGAACAGACCGGCGCCGGGTATTTTGACTACTATCTGATTCACGGGGTCGAGGGAGCCATGCTGCCGAAGTATGAGAAATACGACTGCTTCCGCTGGCTTCTTCAGAAGAAGGCCCAGGGGTTGGTAAAGCACGCCGGCTTTTCCTTCCATGATTCCGCCGAACTGCTCGACGAGCTTCTGACGAAATATCCGGAGATGGAATTCGTCCAGCTGCAGATCAACTATCTGGACTGGGAGAGCGAATGGATCCAGTCCCGCGCCTGCTATGAGACGGCCGTAAAACATGGCAAGCCGGTCATCGTGATGGAACCGGTGAAGGGCGGCACGCTGGCCCATGTGCCGGCGGAGGCGGAGAAACTGTTTAAGGATTACGCACCGGACCGTTCCGTGGCGAGCTGGGCGCTGCGCTACGCGGCGTCGCTCGACCATGTGATGGTGGTGCTCTCCGGCATGTCGGATGTGGAGCAGATGAAGGACAATATCAGTTCGATGAATGATTTTAAGCCGCTTACCGATGAGGAGAAGGAGATCTGCCATAAGGCTGCGGAGATCATCAACGGCCAGACTGCGATTCCGTGCACAGGCTGTTCCTATTGTACGGCGGGTTGTCCGATGAAGATCGCGATCCCCCAGTATTTCTCGCTGTATAATGCGGTGAAGCGGGAGAATATGGAGGAGAAGGGCTGGACGTCCAGCTTCGCAAGCTATGATGTGCTGGCGCTGAAGTCCGGCCGGGCGAGGGACTGCATCGGCTGCGGTCAGTGCGAGGGCGTGTGTCCGCAGCATTTGCCGGTGATTGAGAACCTGAAGAAGGTTTCGGAGTGCTTTGACCATTAAGCGTGAGAAAGCAGAAGGGCAGAGAATGCCGGAACAGCGGGAAACAATGAATTTGCAATAAGATAAAAAGGGGGTATGTGGAAATGGATTTTGAGAAGCTTAACCGTTTTATCGACGTGTTCTTCGCAGACGACAGCCGCCTGCAGTGGGACAAATGGAACTACGCCGACGGCTGTCTGGCGCTGGCCGCCGTGCAGCTGTATGAGGCGACCGGGCAGGAGAAGTTTAAGACATACGCGCTGAACTACGCGGACCGGTATGTCCTCGCGGACGGCACGATCCGCACTTACAGGCAGGAGGATTACAAGCTGGACGACGTTCTTCCCGGGCGGGCGCTGTTCTTCGCGTGGAAGCAGACCGGCGAGGAGCGGTATCACAGGGCGATTGAGAGCCTGGGGACCCAGCTGGCGGGGCAGCCGCGGACGGCTTCCGGCAATTACTGGCACAAGAAGATCTATCCGAACCAGGTGTGGCTGGACGGCCTGTTCATGGCGCAGCCGTTTCGGATGACGCTGGACGCAAGCCGCGGCTCGAAGGATCAGTA
>CANQFR010000124.1 GCA_947599905.1 uncultured Lachnospiraceae bacterium
GGCGTCCGTCTCCCTCTATGATATGATAGCCGGAGAAGGCGAAAAACCCCACCTTAAGTACTTCCGGCTGTTCATCCGCCGGACTGGCAGCCTGTGCGGCGAAGCAGGTTGTAAAGAGCAGCAGCGCGGCCATCGTCAGGCACAGCAGGCGCTTTCTATTCATACAGTTTCCTCCTCTAAAAATGCTGAGCAAAAAAACAGTGATCCAAAGTTTCTGAGTTTAAGATACGGAGACTAAAACAGTGTACCATTTTACGGATTCTTTTTCAACCACCAGAATTGAAATTGTGAAAGAAAATAATCGCTTTACATGTCTGCTTTGACGTGGTAAAATGTCCACGCCTGCAGCGAGTGGACGCAGGACGGCGGAAACGTGAAAACTGCGGTCCGAAAAAGAAGCAGCCGGCGACTCCGCGGGCAGGAACATTCGGAAAGGGGAACTAAGACCGTGAATTACTACGAGGAAGCATTGAAACTCCACAGTGAGCATAAAGGCAAGATCGAGGTGGTCAGCAAGGTGAGGCTGGAGAACCGCGACGATCTGAGCACCGCCTATACGCCCGGCGTGGCCGAGCCATGTAAAGAGATCGCCAAAGACAGGAAGAACGTTTTCAAATACACGGCCAAGAGCAATCTGGTCGGCGTCGTCAGCGACGGCACGGCGGTCCTGGGGCTGGGCAATATCGGCGCGGAGGCGGCGATCCCGGTCATGGAAGGCAAGGCGATCCTTTTTAAGACCTTCGGCGGCGTGGACGCGTTCCCCATCTGTCTGGATACCCAGGACACGGAGGAGATCATCAAGGCCGTGAAGCAGATTGCGCCCGTATTCGGCGGAATCAATCTGGAGGACATTGCCTCCCCCAAATGCTTTGAGGTCGAAAGACGGCTGGAGGAGGAATTGGATATCCCCGTCTTTCACGACGACCAGCACGGCACGGCTATCGTCGTGACGGCGGCCCTTCTGAACGCCCTCAAGGTGGTCGGCAAGAAGATCGAGGACATTCATGTGGTGCTAAATGGTCCCGGTTCTGCGGGAACCGCGATTATTAAGATGCTGCTTACCGCCGGCGTGAAGCATATCATTGCCTGCGATGAGAACGGCATCCTCTATAAGGACCGCGGCGTCGGCATTGCAGATCACAAGAAAATGCTGTGTGAGATTACGAACCTGGAAGACCGCCGAGGCGGCCTGGCCGAAGCCCTTGTGGGCGCGGACGTCTTCATCGGCGTGTCGGTAGGCGGCGCGTTAAAGTCTGCGATGATCGCCCGGATGAATCCGGATCCGATCGTATTTGCGATGGCGAACCCGGTGCCGGAGATCATGTACGACGAAGCGATGGCGGCGGGCGTGAAGGTCATGGGTACAGGACGTTCCGATTTCCCGAACCAGATCAACAATGTGCTGGCCTTCCCGGGGATTTTCCGCGGCGCGCTGGACGCGGAGGCCCGCGATATCAACTATGACATGAAACTGGCGGCGGCGCAGGCCATCGCCGAGCTGGTGGAGCCGGAGAAGCTGTGCGCCGAGTACATCATTCCGTCGGCGTTAGATCCGCGGGTGGCGCCCCATGTGGCGGAGCGGGTCGGCGAGGCCGCAAGAAAGTCAGGGGCGGTAAGAAAGTAAGATCTGATACATAGAAACTGAGAATACGAGCAAGGTGCCAGTGACGCCTTGCTCGTATTTTCATGCGAAGAAAGCGCCGTTGATGCCTTGCTCGTATTTCCAAGCGAAGAAAGCACCGCTGACGATTCCTTCGTAATTGTCTGAAATACATCAAAGTGTAAAGATATGGACATGGTCCTTTTCTTCGTCGTCCCAGTATCTCTTTTGCATATGATCCAGATGCTCCTTCGTCCAGAGTCCCGGCGCGCCGCCGGTATGCATGAAGATGGCGCCGTCCTCCGCACGGATCACGCCGCGTTTCAGAAGATCGACGAACCCGTGAAGAACTTTGCCGGTGTAGCACGGATCGACGAAAATGGCCTCGGTGCGGGCCAGAAGCTCAATATAACTTTCGGTGACGGCGTCCGGCTCATTGTAGCCGGTGCCGCCGTAGCCGGTGGACGCTTGAGCCGCGGCGCTTTCGATGGCCGCCGGGGTGTCAGACGTCCTGCCGCAGGATGAGGCGGCGGAAGAAGTGTCCGCGTTTCCGGCGGCGCCGTCCGCCGAATCAAAGCCGAATTCCAGATGCAGGTCTTCCTTTCTGCAGGTGAATCCCATTTCAAAATATTCGCTCAGTTCATTGATGAAGTCCACGGTCTCCTCCACCGGACGGAAGTCCGGCTCGATCGGAATTCCGATCACCTCAAACGGCGCGTGGTAATACTTCGCGCCCGCCCAGAGGCCGGCAAATGTACCGGTAGAACCGTAGCCGACCACCAGATGCTTTGCCTGGATGTTCTGCGCCTTCATCTGCGCCATGATCTCGGGAACCGCCTGAATGTAGCCGGCGGAACCGATGACGGTCTGGCCGCCTACGGGGACGGACAGGACTTTATCGCCGTGCGCCTCATACGCGGCTATGATCTGCGCGGCGCATTCATCCAGATAGCGCTGCTTTGCCGCGGCCTGTTCATCGGGCGGCAGCGCATCGGCCGCCGTCGTGTCCACGAAATAGATATCGGCTCCCATCAGCCGGTCCAGAAGGAGATTGCCGGAGAGCTCGTCCGGTTTCTTCCCCTTCAGAACCAGAATTGGTTTCAGCCCGTAACGGATTGCGGCGGCCACAGTGAGACGGCCGTGGTTGGTCTGGACGCCGCCGAAGGTCATCAGGGCCGTATAGCCGTTGTCCAGCGCATATCGGACGATGTAATTCAGCTTCCGGGCTTTATTGCCGCCAAGGGCGAGGCCGGTTAAGTCGTCCCGTTTGATGTAGAGGCCGCAGGGGGCAGCGATGCCGCCGGTGTTGGGGCTGTCGGGTGCAGCCGCAAGGGAAGGCCGGCCGGGCAGGTCTGATGCGGATTCAGCTGTCGCAGTATTCCCGGCGGTCAGCCCAAGCGCTGCCGCCAGCCGCGGCATCGGTTCCAGCGGCGTATTGAGATATCCGGCGGGAACGGATGGCAAGGATTCGATTTTCATAAGCATTTCTCCTGTATTCAGAGGTTTCTTCGATTATAACCGACACGGCTGCGGTATGTCAAAAGTTTGTTGTGAAATCCTCATGGTTATTCTTGCAATTTGGTATGTTCGATATTATACTGGAACGGTATCAGGTATCGAAGACTGCCGGGGCAGGCGAAGCGTTTCAGTCCGGCAGAAGGAACTGCCAGGAAACCGACAGGAGGTTAACGAATGATCGTACCGAAACATTATGAAAATCTCAAAGTTCTGCATGAGAACACAATGCCCAACAGGGCCTATTACATTCCTGCGTCCGCACGGCTGCGGGATCCCGTGATGGAGCGGGAGAGTTCCGACCGCTTCCTCAGTCTGGACGGTGTGTGGAAGTTCCGGTATTACGGAAGTATTTATGACCTGCAGGAAGAATTCTACCGGGAGGACTATGACACGGCGGCTTTCGATGAGATCCCGGTGCCGTCATGCTGGCAGAATTACGGGTATGATATGCATCAATACACAAACACCCGCTACCCGTTCCCGTTTGATCCGCCTTATGTGCCGCATGAGAATCCCTGCGGCGCCTATGTAAGGCATTTCACCTACGAGCGGGATGCGGCGGCGCCGAAGGCGTACCTGAACTTCGAAGGCGTGGACAGCTGCTTCTACGTGTGGCTGAACGGCGTCTATGTTGGCTACAGCCAGGTGTCCCATTCGACCAGCGAGTTCGATGTGACGGACAAGCTGCATGAGGGTGACAATGTGATCGCCGTCCTGGTGCTTAAATGGTGCGACGGAAGCTACATGGAAGATCAGGACAAATTCCGCATGAGCGGTATTTTCCGCAGCGTCTATCTGCTTAAGCGGCCGGCGCGCACGGTTTTTGATTATTTTGTAACGACGGAACTTGAGTACGGCGGCGCGCAGTCAGCGGAGCCGGAGACGGGGATCCTGCGCGGCGGATCGGCAGCGGTGCGGGTACGCATGAATTTCACCGGCGGAAATGTGCCCGTGAAGGCGGCGCTCTACGACGCGGACGGGAAGGTGGTCGCGGAAGGGATGTCGGCGGACGGCGTGACAGAGAAGCCGGCACAGGCGGCTGGCGCAGGACAGAAAGCACCGCACGCCGCCGCGGATCGTCCGGCGGCAGTAACGAGCATTTCTACAGCCTGCGCGGATGAACTCCCCTATACCGCGGAGATCATTTTCACGCTGACAGACCCCGTTCTCTGGAACCCGGAGGTTCCGTATCTTTATCAGCTGGTTTTGGAGACGGAACATGAAGTGATCGAGGAACAGGTCGGCATCCGCGAGATCGCAATCCGTGACGCTGTGGTGTACCTGAACGGGGTTCAGGTGATGTTCCACGGAACGAACCGTCATGATTCGGATCCGGTGAGCGGATTTGCGGTTACGCTGGAGCAGATCCTTAAGGATCTGCGGCTGATGAAGGAACACAACATGAACTGTATCCGCACCAGTCACTATCCGAACCGTCCGCAGCTGTATCAGCTCTGCGACCGTTACGGCTTTATGATGATCGATGAAGCGGACAATGAGAGCCACGGTGCGGGCACTATTTTCATGGATGTCCGCGACTGGCAGGAGCATTGCCGCCGCTGGAGCACGCCCATTGCGAATAATCCCGCGTTCACGGACTCGACGGTGGACCGCGCGCAGCGGTGCGTTCACCGCGATAAGAACCGGCCGAGCGTCGTGATCTGGTCGATGGGAAATGAATGCGGCTACGGCTGTGTCTTTGCGGAAGCCCTGCGGTGGACGAAGACGTTTGACCCGATGCGGCTGACGCATTTCGAGAGCGCCCGCTATGCGGACAAAACCGTGGAGAACGACTATTCGAATCTGGATCTGTACAGCCGGATGTACGCCAGCGTCGATGATATCCATCAATATTTTGCGGGCAGTCCGGCGAAACCGTTCATCCAGTGCGAATACAGCCATGCGATGGGCAACGGCCCCGGCGATCTGGAGGATTATTTCCAGGTCTACCATCGTTATGACGGCGCCTGCGGCGGCTTCGTATGGGAGTGGTGCGACCACGCCATTGATATGGGCGAGTGGGAGGATCCGCAGTATGCGGGCCGTACCGGCGAGGCGTCCTATCTGCACCGCCGTACGAAATACGCTTACGGCGGCGATCACGGCGAGTACCCGCACGACGGCAATTTCTGCATGGACGGCCTGGTTTACCCGTCCAGGAAGCCGCACACGGGACTTCTGGAGTTTAAAAATGTGTACCGTCCGGCGCGTATCGTCTCCTTTGATCAGACGAAGAAGACGGCGGTGCTGCATAACTATATGGACTTTGTAAATCTGGCGGATTACGCGAAGCTGGTTTACGAAGTGGACTGCGACGGGAAGATTCTGGCGGAAGGAAGCCTCCTGATGCCGAAGATCGCGCCGCACGGCGAGGGTGAAGTAACGCTGAGCCTTTTGCAGATCCCTGAGAAGGGGAAATGCTATCTGCGTCTGATTTATAAGCTGAAGAAGGACATCGGACTTCTGAAAGCCGGTATGGAGCTGGGCTTTGACGAGATTCTGCTTAAGACATCGGACGGACGGAACCAGACGGCGCTGGAGATGCTGGACGGGCATACCGTAAGTCCGATCGGAACGGAGTCTCTGCCGGATTCGTCTGCCGCGCCGGTTACCGTGAATGAGGATGACCGCTGTCTTTACATCACCGGCGACGGTTTTGCTTATACCTACAGCAAGCTGACCGGCCTGATGAGCGCGATGACGTACCGAGGCAGGCAGCTTCTCGACCGGCCGATGGAGTATAATATCTGGCGGGCGCCGACAGACAATGACCGGAACATCAGGAATGCATGGCAGAGAGCCTGCTACGATAAGGCGCTGCCGCGCGCTTATGAGACAGTTTGCTCCCTGAAGGATGGCGCGGTGGTCATCCGCACGAAGCTGTCCGTTTCGGCCGTCTATATCCAGCGGATCCTTACGGTGGACGCGCAGTGGACGGTCCGGCCGTCCGGCCGGGTCGATATCCGGCTGCACGCGGTGCGCGACACGGAATTCCCGATGCTGCCGCGCTTCGGCCTGCGTCTCTTCCTGCCGAAGGAACTGGGCTATATTGCCTACTACGGCCTCGGCCCGACGGAGAGTTATATTGACAAATGCCGCGCCGCCCGTCACAGCCGTTTCGGGGCGTCCGTGGAAGCAATGCATGAGGATTATATCCGCCCGCAGGAGAACGGCAGCCACTATGACTGTGATTATGTACAGGCCGTGGGTCCGGAGATGACCGTGACCTTTGCGGGCGAGAAAACATTTTCTTTCAATGCTTCTGTCTATACGCAGGAGGAACTGACGGAGAAAGCCCATAACTATGAGCTTCGGCCGTGCGGAAGTACGGTGCTCTGCGTCGATTACCGGCAGAACGGGATCGGCTCCAACAGCTGCGGGCCGGCGCTTGCGGAAGCGTACCGGCTTGACGAACAGGAGATGGATTTTGCGGTCAGTATGATCGTGGGGGCGGAAAACGGTTGACTTATGCCTTCAAATTACGTATAGTTAGTGGGACACAGAGCGGCGGCCGCGAGAAGAGCTGATAAGGGATAGCCTGAGAAAAGGCGGCTGCTGTCACCTCAAAAGGGAACGCAGACATACAGACGAGAGCAGGAGGAATGACATGAGCGTAAGACGGATCTATGTAGAGAAGAAGCCCGCGTACGCGGTGAAGGCGAAGGAGCTTCTGGCTGAGATCGGCAGTTACCTTGGCATCGGCACGGTGGAGAATGTGCGGGTGCTGATCCGCTATGATATCGAGAATCTGTCCGAAGGCGCGTATCGGACGGCGCTGGCGACCATTTTCTCGGAGCCGCCGGTGGACGAGGTTTATGAGGAGACCTTCCCCAGGGGGGAGAATGATACGGTGTTCTCCGTGGAATACCTGCCGGGACAGTTCGACCAGCGGGCGGATTCGGCGGAACAGTGCGTAAAGCTCTTAAGCGAGGAAGAGGAGCCGGTGATCCGTTCGGCCACCACTTACGTGATCTCTGGGAAGCTGACGGCGGAGCAGGCGGCGGCCATCAAGTCCTTCTGCATCAATCCGGTGGACAGCCGGGAGACGGATGAGAGCAAGCCTGCGACGCTTCTGACCGTGTTCGATACGCCGGCGGACGTGGCGTCGTTTACGGGATTCTGCGGATTCGCGGAGCCGGAACTTAAGGCGCTTTACGATTCGCTGAACCTGGCGATGACATTTAAGGATTTTCAGCATATACAGAATTATTACCGGACGGAAGAGCACCGGGAGCCGACCGTGACGGAGATTCGGGTTCTGGATACTTACTGGTCGGATCACTGCCGCCATACCACGTTCTCGACGGAGCTTAAGGACGTGACGATCACCGACGGCGTGTACAGGGCGCCGATTGCGGCCTCGTACGAGCAGTATCTGGCGGACCGCGAGGTACTTTATAAAGGGCGGGACGACAAGTTCGTCTGCCTGATGGATCTGGCGCTTCTGGCGATGAAGAAGCTGCGGGCGGA
>CANQFR010000125.1 GCA_947599905.1 uncultured Lachnospiraceae bacterium
CGTCAGAGATCACGAAGACGAATTCCGTACCGCCATGGGCGCGCAGAAAGAAAGCGAGCTCCGCAGGCAGTTAAGCCTTAAGAGGCAGACGGCGGATCGGGCGGCGAAGCGCATCGAAGAACTGGAGCAACTTTTCAAACACATTTATGAGGATCATCTGAAAGGCGCGCTTACGGACGCCCGCTATCAGGCGCTCTCCGAAGACTACGAAAGGGAAGAGAACGAGCTGCGCGCGGAACTGGCGCGGCTTGAAAAAGAACTGTCGCAGCAGGCTGAGTCTGCCAGACAGCTGGAGGCGTTTATCGCCAGGATGAAAGAATACTCTAATATGGAAAAACTGGACGCCGCCGCCCTGAACGCGGTCGTTAAAACGGTATTCATCCATTCTCCCGACAAATCCGGCGGACACAGACAGCAGAAGGTCGATATTGTTTATAACGCGGTCGGAATCATTCCGGACTCGCTGCTTTTCGAAATCATGCGTCTGTAGCATGTTTTACGGGTGGCCGCCGAAAGAAGGCTTCTTTATGTAAATCCGAATCGGCCGCGTGTTTTTATTTCTGAGATTCTCATTGTCCCGCTTTGTGCAGATACAATCGAATTTAGCTTTTTAAAATGTCCGCCTGCCGAAGGCTTTATAGCGTAAGCGGGATGATATTCTAAAAGGTTAAAGATAAATCCAAGAATAAAAGAGGAGGAAAAACAAAGATGAAAAAAGCAAACAAAGTGCTGGCCATGCTTCTTTCCGCGGCTATGGTAGCATCTCTGGCTGCCTGCGGCGGCGGAAGCGGTTCCGAGACCACGACCGCGGCTCCGGCAGAGACCACGGCAGCCCCAGAGACTACAGCAGCTCCGGCTGAAGAAGAGACCACAGCGGCTCCGGCGATGGCCGATGTCAATACGCAGGATGCCATCGATGTAGAGGCGGAGAGTGCTACTTCCGACAGCCTTTACGATGAGATCTTCGGCGAATATGTGGATTACTACGAGAAGTCCCTCGCTGTCGGCGACCAGGGCGAGCGTCTTGGCCTGATGGCGATCGCAGAAGCTAAGCTTCTGGAGACCGGCGTGGTTCTGCCTTACGTCAACAATGCAGGCAACTATGCGATCAGCCGTATTATCCCGCGTTTCGGTGCTACCGTATCCTGGGGCATGGACGGCGATTACCGTGTTTATAAGAGTGCTCTAATCGCCGATCGTATCCTTACTCCCGACGAGCGCGCGGCTTTCACTGCGAAGTGGAGCGAGTGCGCGACTGCCGGTGAGTATATCGAGTATGTGAAGCAGTGGTGCGAGGAGAACGGCGTGACCCTTCAGAACACCTACACCACGACCTATTCTTCCGGTTATGAGCCTGATGTATGGGATACCCTTTCCACCAACAAGACGGCTGTCGGCGGCCCCCTTTCCTATACGTGGGAAGGATTGCTGGCCTATGACGCCAAGAATATCCAGCAGCCCGCTCTGGCGGAGAGCTGGGAGAAGTCCGAGGATGGTACGGTCTACACCTTCCACATCCGTCCGGGTATGCAGTGGGTTACCTACCAGGGCACTCCGATCACCGAGGTCAAGGCTGACGACTGGGTAGCTTCCGTTCAGCACGCTGCTGACTGCGGCGGTTCCCTGTCCAGCGTTATCTCTCCGATCGTGAATCTGGACGAGTATGTATCCGGCGAGATCACTGACTTCAGCCAGGTCGGCATCAAGGCTCTTGACGACTACACCCTGGAAGTTACTCTGAAGGAGATGACTCCGTGGTTCGAGACGGTTCTTGGCTACAGCGCCATGGCTCCTCTGTGCCGTGAGTACTACACTTCGCAGGGCGGTAAGTTCGGCTCCGAGTTTGACAGCTCCGCCGCGGACTATACCTACGGCTCCGACCCGCAGCACATCGCTTACTGCGGACCTTACCTGATCAGCAACTGGACCTATCAGAACACGATTGCTTACACGAAGAACCCGTCCTACTGGGACGCTGATAATGTGACGCTGGACACCATTACCTACATCTACAACGATGGTACCGATCCTCTGTTCAACTGGAACGCATTCCTGGACGGCACTCTGAATGGCGGTCTCGGCCTTGGCTCTCAGGCTCTGGAGCAGGCGAAGACGGTCGTTGTTCCGGACGATCCCGACGGCAAGACCTACTTTGAGAAGTATGCATATGTAGTTCTGGAGGACGACACTTCCTTCCTGAACTGGGTCAATGTAAACCGTTACGCGTATGCGAACTTCAATGATGAGAGCACGATGCGTTCTGCGCAGACTGCCGATATGGCTGAGCGTACTGCGGCCGCGAAGCTTAACCACAACTTCCGTATGGCGCTGGCGCTGGCTCGTGACCGTGCTACGGCTATGGCCCTGAGCGTAGGCGAGGATCTGAAGTCGGCATCCCTCACCAACTCCTATGTACCCGGAAGCTTCATCGTGGCTGCAAACGAGTTCACCGTTGACATCAACGGTACTGCAACCACATTCCCGGCAGGCACCTACTACGGCGAAGTCCTTCAGGCGCAGCTGACCGCGGACGGATATCCGATGAAGGTCTGGGATCCGGCCGGCAATGACGGCGCGGGCGCAAGCTACGGCTTTGACGGCTGGTATCTCCCCGAAGAGGCAGCCAAGTACATGGATGCGGCTGTTGAGGAACTGGCAGCTGAGGGCGTCGAGATCAGCGCTGAGAATCCGATCCACCTTGATATGGTGTACCGTGACTACAGCCCGACCGCTTCTGCTATGGATCAGGCTATGAAGCAGTCTATTGAGACCGCTCTTGGCGGCAGGGTTGTCGTTGACCTGGTGGCAGCCGGAAGCTCTGATAACGCTTCCTACGCCAGCTACATGGGCGACTATGGTTATCAGTTCAACTTCGACTTCGGCGGAAGCTCCGGATGGGGCCCCGACTACGGCGATGCGCAGACTTACCTTGACACCATGCTTCCGACTGGCGGCATGATGCAGAACATTGGTCTGTGGTAATTACCTCTTGCGTTTGCAGGAACTTTGAGCTGACGAGAGGGGGCGGGCTTTCCTCGCCCCCTTCTCTTATTTCCATGCAAGCAAGGCGCCAGTGACGTCTTGTGTGTTTCCCGAATAAATGAGAGGGCGGAGTGGTGACATATGGCTAAATACGTATTGAAAAGGCTTCTCCACGGCGCGGTATCGGTTGTACTGGTAGTTACGATCGTCATGCTTCTTGTCTACGGCCTTATGAACCGCGACAAGGTATTCGTGGCAGACGGAAACTACAACAAACAGGCCAACAACAACCGAGTTACATATCGGTACAGGCGCTGGGAGGAATTCGGTTATCTGGATTACATTCCATATGCCGACTATATTAATGAACTGGCGGGCAACGGCGAACTCGATGAGGAGACCCGTTCCCAGGCCGTTACGCTGGGCCGTGCGGACGACGGCTCCAACGACAGCGAGATCGCTGCCGAGTATATCAAGAAATTTACTGACTATTATACGTCCAAAGGATATGAGGTCACACGTCTGAAGGCGGTCGTTCTGCGGAACAAGCTGGCTGACGGAGGCCAGCCGGCGTTGTTCGCCTACAAGGACTTCTCGCTCTGGCAGAGACTGGTCAACTACTTTAAAGGACTGATAGTCATTGACAATATCCATAAAGTGCCGGACAATGTGGACATCGGGAAGCGGGGTCTCAGTTTCACGCTTTATGATCCGCTGAATATGAATCACGAGACGGGAGAGAAGAAGTTCTCACCCGCGATCACCGGCAATGGAACAACGCACAAGTATCTGCTCTATTTTGATAATCAGTTCCCGTACCTTCATCAGAACTTCCTGACGGTTCATCTGGGAACATCCTTCTCTGTAACGCAGGGCGTGGATGTCTTCCAGACGATGACGCAGAGCCAGGGCTCCTGGATCCAGAGTCTGATCACTTATCCGTCGGGGCTTAAAGAGATGAGCGCGGACAATCTGCATACCGCGACCTATGTTCAGGGATCTAAGGATGCCAGTACGCTGAATTCCGACCGGTTCACCGACGATTACACCAACGTGAGCGCTACGCGCAACAGTATGTCCCGTATGGGATTCTCCTTTGTCATCGGTATCATATCAACGATCATTGTGTATATACTGGGACTGCCGCTGGGCGTGCTGATGGCCCGCTACAAAGAAGGCCTGCTCGACAAGGTCGGGACAGTATATATCATGTTTATTTCCGCAGTGCCGAGCCTTGCCTACATCTTCATTTTCAAGGCGATCGGCCGTGTGATGGGTCTTCCGACCACATTCATGATGGACAGCGCTACGAAGATGATGTTTGTTCTGCCCATCGTTTCCCTGGCTCTGCCGTCCATCGCCAGTATGATGAAATGGATGAGACGGTACATGATCGACCAGATGAATTCGGATTATGTGAAGTTCGCCCGGTCCGGCGGTATGTCGGAGACGGAGATCTTCTTCAAGCATGTTATGAAGGTGGCTGCGATCCCCATTGTTCAGGGCATTCCCGGCTCATTGCTGTTCGCGATGACCGGCGCGCTGATCACGGAGCGTGTCTACCTGATCCCCGGCGCCGGCGGACTTCTGATCGACGCTATCAACCAGTACGATAACGCGGTTATCGTAGGTGTTACGCTGTTCTACGCAATCCTGTCAGTGCTGTCGCTGATCCTGGGCGACGTGATGATGGCGATGGTTGACCCGAGAATTTCCTTCACAGAGAAAGCGAGGTGAGCGGTATGGAAGATTTCAGCAAGAAATACAATATGTCCGAGGAGGAGCTGTTCGCCCCGGTGGATCACAATGATCTGGAGTCCGAGAAGATCACCGCTCCCCGGTATTCCTACTGGAAATCGGTGTTCCGCGTGTTTTTCCGCAACAGGATCAACGTCGTAGTGCTGACGATCCTGGCGCTGGTGATCGTCTTCGCCTATGTCTACCCGACGGCGATCGGATACAATCCGGATGTAGATCCGTTTATTAATATCAATGACGTCGGCTCCCTGCATCTGACGCCGCAGAAGGCGATCGACCGCTTCGGCTTCAGCCTGAAGTGGATCTTCGGAACCGGCGGTACGGGCGCGTCTACCTTTAATGCGATCTGGAACGGCTCGCGCATTTCCATTTCCCTGGCCCTTATCTGCGCGGCCATCAATATGTCCATCGGTATCATTCTGGGCGCCATATGGGGTTTCTCCCGGAAGGTGGACATCGTGATGAACGAGGTTTATAATGTGCTGGGCAATATCCCCAGTACGCTGCTGATGTCGGTTCTGGTCATGATCTTTTCGCCGACCTTCTGGACGCTGGTATTTGCCATGACGATACTGGGCTGGATGGGCATCGCTTACTACATCAGAACCCGCGTTATCATCATCCGCGACCATGAGTACAACCTGGCGTCCCGCTGTCTGGGCACGAATATCTTCAAGATCGCGGTCAAGAATATCCTGCCGTTCATGACAAGCGTCATCGTTCTGGAGATTGCGGCAGCGATTCCGGGTTACATTTCCTCGGAAGTGTTCCTGTCCTATATCGGTCTGGGAATCAATGAGCTGACGCTGGGCCGTATGATTTATGAAGCGCAGAACGCGATGGTGACGCCCGGCTGGGGCTGGGAATTCTGGGCGCCGGTGGCTGTCACTTCCGTTATCACTGTCGTACTCTATGTAACCGGTCAGAACCTGGGCGACGCCTGCGACCCCAGGACACATATGTAAGGAGGGCGTTCAGATGGAAGATAAGAAAGTATTGCTCTCCGTACGCAACCTGCATGTGAAATTCCGCGTCCGCGGCCGTATCCTGACCGCGATCCGCGGCATTGATCTGGATATCTATGAGAATGAGTCCATCGCCATCGTGGGCGAGTCCGGTTCCGGCAAATCCGTGTTCACGAAGACATTTGCCGGTATGCTGGATTCCAACGGCTTTATCTCGGAAGGACAGCTGATCTTAAATGATTCGGAGCTGGCGGAGACCTATGTGAAGCTGACGCCGGGCGCGCGGCAGCTGATGCAGGGGACGTTAAGCAGGCTGAACGACATTTCCCGTTACGAGCTGGGCTCCGAGACCTATAAGAAAATGAAGGCGCTGGAGGCGGAGAAGAAGAGTCGTGAGACCATCACCGATGAAGAGCGGGCGGCGATCGAGAAGGAACTGAACGACATGAAGTTCAAGCGGACGAACCTCTTCAACGAGAAGCAGACCTATGATCCGCGCCATGAAAAGGATCGTATCAAAGCGGCCGACCGGGAACTGAAGGAGTATGACGCCAAGATCAAGGCGCTGGAGAAGAAAGAAGCGGAAGAAGAGAAAGCCCGCAGGGCGGAAGCCGCGAAGGATACGGTCTATCTGGAAAACTATAGGAAGCAGATGGCCGAACTGAAGGCGAAATACGAGCAGGAGATCAAGGGACAGATTTCCGAGGAGACAAAGAAGCGCAACGAGATCCTCGGCAAGGAGATCCGCCTGTCTGTGGGCCGCTACGGCCTGGTGAAGCGCATCCAGCTGACCCACGGGCTTCTGGCGGCGATTAAGAAGGCCATGCAGATCGGCGTGGACTTAAACGACGAGAATCAGCGCAACAAGGTCTTTGATACAGTGGCCTTCCGCGTAAAGTACCTGGACGAGACGCAGGACCAGCTTCACGGTACCTGCATCCTGAATCTGGCCAATGTAAAATACGCCCGCGACTGGCAGCAGATCCGCGGCCGCCGCATTGCTACCGTATTCCAGGACCCGATGACCAGCTTAAACCCGATCGTTACGATCGGCAAGCAGATCACTTCCGTGATCATGCGGCATCAGGGCTGTTCGGAGGTAGAGGCAAGGCGCCGCGCCATCGAGCTGATGCACAAGGTCGGTATCCCCAATGCGGAGTCGCGTTTTGACGATTATCCGTTCCAGTATTCCGGCGGTATGAGACAGCGTATCGTCATCGCGATCGCCCTGTCCTGCCAGCCGAAGATTCTGATCTGCGACGAGCCGACGACGGCGCTGGACGTGACGATTCAGGCCCAGATCCTGCAGCTGATCAAGGATATGCAGAAGGAGTTCGGATTTACGATCGTATTTATTACCCATGATCTGGGCGTGGTTGCCAATATCGCCGACCGCGTGGCGGTGCTGTACGCCGGACAGGTGATCGAGCTGGGCAAGGTGGATGAGGTCTTCTACGATCCCCGCCACCCGTATACCTGGGCGCTTCTGTCCAGTCTGCCCCAGCTGGCCCAGCGGAATACGCAGCTGTATTCCATTACCGGCACGCCGCCGTCCCTGTACAACAGTATTGTGGGCGACGCGTTCGCACCCCGCAATCCGCACTGTTTGAAGATCGATACGCTGGAGGAGCCGCCGATGTTCAAGGTGACGGACACCCACTACGCGAAGACCTGGCTGCTGGATCCGAGAGCGCCGAAGATCGAGAAGCCGGAAGGCATTCACGATATCCACGGCAAGCTCATGGAAGCATTTAATATTTAAGGGAGGAAGGCAAGATGGCAAATACAGAAACAAAGAAAAAAGGCCGTTCCCTCTTCCCCGAGCACGGTCCGATCGCAGAGAACGGCAGGGAGATCCTGCTGTCGATCAAAGATAT
>CANQFR010000126.1 GCA_947599905.1 uncultured Lachnospiraceae bacterium
GAGAAGAATGACCTGGTGGAGCATCTGTATCTGGTGGGCGAGGACCAGGTGATCATGTACAGGAAGAAGGAGATCCAGCTGAACCGGCTGCGCGTGGCGAAGCGCGACGGGAAGGGCGTGAAGGCGAGAGTGTAGGGGGCGGAAGCGCGAAGGTGACTGAAAAGGAACTGTAGGAATTTCAAAATGAGGAGGGAACTATCATGGCAAACACAAACATACCGACCCCGCACATCGAGGCTCTGGAAGGAGAGATCGCTGAGACCGTACTTCTCCCGGGCGACCCGCTGCGGGCGAAATTCATTGCAGACAATTTCCTGACGGATGTGAAGCAGTTCAACAGTACCCGCAATATGCTGGGCTTTACCGGCTTTTATAACGGGAAGCGTGTTTCCGTCATGGGAACCGGCATGGGCTGTCCGTCCATCGGTATTTATTCCTATGAGCTGATCCATTTCTACGGCGTGAAGAACCTGATCCGCATCGGCACCGCGGGCGCCTTGAATCCTAAATGCAGGGTGCGCGATATGGTCATCGGCATGGGCGCCTGCACCACGTCCAACTATGTGCGGCTTTTCGGGCTGCCGGGGGATTATTCCTGCATCGCCAGCTTCGAGCTTCTGGAGAAGGCCGTGGCGGCGGCCAGAGAACTGGGAATTCCGTTCCATGTGGGCAATCTCCTCAGTTCCGATATGTTCTATGCGCCGGATAAGCAGGTGAGCGGCGGCATGACCTGGTCGGATATGGGCGTTCTGGCTGTGGAGATGGAATCGGCCGCCCTTTATGCGAACGCGGCGGCAGCAGGCGTGAACGCGCTCTGCATCTGCACGATCTCAGATTCCGCGATCACCGGCGAAGTGACGACGGCAGAAGAGCGGCAGAAGACATTTACGAATATGATGAAGGTGGCGCTGGCGCTGGCGTAGAAGTCTGTGTTGTCGAAGAACACGTCAGCACTTGCGGCATAAGCGATTCCGGCACTGTCAGAAGCGGCAGTGCCGGCGGCTTTTCGGAACGGAAAAAGACAGCGGGGGATACGCGTCTTCCGTGACAGGATATAAAGAAGGAGATCGTAGGGTATGCGTTTTATCCATTGCGCGGATCTGCATCTGGATTCCCGGATGACGACCCATTTATCCGGGGAAAAGGCCCGGGAGCGGAAGGCGGAGCTTTTACATACGTTTCAGCAGATGATTGCCTACGGGGCGGAACATCAGGTGGACGGGATCATCATTGCCGGCGACCTGTATGATACGAAGACGATTTCGGCCGCCGCCGCAAATGCCGTCCGTGACGCGGTACTGGGTCATCCGAATATGACATTTTACTATCTTCGCGGGAATCATGATGCGGACAATTTCCTGAACCGTCTGGAGGTAATACCGGAGAATCTGAAGCTGTTCGGCGATACCTGGACGTCGCACGATACCGGGAGGGGACGGATCGTGATCTCCGGCGTGGAATTAAATGCCGCGAACAGCGTTTCCGTTTACGATGCGCTTTCCCTGAACCGGGAGGACTTTAATATCGTAGTCCTTCACGGACAGGATGCGGAGTACGGGGCGAAGGATAAGGCGGAGACAATCAGCCTTCGGCGTTTAAGGGATAAGGGAATCGATTATCTGGCACTTGGGCATGTCCACAGCTACAAGTCGGAGGCTCTCGACAGCCGCGGCTGCTATTGTTACCCGGGCTGTCTGGAAGGCCGGGGGTTCGATGAGTGCGGCAGTCATGGATTCGTCCTGCTGGATGTGGATGAGGAACGGCACACGATGAGCCACACGTTTGTACCCTTTGCCAGACGGAATCTGTATGAAATACCGGCGGATGTTTCCGGCTGTATGACCAACGGGGATATTCTTAAGCGGATTCAGGCGGCGCTTGACCAGGCGGACATAAGCCCCAGAAGCATGGTAAAACTGGTCCTTACGGGGGCTGTGGATGTGGAGTGCGAGAAGAATCCGGAACTGCTGGCAAAGCAGCTGGAAGGGCGTTTTTATTTCTTAAAGATCAGCGATGAGACGAAACTGCGCGTGGATTATCAGGCGTTTGCCCTGGATGAATCCCTGAAAGGCGAGTTTGTCCGTCTGGTAGGCGCATCGGATCTGGAAGAGCAGGAGAAAGCGGCGGTCATCCGCTGCGGAATCCGGGCGCTTCTGGGTGAAGATCTTGATGCGGAGGAGGTGTAATCCCGTGAAACTGATCAGGTGTCATATTGAGAATTTCGGCAAATTCACAGAGATGGATGTCGCCTTTCAGCCGGGCTGCAATGTGATCTGCAGGGAGAATGGAGCCGGCAAGAGCACGCTGGCGGCATTTATCCGGGTGATGCTGTTTGGCTTTGACAATGAGCGCGCCAGGAAGACGGAGGATCGGGAGCGCGAGCAGTACCGGCCCTGGCAGCACGGCGTCTACGGCGGCAGCCTCGAATTTGAGGCGGACGGGAAGGTCTACGTCATTTCCCGTACCTTCGGACAGAAGGATAAGGATGATACTTTTGACTTGCGGGAAAAGGAGACCAATCTCGTGAGCCGAGATTTCACCGATCGTGTCGGTGAGGAGCTGTTTCTGCTGGACCGGGATTCTTTTTTGCGGACGATTTTTATTTCCCAGAACGACTGCGCGGCGCGGACGACGGACCGGATCAGTGCGAAGATCGGCAATCTGGCGGAGAATACGGACGATATCAACAATTATGAAGCGGCAGATAAGAAACTTTCGGATCTGATGAACCGGATGACGCCGTCCCGGGCAACCGGTTCTATCAAAAAAATGGAACTGGAGGCGGCTAAACGCCGCGAGCGGGTGCGCGCCGGCAGCGATATCGGCCCCGCGATGGACCGAATTTTGTCGTATACGCGGGAACTGAAAGAAGAGCAGGCCGGCCTTCGCCGGGAACAGGCCGCTCTTTATGAACAGCAGAAGACGGTAAGCCGCTATAAGGATGTGCAGGCGGATAAGGAGAAATATGCAGATCTCTGCCGGGAGACAGAGGAACGAACGGTCGCGGCGGAAGCGGAGAGGGCGTATTTTCCGGGGTGGATACCGGATCCGGAAGAACTGCAGCGTCATCTGGCGGACAGCGCCGGGCTTTCTGCGGCGGAAGAAAAACGGAAGATTTATCAGCTCACAGAAGAGGAAAAATATGCGGCTGACAGACTGGAACGGTTGTTTGCGGACGGCTGTCCTTCAGAGGAGCAGATCAGAGCCGGGCGTGAGGGGCTAAAAGAACTGCATGAAACCGAATTGCTGATGGCCCGGAACCGGATGTCGCGCGAGGACGCGGCCCGGCTTTCGGAATACCGGCGCCGCTTCGGAGAGGCGGCACCGCAGGAAGCGGATATCCGTAAAGCCATCGCTTCCTGGCAGGAACGGACCGATAAGAAGAACGGACTGAGTACGCGGAAGCTTACGCTTAAGACGCTGGAACAGATTGCGGCGCAGCAGGCTGAAAGCAAAAAGGAAGAGAAGCGGGATACAGGCAGAAGCCGGACGATCCTGCTGTTTTCCGCGGCTGTATTTCTGGTTCTTGCCGGTGTTGTCTGCATCGCGCTTGGATACGGGGCAGCGGGAGCGGGTCTGCTGGCGGCGGGAATCCTTCCGGCGTTCGCTGCGCTGATCCTGATCAAGAAAGGCAGAAGCGCCGCGCGGTCTGATTCCCCGCGCAGTTCGGGGCAGAAAACAGTGCCGCAGGAAGACACAAAAGCAGATTCGGCAGATTCCCCGCAGCTTGCACAATTCCGTGCAGAAATTGCCGGTGACGAGGCGTATATTGCCGAAACAGAGGAACAAGTCGCATGGTTTCTGTCGTCTGCCGGTTTGAACTATGAGGAGGAACGGGTTCTGGATCAGCTGTATCGGCTGAAAGCGGAGACGGAGGAATACCGGCTCCTGCGCAGCCGTGAGAAGAGCATCCGGGAACAGAACCTGGAGGAGAAGAAAGAAAGCCTGACGGCAAAACTTCGGAATCTCTGCGGCAGATTCTATTCTGTTTCGCCGGGGAATGAAAACTTTGACGCGGTTTTAAGCCGCCTGGAGGAAGATGTCAGGGAGTACCGGCGTCTGCGTGAAAAGAAGGATCAGTACGCGGCGGCGGAGAGACTTGATGAGAAGCTGAAGGAAGGCCTGCGGGACTATCTGAAAGCGCTGTCCATGTCCCCCGGAGAGAATCTGAACAGCCAGTTCGCGGATGTCCGGAATCATTTGCAGGCGTATCAGGCGGCCGTAGGAGAACTGACGAGGGCCAGAGCGGAACAGGCCGATTTCGAGAAAGGCCGCGATATGGAGAAATTCCTGCGTACCGACAGCGGTATGCCGGGGCAGCTTCCGTCGCTGGAAGCTCTGGGCGGCCGGCTGGAGGTGATTTCTGCCAGATTGGCGGAGATTGAAGGAAATCTGAATGATTATAACCGGCAGATCGATGATCTTCGGGAGCGGATGGAGCAGACGGCAGAGGAGGAACAGGCTCTTGCCGACCTGCAGGAGAAGATTTCCGCGGACCGCAGAAAATATGAGCTTCTCGGAAAGACGAGAGAGTACCTCGCCAGGGCCCGGGAATCCTTTACGGCTCGTTATACCGGCCCGCTGATGGAGAGTTTCGGAAAATATTACCGGATTCTGGCGCGGGAAGAGGCGAAACGGTATCATCTGGACGCAAATATCCGGCTGACGGTGGATGAACTGGGGCAGCAGAGGCAGCTCCATTCGTTCAGCACCGGCTATCAGGACCTGATCGGCATCTGCATGCGGATGGCCCTGGTGGACGCGATGTACCGGGAGGAGAAACCGTTTGTGATCTTTGACGATCCGTTTGTGAATCTGGACAGCGGGAAAGTGGCCGGTGGTCTGGAATTTCTGGATGAGATCGCGAAGGAATACCAGATCCTGTATTTCACCTGCCATGAAAGCCGTGCGGGCGGCAAAGCTTTATCCGCAAACGGAAGCGGCGTCACCGGATATCCTTTCTTCCGTACTGCAGGTAAGCAATCATGATACCGGCGCAGGCCAGCGCCGTCCCTGCGGCGATCAATCCGCCGTCCGGTTTTCCGGCGGAGAGGAGGTCCGCGCCCTCGCAGTAGGCAAACGGCGTCAGCCAGCGGAGAAACCGGGCGCTGTCGGAGATATTGGCGACAAGATTCAGAAAATACGCCGCCGCCGCGAGCCCCATGCCGATTCCGGCGCCGCCGCGGCGCAGGAAGGCGGAGATGCCGAAGCAGACGCACGCCAGTTCCAGCTGGAGCAGAAAATAGACCCCGTGCATCAGCAGGAGTTCCTTCAGCGGGATTTCCTCACCGATCAGCCTGATGGACAGCAGGGCCGAAATGAGGATCAGAAGGTTCGCCGCAATGATCTGCAGAAGAACCGCCGCCAGCTTTTCCGTAATGACACGTTCCCGTAAGACCGGGTGAGTCAGAAGAAATTCTGCCGTCCGGCCTTTTTCTTCTTTCGCAAGGGCGGAAATGCCGAGAAGCGAGGCATAGAGCGCGCCGCCGAGCCCCAGGATATTGCCGCATTCGATGGCGTAGAAGCCGGTCAGCGTTCCGATATTCAGCCGGTCCATGCCGAAGGCGGCGGTAAAGCTGCCCATGGAAGCGAATAAATCGCCCAGCGCGTCGGTTTCGCCTTTCATTTCCGGGAACAGGACGATGCAGACGACGAGCAGGAAGGCGATGGATGCCGTCCAGACTGAGAAGGCGGTTCTGTTCTGGCGGAGTTCATGTTTGATGATGGTCATTTTGATTGGTCTCCTTATCTGCTTCGGGATAGCCGGTTCGTATCGGATTCTGCGTTTTTCCGGACGCGTGTATTTTTCCGAAAATAAGATTCGCTCCTGTGAGAGGGCGTGATTCGTGGTTTCTGCGCTAGTTCGTGTAATAGTGAAGAAATATCTCTTCCAGATCCGGCTCGGTGATCGAGACGTCCCGGATCGTTCCGTTTGCCATGACCGCAAGCAATGCCTGCATGTCCCCGTGATACAGAAACTCTGCGCCGTCCGGCGACGTATGCAGGTTTTTTATGCCGGAGAGAGCGCCATAATCGATCTGTCCGCGGATGCTGACGCGTCTGGCGTCGGTCCGCGAGAGCTCTTCCACACTTCCGGACGCGATGATCCGGCCGTCCCTGATCATGGCTGCGTGGGCACAGTTGTGCTGGATCTCCGAGAGAATATGACTGGACAGGAAAATAGTCGTGCCTTTTGCGTTGCGCTCCCGGAGTATCCCGAAGAATTCTTTCTGCATCAGCGGGTCGAGGCCGCTGGTGGGTTCGTCCAGAATCAGCAGGTCGGGCTCATGCTGCAGGGCGCAGACGATGCCGACTTTCTTTTTGTCGCCGAGAGAAAGCTCGTCCACCTTCCGGGTGGGATCGAGCCGGAGACGCCCGCAGAGGAGGCGGGCTGTTTCCGTACAGCCATGTTTCTGTGGCAGCAGAGCATCAGTGAGATTCTGTTCGCATTCGTAATGAGGCGGCGATTGCCGGCTTCTTTGAAAGCTGAGCCCCCGCAGTTCGGCGGACAGTTTCAGAACATCCCGAACCCGCATGCCGGGGTAGAATGATGTCTCGGAAGGAAGATAGCCGACCCGCGACAGAATCCGTTCCCGGTCATTGATCATATTCATGCCGAAGATCTGCGCTTCCCCGCCGGTCGGGCGGATCAGTCCCAGAAGCGTGCGGATCGTCGTGGATTTTCCGGCCCCGTTGGGGCCGATGAAGCCGAAGAAGTCGCCCCGCGGGACGGTCAGATTGATCTGGTCGATTCCGCGCGTTCGGCCGTAGTATTTTGTCAGATTATTGATTTTAATTGCTTCTTCGCCCATTCACAGGTTCCTTTCGCTGAGATCAGACTGCGGCCGGTCATGGAAAGTCCGGCGCGCTTTAGCTGTTTTTTCTTATCAGACATCTTTTTCGGAGTGAGTTACTTTCTTAAGGACTTCTCCGCTTCAGGAGACTTCCTTTTTGAGATAAATGCTCTTCCAGAATTCAATAAGCTTTGTAAAATCCTTCTCCATCTGTTCCATATCCACGTCCCCGCGCTGCACCATTTCCCAGAGATAACCTTCCGAAGCCCAGTACATGTCCCGGTACATCATCGGAATGTCCAGGCCGGGAATAAACTGGGCCGGGTCGAGATTGACGCGCAGCTGGTCGGTCTTGAAATTGAAATGCCGGTGATAGCTTTCCTGAACCGCTGCGCAGATCTCGGTGTCTTTCTCGTAGAACGCCCTGATCGTGAAGTTAGTCATATCCGGATGGCGGCGGATGATCTCCATTTTCGCCCGCATTCCGCGTTCGATGCTTTCAAAGAGTCCCGCCTGCTCATAGCAGCCGTATTCCGTCAGGACCCTGATGGTCATTTCGGCGCATTTTTCCCACAGAAACAGGTACAGCTCCTTCTTGTTGCGGAAGTAGTGGAAGAGCAGGGATTTACTGATTCCGGCCTCGGCGGCGATCTGGCTCATGGGGCTGTTCTTGTAGGAATTCCGGGAGAACACGCGGTAGCCGGAGTTCAGGA
>CANQFR010000127.1 GCA_947599905.1 uncultured Lachnospiraceae bacterium
ACAGGTGTTTATCTAACATGTGTTCGATTAACACCTGTTCTTTTTATCCTTCCCAAATCTCGGAATTTCCTATAAAGTAAAAAAGTCCAGAAAGATGAAACCAATCTCACTGGACCTTAAAACTGCCTCTTATCAACTTTTAACCATCCTTCATTCCACCACTACATCCGCCGTCCCATACCGGATCACCTTCGCCAGATCCGCCGGACTCAACTCCACCTGACAGCCCACCTTCCCGGCGCTGAAATAGAATACGTCCATCCCTTTCACCGTCTCGTGGATCGTGGTCTTAAAAAATTTCTTCATGCCGATGGGTGAGCAGCCGCCGTGAATATAACCGGTAAGCGGCAGAAGCCCCTTCGACTTGACCATATCGACAGACTTTTCTCCCACCGCCTTCGCGGCCTTCTTCAAATCCAGTTCCTCCGCCACAGGGATCACAAAGACGTAATTCTGCCCGCTCTTTCCGACAGTCACCAGCGTCTTGAAAACGCGGCTTACGTCCTCCCCGAGCGTCCTGGCGATCTCCTCGCCGCTGGTCGTGGCCGGAAGGTCGTAGGTATGGCTCTTATACGGGATCTTCTTCTGATCCAAAAGACGCATGACATTTGTTTTCTCTTCCATAACTCACTCCGCTTTCTGCCGTGCCGTGACGCGCAGCCTTTCATAGCTCCCGCTCCGTCATCCTATACGGGCAGATACTCCATCGAAATTAAACCAGATATTTACGCAGGTTCTGATACACGACCTCATACGCCTCCGCGTACATATGGACGCCCTCGATCGTATATTCCGCCTTCAAATTTCCGTCCGCGTCCGTCAGCCCGTCATTGACATCGATGTACTCATAACCGTACCGGGCGGCCAGCTCCGCCACCTTTCCGTTAACCAGGCGGACATTTTCATTGGTACGCACCTTCAGCATTCCCTGGGCGCCGGGACTTAAGTCCACGCCCGCGTTCACCGGATAGTAAGCCATCACATACACCTTCGTCTGCGGCAGGCGCTCCCTGCACTGCTTAAGGATTTTCTCATAATTGACAAGAAGGCTTTCCATCCAGTCGCGGCCGTCGTCCCACTCCCGGATATCGTTGGTACCGATATTGATAAATACCACCGACGGCTCCAGATCGAAGAGCACCGTATCGATCTCCCGCAGGAAATCCTCGGTCGTCGTGCCACCGATACCGCGGTTGTAGACGGTCTTCCCAAGGTCGTGGCTTGCGGCCAGCTCCGCCACCGGGAACTGCTCCATCAGGGACGAACCGGTGAAAAGGATCTGTCCCTTCTTCGCCACGCGGTTCAGGGCCCGATAACTGCGTACCTTACCGGCCTGCTCTTTTTTCATATGGGCCGCCATCTGTTCCCCGATGGCTTTTATCGCCTCGTTCATGGATTCCTTTGTTTCTGCCATGTGCGCCTCTTTTCCCCGATTTCCGGTCGGTTTTTCGTTCTGATATTTCTCTGTTTCCGCTGTCGGCTTTCTTTCCTGCTGTTTCCTGCATTCCCCGGCAGCCGGTCTGTTACGTATGACTCACATTTTACAGCAAATCGGTTTCAAATGCAACAAATGATCACTGCAGTCCCACCACAAAGATTACAAGGGCCATAACCGCCAGAACCGTCCAGCTGATATATCTTCCCGCGATTTCCAGGTCAGACGGTTCTGCCTGTTCTGCATTTCGAATCCGAAACGCCAGATTCCAGCGGAACAGCTCATCCGCAAACAGAATAGACAGCGCATTAAGAACGCAGACGAAGGCGGCCCCGAACCAGGCAAACCACACGCCCTTATGGGTCAGCTCGGGACCATCCATCAGCTCCAGTATGTCAGATACCGACGGCTCCATGGGATCGACGACATTTCCATTTTCATCCCGCTCAATCCCATCGCCGGTCACATAGGAAAGACTGATGTTATCTAAGGTTCCGTCCTCATTGAACAGCAGATAATAATCCCGGTTCCTGAGAACGCCCCCGCGAAACAAAATTTCTTCCCCCTGACGGAGTTCCACGCCGGTCATAGCTCCTGCCGTTTCTGCATCCTGCGGAACCGCTGTCGGATCTTCTTTTGCCGTATAAGGTCCATAGGTTTGACTGCCGCACTGAAATACAACGGTTTTATCCGCCGACACCGTAAAGCGGGCCTGCTGACCGCGAATCTTGCCGGAATACACCGTGCTGCCGTTTTCCTGACCCGGGACAAGAATCGTGTCCCTGTATTCGAATCCAACCCGCTGAACCGTCACGAAATAAACCGCCGCAAAAACCAGAACCATAGCGGTCATGATTATCAGGATAGTTTTTTGATAGTGATTTAAATTTCTGATTCGATCCATCCCCCCACCTCCTGTTCGACTCCCGGTTGTCAATAACTGTTATGTATCATATTATATAGATCTGCGATATGTAACTGCAAACATAAACGATCGTAAATCTCATTCTTCAAGTTTGCTAAACATTTTATTCCCGCATTGAAAGATTCCCTAAACTATGATAGGATATGGATGGGAACAATCATGTCACTGCAAGGTGTTGGCCTTCCATCCTACATAGATGGGAGGTGGTGCGGATGAGATTCGATTTTAAAGACCTGATGGCCTTCGGAATGTTCATTCTTGCATTGCTGACCCTTATCATTCTGATAAGCCAGTAACGTTTTTCATATAGAAAAACCACCCTTGTATACTTTGGACGGTTGCAAGGGTGGAATTTCTGCTCTTCAACAGGCCAACCTCTTGTAGAGGTGGTTGTTCCTAGCTCTATTATATGCCCCTATCTGTAAATTTTCAATAGTTTTTTACAGAAATTCCCCTGCTCTCCGCCCCCGCTTTCTGAACTTTCTGCCCGACCATCCGGTTCATAACTTCAAAATGATGATAATACGCTCAAAAAAATACCAGCCACTTTACTGGCTGGTATCCTTGAAGTAGCGGAAGGGAGATTTGAACTCTCGACACCACGGGTATGAACCGTGTGCTCTAGCCAACTGAGCTATTCCGCCATTGTGTGGTATGGGGCCAACAGGGCTCGAACCTGTGACCCCCTGCTTGTAAGGCAGGTGCTCTCCCAGCTGAGCTATGACCCCATAACAGTACGTTTTGCGCGACTGCCTAATCAGTATATATGCTGTTTTATAAATTGTCAAGCCTTTTGTGAAAATTTTTGCAGGCGCTTCACTTGCAAAAGTAAATTCCACCTACGGGTTAAGTTTATTCTTTTTCGGACGCTGCCGGAGACTACCCGGGCTTCTGCAGCAGAGCCTGCGCGGCCTGCTCAGCCCTCACGATCTTGCGTCGGCCTGCGGCTTTACGGAAATCTCACCCCGCCAGATGCATTACCTGAAGAAGCAGCAGCCAGCTGAGTCCGTAATACGTCACCACAGCTACCAGGTCGTTCATCGTGGTAATCAAGGGCCCGGAAGCCACCGCCGGATCCACATGAATCCGGTGGAAGAACAGCGGAACCAATGTCCCTACCGCGCTGGAGATTACCATGGCGGCCAGAAGCGCGATTCCGATACAGCCCGAGATCGCAAATGCCGTCGCACCGCCATAGCCCTTGAAAGCCAGGATGTAGAAACCCAGAGCCGCAAACGAAGCAAGCCCTAAAAGCACGCCGTTGGAAAAGCCCACCCGGATCTCCTTCCACACCAGTCCCAGCTTCTGAGAAGCGGTCAGGGACTCGTCCATCAGCACCCGGATCGTCACCGCCAGCGACTGGGTACCCACATTGCCCGCCATATCCAGAATCAGCGACTGGAACGCCATGATCACCGTCAGCTGCGACACCACGGGTTCGAACAGGCCTACCACCGCGGACACGGCCGTGCCGAGAACCAACAGGATAAACAGCCACGGCAGGCGCTTCTTCATGCTGTCTTTCAGCGGCTCCGTCAGATCTTCCTCCGCGGCCAGACCGGCCAGCTTCGCGTAATCCTCGCTCATCGCGTCGTCCACTACCTGGATCACGCTCTGGGATGTAATCACGCCCAGCAGGTGGTTTTCATTGTCCAGTACCGGGATCAGATCCTCAGAATAATCCTTCAGTTTCTCGATACAGTCATCGATATCCTCGTGCCCGTACACATACGGATACGACGTCATGATCAGATCGGCAAAGCTCATGTCATAGCGCGCGATGATCAGCTCCTTCAGATCCACCGCCCCGTAATAATATCCGTTCTCATCCACCACGAACAGCGTGGAAATATTGTCGTTATCCGGCGCCTGCCTGATCAGTTCACGCATGGCCTGCTTCACGGTCAGGTTCTCCCGCAGGACGATATGGTTCGTCGTCATGCGGCTGCCGATCTCATCCTCATCGAAGGACGAAAGAAGCGTCAGGTCCCGCCGCGTCTCCTCGTCCATGCAGCTGATGATCAGCGACCTCCGCGACTTCTCGATCTCGCGCAGGATCTCAAGCGCCGCGCCTGATTCCATATAACCAGCCACGATGGCGGCCTTGCGCACATCCATCTCCGTAAGATAGGTCCCAGCGTCTTCCCGCTCGGCGTACTCCAGGATCTCCGCCAGGAAATCCGTATCCAGCACGCGGTACAGCTTCTTCCTCTCCGCGTCCGTCAGACCCGCAAGGACACCGGCGATGTCGTTGGCGTGGTAGTCCTCCAGTTTCAGGCTCATGGCCTTCGGGGAAATGCTGCTGCGGACGATAGCTGTAATCTCGGAGGCGTAGTCCGGACGGGCGGCGGTCTCCGCCGGTTCCGTATCCGGGGCCGCAGCGCTCAATCCGGGAGGCCATTCTGCCGCTGAATCTGAAACTGCCGGTTCAGCCGCAGCAACCTGAGGCGCTGATTCTTCCACAACATCCGGATTCACCGGTTCCACCGTTGAATCCAAAACTGCCGGTTCTGCCGCAGCGACCTGGAGCGCTGATTCTTCCGCAACATCCGGATTCACCGACTCCGCCACGGAATCCGAAACCGACGTTTCCGTGCCGTCGATCGGGGCGGCACTCGTCCCGAGATTCTCAGGCGCATTTTCTGTCTTCAAATAATCCTTCTCTTCCACGCCCGTCGCCCCCTTTCTCCATCATCTCTACAGACAGCCGGCATCTTTCTCCGCCTCTGTTTCTCCGGTCATCTTTTTTCCGTCTCTGCGGGCAGCCGACCCTTTCTTTCACCGTTTCTTCTTCATCTATTCTATCCTGCCAGCCTCCGCAGGCAACTGCCCTACGCCAGCTGCATCACCTGCAGCAGCAGTATCCAGCTGAGCCCGTAATATGTCACCACGGCCACCAGGTCGTTGACCGTCGTGATCAGCGGTCCCGACGCCACGGCCGGATCGATCTTTATTTTCTTAAAGAACAGCGGGATCATGGTTCCCACCGCGCTGGAAAATACCATCGCCACCACCAGCGAGATCCCGATGCAGCCGGAGATCGCAAACGCCATCATGCCCTGCCGGCCCTTCACCACCATCACATACAGGCCCAGTATCACAAAGGACGCCAGGCCCAGAAGAATCCCGTTGGAGAAGCCGACCCGCATCTCCTTAAAGATCAGCCCCAGCTTCTGCCGCCCGGTCACCGAATCGTCGGTCAGCACGCGGATCGTCACCGCCAGCGACTGGGTGCCTACGTTGCCGGCCATGCCCAGAATCAGCGACTGGAACGCCATGATGATCGTAAGCTTCGACACCACCTGCTCGAACAGTCCAACCACCGTGGACACCATCATGCCCAGCGCCAGCAGGATGAAAAGCCACGGCAGGCGCTTCTTCATGCTCTCCCGAAGCGGCTCCTTCAGATCCTCCTCCGCGATCAGACCGGCCAGTTTGGCGTAGTCCTCGCCCATCTCGTCGTCCACCACCTGAATCACGCTCTGGGACGTGATCACGCCCAGAAGGTGGTTATTGTTGTCCAGGACCGGGATCAGGTCCTCGGAATAGTCTTTCAGTTTCTCGATACAGTCGTCGATATCCTCATGACCATACACATAGGGATACGACGTCATGATCAGATCCTCAAACGCCGTCCCCGGCCGGGCGATGATCAGTTCCTTCAGATCCACCGCCCCGTAATACTCGCCGTTCTCATCCACCACGAACAGGGTGGAAATATTGTCGTTCTCCGGCGCCTGGGCGATCAGTTCGCCCATCGCCTGCTTCACCGTCAGATTCTCACGGATCACAATGTGATTCGTCGTCATGCGGCTGCCGATCTCGTCCTCATCAAAGGACGACAGAAGCACCAGATCCCGCTTGGACTCTTCATCCATGCAGTCGATGATCAGCGCCCGCTTCTCCTTCTCGATCGTGTGCAGCGTCGCCAGAGCCGCGTCCGACTCCATGTGCTCCACGACCGTGGCCGCCTTCTTCACGTCCATCTCCGTCAGGTACTGCCCCGCCGTCTCCTCCGGGGCATACTCCAGGATACCGGCCAGGATCTCCACATCCATGATGCGGTACAGCTTCTTCCGCTCTGCCCCGGTAAGCTGGTCAAGACTCTCCGCGATATCATTCTCGTGATAGTCCTCCAGCTTCTCGCTCATGACCTTGGGGGAGGCATTGCTGCGGATAATCCCGACAATCTCTGACGCATAGTCCGGTCTGACAGAAGTCATTTCTTCTGCCCGTTCCATCTCATTATCCATACCGGAAAAGCCTCCTTATTCAGTTATGAAAACATTGGAAAATAATGCCAGAAACGGCCGGAAGACCTCCTGCGCACCGGCTGCGCCGCACACAAAGTACGTCCTCTCACCGACGCACCCGCATGTGTTCCGACGCAATCCGAAAGCGACTAAAAAGACGCGCTTTCGAATACCGACACAGCCTGTTTATAACAATCAGGCGCACAGAACCGGACGCCCGCTGTCATGGAAAATCCCGCATCTTCCGGTCTTATCTGACCGTAGCCAGTCGATCGTTCGTGACTGTCACTGCCGTCCACTCTGTTCACCTGCCTTTATCCTTGAACTCGCATATCAGACATTCCTGCCGCCGCGCTCCGGCGGCACTCCTGCCTGTGGTTTTAGTATAGCACGAAGATATCTTTTGTTGCAAGTTTTTTTATCCGTTTTCACACATTTTTAATTCGTCAGGAAGCCTTTCCCGATGATCTCGCTGGAATTGGTGATCAGCATAAATGCCGTCGGCTCGATCTGCCGGATATAGTTTCGCAGATGCATCGCCTGGCCCCGACGCATCGTCGTCATAATCACAATCTTCTGATGATGGGAAAATGCCCCCTCCGCCCGGTAAATGGTGGCGCTCCTGTGAAGACGGTTGATAATAAAGTCGCAGATCGGGTCGGGATTGTCGCAGATAATGTTGAAACATTTGCACTGGTTGATGCTCTCGATGACGCCGTCCACGACCAGGGATTTGGCCAGAAGTCCCAGCATCGAGAACAGTCCCGTCGTCGGCCCGAATACGAAGAACGCCAGTACCACGGACAGCAGATCCACCAGAAAAAGCACCGAGCCGATGTTCATG
>CANQFR010000128.1 GCA_947599905.1 uncultured Lachnospiraceae bacterium
CATCCTGGCTCCCAATGCGTGCCCGATGGAGATCAACAGACTGTCCGCTTTGCGGTCAAGGGCCTACGAGAATATGGCGGCGGTGGCGACCTGCAATTATCCGGAGGGACATCCTGACTGCAACGGACGTTCCACGCTTTTCGACGGCGTACCGTGGCAGGCGGATGGAGTCAGGGATATGTGCGTTTTCGAAGCCCCGAAGGAGCCCGGCGTTTATATAGCCGAGCTTGACCTGGACCGGCTCAGGACGCACAGAAGCAGCGACATTATGGGCGATAAGTACCGGCGTCCTGACAGGTATGGCATTCTGTCGGACAGCAGCGTCCGCGGAGTCATTGGAGGAGAATTTGTGCACTGGTGAGAATATGAAGGTGATCGACTTTTTTGAAAGCGACAGGCAGGAACACTGGCTGAAAGAGATAGCGAAATGTGACTGGGGCGCAGGAGTTTTTCTGCATGAATTGCTCAGCAAAGGAACTTTTTTTGACGCGGTCGGAGAAGGTTCCCGGGTGCTGCTGCTGACAGACGGCGACGAACTGATTTCTTTCTGCACTTATGCGCAAAAGGACGATATTCAGCCGACATGCCTTACGCCGTGGATGGGCTTTGTCTATACGTTCCCGCAGCATCGGGGACATCGCTGCGCGGGACTTCTGTTTGCGGAGATCGAACGGCTCGCGAAGCTGGAACATGTTGCGAAAGTGTATATTTCGACGAACCATATCGGATTATATGAGAAATACGGCTGCGAGTATTTTACACAGATGAATGACATGGACGGAGAGGCCTCAAGGGTGTATGTGAAAAGGATCGGATGACATTGACTCTCAAAATTGTATTGAGAAGAACAGGGAGACGGTATATAATATAAAAAACGGGAGTTTGGAGAGAGGTGAGAGTATGCCCCAAACTATGCAAAATATATTGCAGCAATATGTAAAAGAAGTCGCGAAACTATATGGTTCACATCTGAAACGGGTGATTTTGTACGGCTCTTATGCCAGAGGAGATTTCAGAGCAGATTCGGATGTGGATATTATGATCCTGCTGGATATTACGGATATTGAGGCGAAGGCTTTTTTTGACCGGTTAATAGATATCACCTTCGATTATAATATGGAATATGACATGGACATAAAACCGGCAGTAAAGAACGAGAAGCATTTTCAAAAATGGGTGGCAGATTATCCCTTCTATGCAAATGTTAATAGAGAAGGAGTTAATTTATATGATGCCGCATGAATATGATGGTACCCGCAGGGATTTAGTTTAATATAGATATAAAAATGCAGTTATAGCTGCAAATCGATATCAGGAGGATAAATGTTTGCGTAATCGTATCAGTGGGAGTGTGCTGCTTCCGGCGGAGCTGCTGAGGCAGATTCAGGATTATGTCGACGGCGAGTATATTTATATTCCCCGGCTGACCGCCAACCGGAAAAAGTGGGGAGACAAAACGGAAGCGCGTTCGATGTTAGCGGAAAGAAACACGGAAATATACCGTAAATACAAAAGCGGCGTTCCCGTCAGGCAGCTGTCGGAGACATACTGCATTTCCCCGCAGGGGATCTATAAAATATTAGCAGCATACAGGAATTAGGCTGGGGCAGCGCGCTGCGTTAAGGCGCGCTGCTCTTTTGGCGTCAGTATGCAAAAAACGCGCCAGTGACGTTTTGCTTGCATTCTACTGTTTGCTTCATAATCGTACAGTTGCTTTATTCGGGCGGACGGAGTTGATATACTTTATGCAGCGCAAGATTTCAAAAACGGAGGTGCAAAATGAAACGGATCATAAAGGTTTGTACGGAGCAGTATAAAATCCCTTCTTTGGATCTGGTAGAAAAGGTATTTACCGAACATGAAAACGTAAACGAGGGCCGGCTGGTCCGGCGTCTGGTGGAGGAGATCCGGTCGAAGAAATACTACCTTCCGGAAATGGAACTGATCATGGCGGATGAGGCGGACGAGGTCATCGGATATGCGATGTTTTCCAGATTCCATCTGGAAGGGAAATATTCAGACGAACTGCTTCTTCTGTCGCCTGTCGCCGTAAAAACCGAACTGCAGCGGCAGCATATTTCCAAGGAACTGATCGAATACGGTCTGAGAAAGGCGGAAGATCTTGGTTACAAGGCGGTTCTGGTCGAGGGAGATCCCAGGAACTATCGGGCGCGTGGCTTTCAGACGGCGGTAGATTACGGCATCTATGCGGGGGAGAATCTGCATCTGCCGCATATCGACTGTCTGATGGTGCGTGAGCTTGTACCCGGAGGCCTGGAACAGATCCACGGGACCGTCGACTATGGGTTTTATGAAAGCCTTTCGCCTTCCGGGGCGGAGCAGGAATCCTGACAGTAAAGAGTTCGTGCAGAGGAAACTGTTGGAGAAGGTGTCGGAAACGCTCCTTTGGCAGCAGGTCTGCGAGGAACTCTTCCAGAGGGATTACAATACGATCGGCGATGAGATCAGGCAGTTTTGGAGCCACAAAACGCCCCTGAAAAACGACGATTTTAAGCCATTTCTGCGATTTTCCGGTGTCATTGCACATCCATTGCACATCCAACACCCCGTGGATTTATTATATCACGCCTTGCCGGATAGGACAAATTACTGACCCTTATCGTTTTGATAAGCCAGTAGCGTTTTTCATATAGAAAAACCACCCTTGTAAACTTTGGACGAATCAAGGGTGGAATTTCTACTCAACTATTCGGCCAACCTCTTGTAGAGGTGGTTGTTCCTTCTCTTATTATATGCTCCTATCTGGAAATTTTCAATATCTTTTTTACAGAAATTCTCCTTACTCAGTGATTCGCATCATATATATCACCAATGTTGCAATCCAAGTAAAATACATTCGTTTCTTCACTATACCGTAAATATTCCCATGATTTCAACCAAAGCCAATTTTCACAGATTCAAAACCATAATTAATGTACCACGTAGAAAGACAATGCCAAAGAACTGATCAAGGATTTCCACAGCGTTGCAGATGACTATTTGGAACTTTGTGCGGCACAGGGTAAAGAACGGGAACGGGCTTATAAGGGTAATTTCAATGGAGCGTATAGAGAAATTTCTGTAAATTGAATCTTCTATGATAATTTCGTGGGGGCGGGGAGTCCGTTGGGGCTCCCCTTCCTCTGCTTCAAAAAATCATGTATGTTAAAATGAAACCTCCCAATAACCTTTGGTATCTGAACCGACCCGGCGTATGAGCCCCTTTTCTTTAAGCGATTTGATTTTTGTGGAAATGCTTTTGCGGCTCATCCCCAGTATTTCTGCCAATACAGAATAGGTATAAGCGGGGTCTTCAATCAGTAATTCGAGAATGGCTTTTTCAGCGTCAGTCACCCTCTCAGTCACCCTGTCGAGAGAGGAACGGACGGCCCGGCCTTCAGCAGCTGTAAATTGAATCATAATATCTACGGAATACATTGGCAACCGAAGGATTATACGGTTTGGATGCATGCTTAGACATTAAACTGTCTACGGTCCAGTTTTCCGGAAGTCTCCCGCAATTTGCAATATAAAGTCGGTCGTCATATACGCTGATCTGAATCTTGACGCACTTTTACCTGAGAGAGTGAGTCAGCTACGTTGACGCATCCTTTTATGGTCGAACTGCGTCAGCTACGTTGACTCACCTGAAAACGAAATTGCTATTGCAATTTCAAATTGCTAGTAAGTTAACATGTTTTCTCGGAGCAACAGTCGGACATTCTTAGTCTTTAAGGTTCTTTTTCTTTTCAAGAAAAAAAATAAGAATCCAGCGTGCGGAATGAATGAGTAGCCATGAACGCACGAAATCCTCAAACTAAATAATTTTGTGTTGCCTCTGGCCGGCCATTCTGGGACGTCCGGGAAGAAATGTGGCATGGATATACCGTTATTTGCCCATTCATTCTGATTTCTTTGGCTTTTTCTGTATCAGAAATCGCGGCGATTTTGGCATTTTCTGTGGATAACCGCCTTTGTGAGGCCGGTATAAGTGAAAGAAACTGAGGAGGTATAAATGAGAAGGATAATAGAGTGTCATACACCGTTTTGCATATGGATATAATATAATCATACATTAGTGTGCTGATCGCATGTAGCTTACGGTAGGAAAGTGCGTCAGAGAAGCTGACGCAGTTCCATGGTCAGCAGTGGCAAAAGTGAGTCAACGTAGCTGACGCACTGAGGAATAATTGGCTGTATAAGAATAGAGTCTCTATTGTAGCTTTTTATATGTGGCAGTTCACCTGCTTGTTAACAGATGCAAAAAAGGTCAAAAGATTGCCAACGTATATACATCGTAAGACATGATGTCGTACTCCGTATAATTTGTTATCTGAGAAGTGAGTCATCTATACTTGACGCAGACGGTAAAAGCAGTGAGTCACCTATACCTGACGCAGGGAATCAAATATGAGCGTCACCTATACTTGACGCAGCCAAGCGGAGTAGTGCGTCACCTATACATGACGCATGAGGTAAGATAAGAGCATCAGCTATACTTGATGCAGGAAATAAAAGTAGAGTCAAAGCTCTTATAGGTGGCAGGGGCACCTGCTGCCCATCGGGCTTCCAGTACCCCTGCTGCCAGTGTTGCTTTTCAATGTGCATTTCAGTATCTCTTTTATCGATTATGCTGTAACAGGTGTGTAATGGATATCGAAGCGGAACCTGCCATAGCTTCCCCGTTCCAGAACTTGCCTGATCCACGCGATTCCACATCCCTGCTGATACAAAAACGAATCCCTGCCATAACATTCCCATTCCGGAACTTGTCACAGCAGGGCAGAAATCCTTTTCCAATATTTCTTTCAATTATTTCTTTTGGGGAAAGGGCACGCCCCTGAGTTTGCTGGTGCGGGAGAAGGGACTGGAAGAGGGGGGAAGGCAGCAGGGGTTATGCTGCCTGTGGGGCTTTATGGGAGCCCCTGCTGCCGCATCTTCCCTTTTTCAGTTCATACTCAGACGCTGTGATTTCAAATTCCGGAATGCCACATCTTTCCCAAAACAATGTTGAAAAAATCTAATTCTGGTGACAAAACAGTGGAGATTGTTTTTCCATTCCGAGTAACGTATAATGAAATAATTCTTGTGTGACGGAAGAGGGAGACCAGAATGGGAACGGATGTCCTGATGCAGCGGGGCAGGGACCGGCTCTGGACGGACGGAGCTGAATATTTGGACGAGAAGGCATTGTCGGTGACGGTGAACCGGCTTCGGAGGAAGCTGGATGCGGCGGATGTGATCCGTACGTTTTATGGCATCGGGTATGTATGGAGCGCAAAGGGGCTCTGAGAAGCGTTATATAAAAAAGATTACTTCCTCCTTATATTTACATTTCATTGAAAATAAAGCAGGCATGTGGTATCATGGATAATAGAAAGCAAAGGTCGCATTTAATGAGATCAATCCGGTTGAAACTGGGGTTTTAATGGACAGAGTATATACTTATCAGGAAATACAGAACCTGGTATCGCCTGTTATGCGCAAATATTGGGTTTCCAGAGCGTATTTGTTTGGTTCTTATTCAAGAGGAGAAGCAACGCCTGAAAGTGAAAAAGAAGATGAGGGATTGATCTATGAAGAAGGATATGATTGAGTTGTATGAAAATAGTTTCGGCGTTTCTTTTCTAATTCCTCATTAGAGGACGATAGGTAATCATGCTGGCATGTGAACACAATTGGAACAAGGAAGGTGTTAGATTATGCTGTTAAGTATAAAAGACATTCAGGAGATAGTTGCTTCTTTAGGCAGAGAATACGGGGCAGATCGTATTTTCCTGTTTGGCTCTTATGCCCGTGGAACAGCTTCGCCGGATAGTGATGTGGATCTTCGAATTGATCGCGGGAAAATCAGAGGATGGGCTTTGGGAGGTCTGTTGATCGACCTGGAACAGGCACTTGGGAAAAAAGTTGACCTTCTCACCACTGGAAGTTTAGATCAGGAATTTCTTGCTTCTATTAGAAGAGAGGAGGTTCTGCTGTATGAGCGCACTGCGTGACCATAGTATTCTTTTGCATATAATTCGTTATTGCGATCAGATAGAAGAGACTATGGAGTTATTTGGAAGAGACTATGATACGTTTCTTTCCAGTAATACCTATCGCAATGCCTGCTGCATGTGCCTCCTGCAGATAGGCGAGTTGACGAATGCTTTCACAGAAGAGTTCCGAACAACTCATACAGGTGTTCCGTGGAAGCAGATACAGGGATTTCGGAATATCGTCGCGCATGCATATGGGACTGTTGAACCTGAGATTGTGTGGGAAATTATTACAGATGATATCCTCAAATTAAAGAAGTATTGCTGTGAGCTTGTAGAGTCAGAAGATGAAAAATAGGAAGCCCTAAAAAGAGGACGATATGTAATCGTGTAAGTATGTGAACGCGGCTCAAGAGAAGAGCATCAGCTATACTTGATGCAGGCAATAAAAGTAGAGTCGAATCTCTTATAGGTGGCAGGGGCACCTGCTGCCCATCGGGCTTCCAGTGCCCCTGCTGCCTATGGGGCCTTATGGGAGCTCCTGCCGCCGTATCTTTCCTTTTTCAGTTCATACTCAGACGCTGTGATTTCAAATTCCGAAATGCCACATCTTTCCCAAAACAATGATGAAAAACAGTGTCGGCTTGCTGTTTACCAAAGGAATAGATATTCACCCTCAAAAATGGGTTTCTATTGCGTAATAGGCAAAGAAAAAGACGGGCAAAAAGCAATCGCTTTCCACTCACTTTTCTCTGTACCCTGTATGGCAGCTACCCTATTTCAGTTTGTTGGTTGATACTGTTTTATGCGAAGCCACCTAGACGAAAGGAGATTTTACTATGAAAAAAGGACTTACAGAGCTGGTATTCATCCTGATCCGGAGCGGTTCCATGAGAGGGCTGAAAAAGGACACCACCGGAGGCTTCAACAGCATGCTGGAACGGCAGAAGAAGCAGTCGGAGGAAGCGGCCGGTCAGGTCGAGGTGACGACGGTGTTGTTCGACGATCAGCACGAGATGATCCACGACCGTTTCCCGATGCAGGCGGTAAAGCCTTTGACAGAGAAGGAATACTACGTGAGAGGCTGTACGACGCTTCTGGACGCGGTGGGAAGAACCGTCAGCCGGATCAAAAATATTCAGGAGAATCTGCCGGAAGAGTATCGGGCGGAGAAGACGATTTTCGTGATTACCACCGACGGTATGGAGAACGCCAGCCGCGAATATTCTTACAGCCGCCTGAGGGCCATGATCGAACAGCAGAAAGAACTGGGGTGGGATTTCCTCTTCCTGGGGGCGAATATCGACGCGGTGGCGGAGGCCGGTAGGTTCGGCATCGGCGCGGATCGGGCGGTGACATATCAGAATGACAGCGCGGGCGTACAGCTGAACTTTAAGGTGGTAGGCGAGACCCTGACGCAGATGCGGATGGCGCCGTGCTGCGCCTCTGTGGG
>CANQFR010000129.1 GCA_947599905.1 uncultured Lachnospiraceae bacterium
GGCGTGGATGCGGGCCGTCATGTTCAACTTCGCGATGGGCCCCAGCGTGGATATCATTTCCGCGTTTACCACGGCTTTCATCTACATGCTGGGGATCCAGTGGATCATCGGACCGGAGCACTCGCTGACCACCGGTACGCTGATTCTGTTCACCTCCTACATCGGACGGTTCTGGGCGCCGATCAATACGCTGGCCGGCTTCTATAACAGCCTGCTGACAGCCATCTCCTATCTGGAGCGGATCTTCGAGACCATCGACGAGCCGGTGCTTGTCAAGGACACGCCGGGCGCGGGTGAAATGCCGCAGATCCACGGAGACGTGGAGTTCAGGGATGTGAGCTTCAGTTACGACGCGGGCCACGAGATTCTGCACAAGATCAATTTCAGTGTGAAACAGGGCGAGACTTACGCCATCGTCGGACCCACCGGCGCAGGCAAGTCCACGATCGTGAACCTTTTAAGCCGCTTCTACAATGTGGATTCCGGACAGATCTTAATCGACGGCGTGGACATCTCGACGGTGACGATCCGCTCCCTGCGGACGCAGATGGGCGTCATGATGCAGGACAGCTTCATTTTCGCGGGCACGATCATGGACAATATCCGCTACGGCAACCAGACGGCCACCGACGAACAGGTTATCGCGGCGGCGAAGACGGTCCAGGCCCACGAGTTCATCATGCAGATGGAAGACGGCTACAATACGGCGGTCAATGAGCGCGGCAGCAGGCTTTCCGCGGGCCAGCGCCAGCTGATCTCCTTCGCCCGGGCGCTTCTGGCGGATCCGAAGATTCTGATTCTGGACGAAGCCACCTCCAGCATCGATACGGAGACCGAACTTCTGCTGCAGAAGGGGCTGGCGGAGCTTCTGAAAGGCCGTACCTCCTTCATTATCGCCCACAGGCTGTCCACGATCAAGAACGCGGACTGCATCATGTATGTGGACGACGGCGGTATCGTGGAGAGCGGAACTCACGATGAACTGCTCGCAAAGCGCGGGGCGTATTATGAGCTGTATATGTCGCAGTTTGATTTCCTGAGCGAGGCAGCCGGCTGATCAGGCCGGTGACGCTGTCGCCCTGACAGCATAGAAATCAGAGACGGCCGGAGCATTCGTAATGAATGCTTCGGCCGTTTGAGGTTTCCATGCAAGCAAGGCGCCAGTGACGTTTTGCTTGTATTACGGAATCTTACTCGGGACGCATCCACCCTGAATACTGCCGTACCAACAGATTCTCGGCGAATTCGTTCTGTTCCGCAGAATGTTTGCGGTATTCGCGGGGCGAGATCTTCATAATCTCCAGAAAATGCCGGTTGTAGCTGGACACCGACTGGAAGCCGACCATGCCGGAGATCTCCAGAATCGACCGGGAAGAACCGCACAGAAGCGCACAGGATTTCATGACCCGCGTATTGTTCAGAAAGTCAAGCGGTGAGATGCCCATCATTTCGTGGAAGATCCGCCGGAAATGCGTCGGACTCCAGTGGCAGAGCTTCGCGAGATCCTCGATTGAAAACTGCTGCATATAATAATTTTCGATATAGTCCAGAGCCGGCATAATCCCGGTCGAATGCGGGGGGGCATTGTTCTGACTGAAGGAATCCGGCGTCTCCTCGCTTTCGATCCGGTAGATCTCCACATACAGTGAAAACAGCAGTCCGCGCGTGATGAGCTGATAGCCGGGCCGCTGCAGTCTCATCTCCTCGACAATCATCATCGCCAGCTGGTAGACGGACGGATACTGCGCGCTGCTGAGGATATATCTGAAATTCTGAAACTCATAGCTTAACAGGTCATAGTGCTGCCAGGCCGCCGGCAGCAGATCCCTGAATAGTCCCTTCGGATCGATCATCAGATACGACCACAGACTGGCCTTCCCCCCGGACGAGTAGGTGGTGTGCGGCACATTACGCGGCACCACGGTCACGTCGCCCTCGCGGAACGGCGTTTCGCGCCCGTAAAATGACATAAACCCGTCGTCCGAATGGCAGATTCCGATCTCCAGACAGTTGTGGAAATGCAGCCGCGGGCTGATCACATCCGAAATCCGCCAGTAGTCGCCGCTCAGCAGAAGAACCGGAAACGGAGGCGGCAGATAGTAATCGCGATATTCGGTTACGACAGGTTTATTTTTGGCCATATTCGGTTTCTCCTCCCTTTATCCCCTTCAGTTTATCAAAAAAATGCGCATATTTCAATGAATTTCGCGAGATGATTCGTGCTTTATGACGAAAGACGGCCGCAAATTTTGTCTGCGTCATTTGAAAAATGGTCGTTTTTGCACAGTATATACCATTAACTGCTTAGAAATCGGCGCTGATCTGTGAGAAAATACAGCTATGTAAGGATATCATCTGAGCATTCATCAGAAGAACGAGAGAGGGAGGTTAGATTTCATGGCGAAGAAAAGCAGTTCTGCCACGCCGCAGTACAAGACGAAGTCTTCCTGGGGCGCGGTGCTCAAGCGTGACTGGCAGCTGTATCTGCTGCTTATCGTACCGGTCGTGCTGGTCGTCGTATTCAATTACGCGGCTTATCCGGGCATGCGGATGATGTTCATGGATTACAAGCCGGCCAGAGGCTTCGAAGGCAGCAAATGGGTGGGGTTGGAGACATTTGCCAAGGTGTTTAAGGACAAGGACTTCCACAGGGCGCTGGGAAGTTCGCTGGTATTTAACCTGCTGGACCTGCTGGTTGGATTCCCGATGCCGATCATTCTTGCCCTGATGCTGAACGAACTCCGGTTCGTGATGTTTAAGCGGGTGTCGCAGACGATCCTGTATCTGCCGCATTTCCTTTCCTGGGCCATCATCGGAAGCGTGGCCTACACCATGTTCCGTCCGAGCACGGGTCTGGTCAACATCATTCTGACCAATATGGGACTCATCAAAGAAGGCATTCCGTTCCTGACAGAAAAATGGCATTGGGCCGTTACCTATCTGCTGATCGGCGTCTGGCAGGGCATGGGCTGGGGCACGATCATTTATCTGGCGGCCATTACGAGTGTCAGCGGCGACCTCTACGAGGCGGCGATGATCGACGGCGCCAACCGCTGGCAGAGAATGTGGAACATCACGCTTCCCAGCATCCGCGGCACGGTCGTTACGATGCTGATCATGAATCTGGGACGTATCATGGGGAGCAATTACGAGCGCCTGAGCGTGTTCGGCAACTCCAATGTCCGTGACTTCCAGTATCAGCTGGCGGTTTACATCTATGAGAAAGGTCTTTCGGGCGGCAAATACAGCATGGCTACGGTCGTTGGTGTATTCCAGTCTCTCGTAGGCCTGGTGCTGGTGCTTTTGGCTGACCGGATTGCCAAGAAGCTTGGCGAAGACGGATTACTGTAAGGAGGTGGAGATCATGGCAAAGAAGAAAGAAGAAATTGCCCGCGACGCCCAGACGACGTCCGACGGCAGCCGCGCGATCAGTAAGTTCCGTATTAGCGACGCGCTGATGATGCTGTTCATCACGATCCTGTGTCTGACCTGCATCCTTCCGTTCATCCATCTGGCGGCCAAGTCCATTTCCGGCAATGCCGCGGTTATGGCCAAGTCCATCGCCTTCTGGCCGAAGGATATTAATTTTGACGCGTACAAGTCCATTTTTAAGGACGGCTCGCTTGTGACCTCCTTTGTGTACAGCGTGTTTGTTACGCTGCTGTTCACGGTGCTGGGCATGATCGCCTGTACCTGTGCGGCGTATCCGTTGTCCAAGAAGAGGCTGAAGGGCAGAGGGTTCTTCACCTTCGTCCTGATGGTACCGATGTATTTCGGCGCCAGCCTGATCCCGACCTACCTGTTGTTTAACGACCTGCATTTGATCGACAACATGTGGGTGCTGATCCTGCCGCTGATCTACTCGCCGTACAATATGATGATCATGAAGAACTACTTCATTACCAGTATTCCGGACAGTCTGGAAGAGTCGGCGTTTCTGGACGGAGCCAGCAACTTCCAGATCCTCTGGCAGATCGTGATCCCGCTGTCCAAGCCGATCATGGCGACATTGTCCCTGTTCTACGCGGTAGGCCGCTGGAACGCTTACGCGGACAATATCTACTATATCCGTTCGGACGCGCTGAAGATGGTTCAGTATAAGCTGTACCAGATGGTTGCCTCGGCGTCCGAGGCGCAGACCGCGACGCTTTCCGAGGCGGCGGCGGTTACGAGTACCCCCGAGGTACTGCAGGCCGCGGCGATCATGTTCGTCACGATCCCGATCATCTGCATCTATCCGTTCCTGCAGAAGTATTTCGTCAAAGGCGTGATGGTAGGCGCGGTGAAGGGCTGATGCCCGGACGTCCGCGCGGCGTGCCGAAAGCGGCCGCGGCGCGGACAGGAAATGATAGTCATCCGGCCCTTCGGGGCCGGTGCTATAAATATCTTTCACTATATTAGAAGGAGGGTAATCATTATGAAGAAAACGAATCTTCAGAGGCTTGGCGCCATCGCTCTGACGGGAGCTATGGTGATTGGCCTGCTGGCGGGCTGCGGCGGCGGATCCGGCAGCGAGACGACCACGGCGGCAGCCGGTACGACTGCGGCAGCGGCATCCGAAGAAACCACTGCGGCGGCCGGTGAGGAGACCACGGCAGCAGCGGCTGGTGAAGAAACCACTGCGGCAGCGGCGTCCGGCGAGGCCGGCATGGCAAGCTGGCAGCCGTTCGCGGAGAACGTGACCATCACGATCCCTGTCTATGACAGAGGACAGGAAGGCGTTCCGGATGTAACCAACAACTATTGGACCCAGTGGATCCAGGAGAACTTCGGCGACAAGTACAACATCACCGTGAAGTTCGCTCCTATCCCCCGTTCCGACGTTATGACCCAGTACGCCCTGCTGGCTTCCTCTCAGGATCTTCCGACGATCCTGATGGAGTATGACTTCGACAAGGTCGCCACCTGGGCGGTAGACGGCTATCTGACCGAATACGATGTGGAGGCGTTCGCGCAGATCGCTCCCACCTACTACGGCAAGATGGAAGAGCTGGGACTGACCCAGTACATTGAGCTGAACGGCGAGAAGGTGTTCGCGCTGTCCGAGAGACCGTACTATGATACGCCTTACACCTATGTAAACTGGGTGCGTATGGACTGGCTGAGAGAAGTCGGCTACGACCACATTCCGGCAACGCGCGCCGAGTATCTTGACGCGATGCAGAAGATCATGGACGCCGGACTGTCCGAGCATCCCGGCGGCGGCAGCATGATCCTGTCCGGCCAGGGCGCCGACCAGAATTACGGCTACAGGACCTTCCCGCTGAACGAGGAAGACTGGGTGAAGTACGGCGATTACAATATCCCGTCTCTTGGCTATGAGGCCAATAAGAAGCTTCTGAAGTTTGCCAACGAGGAGTACAACCTGGGCATCACCGATCCGGAGTACTACACCATCGACACCGAGACCGCGAAGGCCAACTTCATCAACGGCAAATCTTACAAGTACGGCGGATACATTTCCGCGAGCATGGACTGGCTGGAGTCCTTCTATGAGATCAATCCCGACGCCGAGCTGGCTGTCGAGGTGCAGTCTCTGACTGAGGACACCGAGGCCGGTACGGTTCCGGCTTATCGTTCCGACAATCCCTTCGGTATGATCATCGGCTTCTCCTCCCAGGCGACTGAGGATGAGATCAAGGCCGCTCAGATGTACATGGAGTGGATGATCCAGCCGGAGAACCTGTTCACGATGCAGTGGGGCATCGAGGGCGAGACCTACAATATGGTTGACGGCGTTCCGACCTCCGTACCTTACGGCGAGCAGCCCAGCGAGTACAAGCAGGGCTACAACAACAGCGTAGATTACTGGTGCGTGATTGTAGCCTCCCGCGTATACGGAACGGCTGAGGACAGCATCAGGACCACTTCTCCGCAGGGTCTGCCGGTGGACTTCTCCGACGCCCTGATCGAGAACTACCACAACAAGCAGGAAGCGGCCAAGAAGGGCTGGGCTGTGACCGACTGTATGTTCGGCGGCGCTGTTGAGGGCGCAACCGAGTACGGCACCGAGCTGCAGGCCAAGTATGTTGAGTACCGCGATAAGCTGGTGCAGGCGGATCCGGCCGAGTTCGACGCTCTGTATGACCAGTATGCGCAGGAATACCTGGATGCAGGTTACCAGGATGTCATCGACGACAGAATGGAGCTGTACAATGAGGGCCTGACCACGCATCTGGCTCAGTAAGCAGAGCTTTCCTGTCGCCTGCCGCCCAAAAAGCGGCGGATAACGGGCAAACCGAATCAGAATCAAAGATGCCGGGCGGCGCAGAAATGCGCCGCCCGGTTTTGTCGATGAAATATGCTTGAACGGAACCATACCGGCTCATGCCGGAATTACGCGTTCTCCTGCTTTTTGAGCGCCGCGCCGATGAAGCCGGCGAACAGCGGGTGGGGCTTGTTGGGCCGGGATTTCAGCTCCGGATGGGCCTGCGTGGCAACGAACCACGGATGCTCCGGCAGCTCGATCATTTCCACGATGCGGCCGCTGGGGGACAGGCCGGAGAGCATCATGCCGTGGGAGGTCAGCGCCTCGCGGTAGTCGTTGTTTACTTCGTAGCGGTGGCGGTGACGCTCGGCGATCTCCTTTTTCCCGTAGAGGGCGTAGGCTTTGGAATGCTCGTCCAGTACGCAGGGGTAGGAGCCCAGCCGCAGGGTGCCGCCGATGTCTTCAATGCCGTTTTGCTCGGGCATCAGGTGGATGACCGGGTTGGTGGTGTTCGGATTCAGCTCGACGCTGTGGGCGTCGGCAAGGCCCAGCACATTGCGGGCGAATTCCACGATAGCCAGCTGCAGGCCGAGGCACAGGCCCAGGAACGGGACGCCGTGCTCGCGGGCGTAGCGGATTGCATAGATCTTGCCGTCAATGCCGCGGTCGCCGAAACCGCCGGGAACCAGAATGCCGCTGACATCGCCGAGAATCTCGCCGACGTTTTCCGGGGTGACCTTCTCAGAGTCGACCCATTTGATATGAACCGCCGCGTGATGGGCCACGCCGCCGTGCTTTAACGCCTCTACGACAGATATGTAGGCGTCGTGGAGCTGGATGTATTTGCCGACCAGAGCCACGGTGACCTCGCGCTGCGGATGCTTCCAGGCGTCGATCATGGCCCGCCAGTCGGCCAGATCCGGCTCGGGACAGGGCAGGCGGAGACATTCGCAGGCCACCTGCGCCAGATGCTCGTCCTCCATGACCAGCGGGATCTCGTAGAGCACGTCGACGTCCAGGTTCTCAAGCACGTGGGTTTTGGGCACGTTGCAGAACAGGGCGATCTTGGCGCGGATGCCGTCGTCCAGCGGATGTTCTGTCCGGCACATGATGATGTCGGGCTGGATGCCCATGCCCTGCAGGTCCTTGACGCTGGCCTGGGTGGGCTTGGTCTT
>CANQFR010000130.1 GCA_947599905.1 uncultured Lachnospiraceae bacterium
CTTACCGTCCGGCAGAACGCCGAATACAACGCCTACCGGGAGAAGAAAGGGCGCGTCCGGGAGCTTGAAACCATCCGTGACAATATCGAGCAGACGCTTCACGGAGCGCCGAGCCAGCAGAAAAAGCACGAACAGGAGCATTGAAAACCGCCCAGAAACGATACCGAGACATGGGATTGCCCCCGTCTGCAGAGCCGTCGCGCAAGGCAAGCCGGAACGCCTGAAAAGCCATATGCAGACCTATGAGCGATCGGACAGCTACTGATTGATTTGACTTTAGAGATCTTGTACTTTTTCTTTGTATGTTTTCATAGATATGGAAAAAAGCCGGGCCACAGCAGGGAGGTGGATGCGCTGCTTTGAAAGAACGAAAACTGAATTATCGGTTTCATAATCCAAATTCTGCGGCTGCAACTGCCGATTATATACTGAAAATTCTGATAGAGGCTAATACCCCAAAGGTTGAAGCGGCTATTAAGAAAAATGCGGTCACAGAAGCCGTACGGAAAAATGAGGGAAAGTGCTTGGAATAAAGGGCGCTTTCCCTATTGTACTTTATGCCATCATATGTTATAATAAAGAAGTAACAGAACGTTTGCGAATTAACAGAGAGGTTACGTCATGAACATAGCAGCATATTGCCGTGTCTCTACTGACAAAGCTGATCAGCTTAACAGTTTGGAGGCACAAAAAGAATTCTTCTCCGAATATACCAAACGCACGGGGGACAACCTTGTGCGCCTTTATGCGGACGAGGGTATTTCCGGGACAAAAATCAAGAATCGGAAAGAGTTTTTGCGTATGATGGCGGATGCGGAGCGCGGTCTCTTTGAGATGGTCGTGGTAAAAGACATTTCCCGATTTGCCCGGAATACGGTTGACCTCTTACAGAATGTCCGCAAGTTGAAAGCATTGGGCATTGAAACGCAGTTCCTGACTGCCAACATGACCAGTATGGGTAATAGCGAATTTGTTCTGACGATCTTCGGTGCGTTGGCGCAGGAAGAAAGTGCGAATACCTCTAAGCGCGTGAAATTTGGCAAGAAAATGAATGCGGAAAAAGGCCGTGTCCCCAACATTGTCTATGGATACGATAAGACCATTGGGGATTATTTCAATCTTGCCATCAACGAGGAAGAAGCGGCGGTTGTCCGTCAGATTTATGAGTGGTATATTAAGGACGGTTACGGCGCGGCAAAAATCTCTATCTTTCTCAATGAGCGAGGACTGCGGACAAAGCGAAATTGCCAATGGAGCCAGAATGGGGTATGCCGCATTTTGACGAACGAGCTTTATACAGGTAAAATCATCAATGGGAAACAGGAAGTGTCTGATTTTCTGACTGGGCAGAGAACTGACAAAGATGAAACAGAATGGATGGTTGTAGATCGTCCGGATTTACAAATTATTGACCCGGAAACTTTTGATCGGGCGCAGCAGATTATGCAGGCCCGCGGCAAGGCATTCAAGGTGGACAAGGAACGCCAGAGCAACAAATACCTGTTTTCTACCCTCATCAAATGCAAAGAGTGCGGCTGGTCCTTTCGTCGTATCGTCCGCACCTATAAAAACACCTATGTCCGGTGGGTCTGCTCCGGCCACAATGGGCGCGGAGCTGATAACTGCCCCAACGCCGTGACAGTGGATGAAGATGAGCTTATTGAGGTTTTGCAGGAGTATTTCGCCGGGCTGCTTAAAGCAAAGAAAAATGTGATCCGCTATGTAGTGGGTGAATTCCAACGGGTTTATAAGGCAAAGGACGAGAATCTTAACTATGAAAAGGAACTGACCGCCCAGCTTACTAAACTGCAAAAGACGCGGCAGAAATACATGGATATGTACGCCGATGACCTCATCAGCCGGGAAGAACTGAATGATAAGATCGGCGGGATGCGCAAAGAGATTGACCGACTGGAAAACGAGCTGAAAATGGTGTCCTACCATCTGACAAAGGGTGAGCAGTTGGAAAGCATTCTGCAGCAGACTTTCAAGGAGATTGAGGATATTACCGATGTGAGGCAAATGACGAATGCCCAACTCAAACGGATCATTCAGAAAATCGAGGTGGACAAGGATGGGAATGTGGACATTTACCTTCGGCTGTTTGGAGATTTGGGCTTGGATGAAACAGTTCTAATTCGTAACGACGAAACACAAGGACGTGACAGAGAGACTCGAGCACATTAATCCGGCGCTGGCGGCGGCCGCCCGCATCGTGCTGGATGTGAACAAGTCGGAGCGGCATATCCGCGGCGGGCTTGCGACACGGGAGAAATATCAGCACCGGCTGCAGATGTGCAGCAAAGAGGACGAGTGAGATATTTTTTGAAGATGACCGGAGTATGGAGCTCTGGTCATTTTTGTGCTACACTGTCGGTGAATGGAGGCGGGGCAATCGGCGGTAATCGTGCGGGTCGGTTCATATTATCCGGATATCGCGGCATAGTATGTTAGAAATGACACAGTAGAGGCTGTGATACTATGAACAAACCGGATAGATGTGAAATGCATACATATGCGGGGACGGCAGGAGTCTGCGAAGAAAGGCATGCAAGCGGAAAGTTTGCCCGCAGGGAGAAATGTATAAGCGGAATGGATGTCTGCGCGGAAAAGCGATCCGGCAGAGCAGCGTTTCGAGAAAGCCGCCTGCGGTGCTGCGGCAGACTGACTCGGCTGTTGGCCGTGGTTCTGCTTCTGCCAGCGTTGCTTCTTGGCGCCTGCACCATGGATAAAGCGGACAACGGCAAAGTGCGGGACCTGGAATTTACGGTGATCGGCGAGGGCGACGCGCCGCAGGAACTGAAGGATTTAATTGCGCAGAAGAAGACGCAGCCGTTTAAGCTGACCTACAGCGACGACCAGAACCTGTACATTGTGATTGGATACGGGCCGCAGAGTACCGGAGGCTACAGCATCACAGTGGAGGAACTGTATCTGACGGAGAATTCCATTTTCTTCAATACGGAACTGAAGGGACCGGCCAAAGGCGAGCCTGCGGCTCCGGAGACCTCGTATCCGCTGGTGATCGTGAAGACGGAATACCTGGAAGATCCGGTGGTGTTCGACTAAGACTCTCAGGTACTTGTCAAGCCGCCTGTGAATATGCTATACTAAAAAAACGCGCGGACACGCCGGATGCTTTGAGAGCGGTTCCGGCTGCATTTTCCGGAACATTCCGGGGCCGGAAGGCGTGTCGCAGAGAATGTGCGCACAGATAACAGAGGGATTGGATATGATTTTTAAGGATATTTGGATGGATGTCAAGGCCGTGCAGGAACGTGACCCGGCGGCGCGCAACGCCCTGGAGGTGCTACTTCTGTATCAGGGCGTTCATGCGCTGATCTGGCATCGGTTTGCACACTGGTTCTACCGGCATCATTTGTTTTTTATTGCCAGGCTGATCTCGCAGATCGCCCGCTTCTTCACACTGATCGAGATTCATCCGGGGGCGCAGCTGGGCCACGGGATCCTGATTGATCACGGCTGCGGCGTTGTGATCGGAGAGACTGCAGTCGTGGGCGATAACTGCACGATCTATCAGGGCGTGACCCTGGGCGGCGTCGGAACCCAGAAGGGCAAGCGCCATCCGACCCTTGGGAATAATGTTACCGTAGGCGCCGGAGCGAAGATCCTGGGTTCCTTCGAGGTTGGCGATAACTGCACGATTGCGGCCAACGCGGTTCTTCTGAAGCCGCTTGAGAGCAATGTGACGGCGGTCGGCATTCCGGCCCGTCCGGTGAAGAAGGACGGCGTGCGTCTGCCGTCCAGTCAGCCGGAAGCAGTTTCCGCTGAGCGCTGCTGCCGGATGGAGGAGCGGCTTAGAGAGCTGGAGGCAGAGGTAAAAGAACTGAAGGCGCAGCTGCGGGAGGCAGCAGCGAAGGAGAATAAGGAATAGGGAAATACATGGAGGCTGTCGTATTCACATGCGGCAGCCTTTTCCACTGCATTTTGCCGGAGGCCGTCAGAAAAGGCTGACAAAACAGGCAGCCTGAAAAGGAATAAGAAGAACCGCCCGCTCATACATTGATAAAAAAACATGCGGAAAGATGGGTGGTGCGGATATGCTGGAACTGATCAAAACGAATATTCATATGAACCGCTGGAAACAGGATGCCGCCGTGCAGATCACACTGGACGACGATTTTATTGTGCCGGATACCATGGACGATGTGGGACAGATTATCATGACTGTGGGAGACATCCAGATCGAGTCGGTAAAAAATCAGACAGAGAGGGTACTTGTAAAAGGAAAGCTGGCGTTTCAGGTGCTATACCGGAAGGAAGAAGGCGGACTGCAGACACTGGCCGGGGCGATTCCCTTTGAGGAGCCGGTGAACGTGGCGGAACTGGATGAAAAGGATTATGTAAATGTATCCTGGGAGCTGGAAGATGTAAGCGCAGGTCTGATCAATTCAAGGAAGCTGAGCGTAAAGGCGATCGTGACGCTGAGGGCGCGGGCAGAAACGCTCTGTGACGCGGAGGCTGTGGTAGATGCGGTAACGGATGGAGACGGAGCGGAGCCGGAGGTGAAGAAATACCGCACGGAGGTGGCGGCGATCGCCGTACGGAGAAAGGACACATTTCGGATAAAAGAGGATATCGCCCTTGCCGAAAGCAAACCCGGCATCGACTATATCCTGTGGACTGAAATGAAACTCCGCGGTGTGACAACCAAACCTCTGGACGGGCAGGTCCACGTGGAAGGAAACCTTCTCATATTTGTGATCTATGAAGGAGAGGGAGAGAATACGCCGGTCCAGTGGATGGAAGAAACGGTGCCGTTTGCCGGAGAGGTGGAACTGGCCGAGTCGACGGAGGAAATGGTTCCGTCCATTGACGTGCGGCTGATACATAAGGCTCTGGAAGCAAAGCCGGATTATGACGGCGAGATGCGTCAGCTGGAACTGGACGCGGTTCTGGAACTGGATATGAAACTTTATGAGGAACGCTCCCTGGAGCTGGTCAGCGATCTCTATGCCACAGACCGTGAGGTGACCCTTAAAACAGGCTTGATGGGATTTGACCGGCTTCTGACCAGAAATTCCGGCAAATGCAAGGTTTCGGAGAAAATAGATCTGGGAGGCGGCGAACGGATCCTTCAGCTCTGCCATTATGACGCCGCGGTGCGGATCGATGAGGTGCAGATGAAGGGGGACAGTCTGACTGTCAGCGGAATTCTGGATGTCTTTTTATTGTATATGACGTCCGATGATCAGGAGCCTGTGAAATCCGTCACGGAGCCGGTTCCGTTCGAATATGCTGCAGAGGCGGCAGGAGCCGGCGAGGACAGTGTCTATCAGCTGAATGCCGGACTGGAGCAGATAACGGTTGTCATGACGGGCCGCGGCAGCGCGGAAATGAAGGCGGTACTGAGCCTGGATCTGTTAGTGTTGAAACCGGTGCAGGAGACGGTGATCGAAGGAGTCTCCGAGATGCCGCCGGATATGGAAAAGCTGCAGGCTATGCCCGGAATCGTAGGCTATATTGTTCAGCCGGGCGACAGTCTGTGGGAGATCGCCAAACGGTTCCATACCACCGGTGCGAATGTGAAGAAGACGAACGGACTGGAGAGGGATGAGGTACAGGCCGGAGACCGTCTGATTCTGGTGAAGGAAGTGGCAAATTAAAAAAAGGATAAAGTTGGATGCACAAATCTGCGTTTGTGGGATATAATGGACTGTAAGGTTCAATGAATATCGGTTCGCCAGCCAGTGTGCAGGATCCCGGTCAGCCCGCAGAGCGGCTGACCGGGGAGCAAACTGTGAATGACAACAGCGAAAACGCATCCAGCTGGTGCTTCAGATAGATCAGGGCAACCTGGACGGCGCCGCGCCCTGCTAACGCGGCGGCGTCTACATAGCGAAGGAGAAGAAGCGCGGGCCTGAAAGACAGACAGCGGCGGAACTCCTTTTGGAATGCGACAGGACAGCGGGCGGGAAGGACAAAGGATGAATTATACTTATATTGTGAAATGTGCTGACGGCAGCCTGTATTGCGGCTGGACAAACCATCTGCAGGAGCGCGTCGCCGCCCATAACAGCGGCAGGGGCGCCAAGTATACAAAAAGCCGTCGGCCGGTGGAACTGGTCTATTATGAGGAGTTTGGGACGAAGGAGGAGGCTATGCGCCGGGAGGTGCAGATCAAGCGGATGGAGCGGGCGGCGAAGCTGGAACTGATTAATAATAATGGCAGTTAAGGCGGTAACTTTTCCATAAGTATCTGGAGTTATCGCCTTAACTGCGATGCCTGATGTAAAACGATGAGCCTCCCCTGTCGCGGTATGAGCTTCCGCGGCGGGAGAGGCTCGCTCATATAAGGAACAAAATGTTGGAAAATGTCAGGTTAAAGCAGGGCTGTCAGCCGGTACCGCGTGTCATTCCACATCCTGCAGCGCCGCGAAGTCTTCCTCGCCGGTGCGGATCTTAACGACTTTCTCCACGCCGTAGACGAAGATCTTGCCGTCGCCGATGTGGCCGGTGTAGAGGGCCTTCTTGGCAGCCTCGATGACGGAGTCTACCGGGATCTCGCTGACGACAACCTCCAGCTTGACCTTCGGAAGCAGCGTCACGTCCATCTCGACGCCGCGGTACATTTCCCCGGCGCCCTTCTGGACGCCGCAGCCCATGACCTGGGTCACGGTCATGCCGGTGACGCCTAAGTTGTTCATAGCGGTCTTGATCTGCTCGTAGCTGGACAGCTTGGTGATGATGACGATCTTATGCATCATGTAGGAGTCCGCATCTGGCATCTTCACGACCTTGACGGCCGCGGCCTTCTCAGCCGGGGAGGCGGCGGAATAATCGGACACGCCCAGATCCGTGTTCTCATTGACATCCATGGTCATGGTGTTGGAGATATCAATGATGGAGAAGCCGGAGTAGGCGGAGGGCAGGCCATGTTCCGTGGAATCCAGGCCCGTGATCTCTTCCTCGCGGGAGACGCGCAGGCCCACAAGCTTCTTAATGACCAGAAATGCCAGCGTCATCGTGACGACGGTCCAGGCAGCCACGGTCGCAAAGCCCAGAAGCTGCAGTCCCAGCTGATGGAAGCCGCCGCCGTAGAACAGACCGACGATGGAGTCGTTGCCGGGGGCGGAGGTGGTGGCGAACAGGCCGACCGCGATGGTGCCCCAGATGCCGTTCATGCAGTGGACAGCCACAGCGCCGACAGGATCGTCGACGCGGAGCTTATTGTCCAGGAACCACACGCCGAAGACAACCAGAAGTCCGGCCACCGCACCAATGATGGCAGCGCCGAGGGCGTCGGTCACGTCGCAGGGGGCGGTGATGGCGACCAGACCGGCCAGGGAGGCATTTAAGCACATGGACACGTCGGGCTTGCCGTATTTGATCCAGGTGAAGACCATGCAGACCACGGTCGC
>CANQFR010000131.1 GCA_947599905.1 uncultured Lachnospiraceae bacterium
TTCCCACTTCACCGGCGCCCGCAATCACGATTTTCATTGTGCCGAATATTTGAATTTTAATCCGTTTTAAAAGAATCAGTTAAAATAGAATGCAAAGATAGCAAACTTTCCGGTATCGTTCCTTTTGCTGACGCTATTTCTCCCACCGGCCAACCTGTAGCCAGAATGCGTTCTTGTTTTTCCCTGAAAAAAATTGACACTTTTGAGGGCCAGAAATTCAAAAGGAAAGATGAAAGAAAGAGTCAAGAGGGATCTTGTCATCTCGCATAATACATAAAAATATGATATCTTTGCGTACGTCAAGGCCTGCTACAATTCTATCACTGTTCATTATAAGAGATATCTATTGTTTATGCCTTTAAGTTACGAATGAGGAAATCTTTATTTTTGTAATCTAACTCACGAATATACCCGTTTTATGGCACACAAAAAACCGACACTTGAACAAATACTGGAGCACGCATCTCCCCAGACAAAGGATGCCTTTGCCTACATTGACCAGGGCTTCGCGGCCGGGATAGGGTGGAATACCATTCTAAATGGAGTACTGAGCGTGTTCGAAGGAAATGATGAGGTTGTAGAGGCCAGCAAAGCCTATATGGAAACCAAATATCCGGAAAAGAAACCGCGTTCTCAAGAGGATATGCCGGAGTTTGGTGACTTGGATGACGATAATGATAACGAGGAGGAAAGCGATAACGAATTCGAGAGACTTTTGAACGATTTCATCAAAACCGAGTTGAATAGCGATGACGATACGGATAATGAGGACATTGAAGCCATCGTCTGGCCCGGTGATTATCGTCTCCACTGCGGGGTCAATGATTCCGAGGCCGAGCTGCCCGTGGAGGGCGTTATTCGGCATATAGCACCCGCCGCCCGACAATTTCTCCACATCGACATTGAACTACCAGACATAAACGAGAATGGCGAATTGCATGTGACGGTCGGAATGGCGAATCGGGCGCCCAAGGTGAATGCCTGGTTCGACAAGAACAGTATTTCGTTGTTTCGGGACGGCAACCGGTTGCATGTGGCACCCATCGCGGTGACAAGCCTCCTGGAGTCTGACGATACAATCCCGTCCGGGGATACTGCGTATATAAACATCAAACTCTGCCGCAATGATAAAGAAGTCGGCGAATTTTCGATAGGCATTGATGAGTCTTGGCCGATAATGGAATACAACCAGAATGTGAGCGACAAGATGGGGATCATCAGTCGCTATCAGGGTTGGGACAATTTCAAGGCCAGAATGGAAGCCATGCGGATTCGCTGTGAAGTGGATGGCGTCCGTGAAAAAATAGGCCTGACACAAAACCGGCCACGGCTTCATACCGCCATCATCGGCAATGCGGGAACCGGCAAGACCACCGCCGTAGAGTTGATGGCGAAATTGTACAAGGCGCTGGGTTTGCTGAAGACCGACCACATATCGACCGTTCGCGTTTCCACGCTGGCCACGTCCGGCATCAACTCCGAAAACGAAGCCGTAGAGAATGCCGTCATTGCGGTCCAGGGCGGAACGCTGGTGATTGACCGGGCCCACGAACTATTTCGTACGGACAAACCCAGTTATGATACCGAAGGACGCATTATCAGGGCGCTGGTGGACGCACTGAACAATACCGGCAGATACGAGAACTGGATGCTTGTGCTGGCCGGAGAACCTGAAGGCATGGAGTATCTGCTTTCGACCTATCCGGAGTTGAAGAAATGCCTGACGGAGCCCATCTATTTAGAGGATTTCAAACCGGATGAACTCTTCAGCATGTTTGATTTGTGTTGTGAGCAGCGGGGTCTCAAACTTTCTGAGGACGCCCGGAAGAAGCTCCAGATGTATATATTCCACAAGTACAATCACCGGGGAACCGCATTCCAGAACGCGCTGTTGGTTCAGAACCTCTTTGATGATGAGATTATTCCGGCCATGTATGCCCGTCTCAAGGCAGAGGGCGTCCTGTCCAGAGCTCGGTTGGAACTTGTCCTTCCTGAAGATATTCCCGCCGTTGGCGAAAAACCGGGAAGTGCGATGGATGAGCTGGACGAACTGATCGGTCTTGACAAGATCAAGGTTAAAGTAAAGGATTATCTGCATGCCGTCCGGCTTGCCAGACGCCGGATGGAATTGGGGCTGCCCACCAACATGCCTCGTCTGCACATGGCGTTCCTCGGCAATCCCGGAACCGGCAAGACCACTGTGGCCGAAATTATCGGCAAGGTGTTCGCTTCCTGGGGCATCCTCTCCAGTGGCCGCGTCATCCGGACGGAAAAAAGCCAGATGGTGGGTCAGTACATCGGCGAGACCGAAGTCAAGATGACGAACCTCTTGGCACGTGCCAGGGGCAATATTCTTTTCATCGATGAGGCCTATCAGCTGGTGGAAGGCGGAGAGAAAGACTACGGTCGCATAGTGATGAACTCGCTCCTGACGGAACTCGGAAAAGAAAACATGGACATGGTGGTGATTCTGGCCGGCTATACGGCTTCGATGAAAAAGCTCCTGGAGAGCAATGAAGGTATTGAAAGCCGGTTTCCGAACGTCTTCAACTTCGAGGATTATACCACCGACGAGTTGATGGAGATCGGTCGTCTGATGATACGCAAGCAGGGTTTCATCCTCACGGACGGAGCTGCCGCGAACATGCGGGCCATTCTGGAGGAGGAGTCCGACAAGCCTTCCCCGCGATTCGGGAACGGCCGCTTCATTTCCAACCTGTTGCAAAACGAAATTCTCGCCACGCTGGGCGCCCGTACTGCCCGGATGGAGAATCCGTCGAAGGAAGACCTGAGCACCATTCTTCCGGAAGATGTCGTAGTCGGCAAAGCGATGAAGGATATAGTATTTGATGATGTGGCAATCGATGCTGCGCTATCCAGACTGAATGCGCTGGCCGGACTGAACGGTGTGAAGAAGGCTATTCATAACTTCGTGCAGAGTGCCCGTTATCTCCATTCCATCGGTGAACCGTACGTAGGCAAGGGCCTGCTGAGCTGGCGTTTCATCGGCAACAGCGGAACCGGCAAGAGTACGGTGGCCGAGATTATGGCGGGCATACTGCGCGGAATGCGCCTTATTACCAACAGTCATATCACGGAGATCAAGGGCGAGCGTATCTTCAACGTTTCCGAGCACGACTGCGATGAGGTGCTGCGCGAAGCGGTGAAAAAATCTTGCAACGGTCTTATTTTCATTGATGTGGATGAACCCAAGTTCAACGATGACCGCATGAGCTTCGGTCGCAACGTTGAGCAGATTCGCTTGAAAGTGAAGGAACTTACCGTAGAGGCTGGAGGCGAATGTGCCTTGATTCTGGCCGAGCTAAATGCGCCCAATGGCAATGTGGCAGAGCAGCTTTCCGCGGCCGGTGTTTACGAGTTTGATCATACTCTGGTCTTCAAAGACTTTACGCCGGGCGAACTCTTCCAGATTCTCTGTCAGTGTCTGGAGAAATTCGGCGTCAGCTTCACGTCCGAGGCGGAGAAGCACATCCGGGCCTATCTGGGTGCTATGCGCGCCTCGATTCGCGCAAACGCCCGTACCATGAAACTGATGTCCAGGACCATCTACCAGCAAGTGATCCTGCGGGAATCGGCCCTGCCTGAGCGTCCGGAAAGGCACCAGGTGCAGCTGGCGGATGTGGAAACGTTCAAGTGGAACGGAAAGAAAGGTAAAATCGGATTTTAAGAAGTCTATGAACAATAACGAGTTTACCAAGTTCGCACGGATGCGTCAGAATATCAGTTCGATGACTTTGAACGCTATCAGTCGGCCGTACTTATTTTGTAGGTCTCTGCGGAGTGATGGTACAGGTGAAGGTCGTAGGATGCAAGGAATTCCTGTATTGACAGGAGCTCATCCGCATTTACCTCAAGGAGCTTGGTAAATTCTTCCTCGGTGAACTGTAACAGATCGGCTATGGTATTTACGCCGTTGGCATGCAGGAGTGCTTTCGTCTTCTTGGAGAGGTTCATATCCTTCCATGGTGTTGCCAGAACGGGATGAAGCTTCAACTCTTCGTTAAGGGCCTGTCCGGCAATGTACCTATCCCAAGTTATGGATGGTGAATGCACTGTGTGATGTTGGTATGCGGCACGCATTGCTGCATCGGAATGCCTCTGCCGATAGCCGAGGATAACCTCTGCCAACCAGGGGTTGATGGGGGAGGGCTTGTCTCCGTCAACGATTTCGCTTGGATCTTCTTCAGGGATGGCGGCAAGTCCCTGCAGGTAATGCAAAACATTTTCAAAATCTAAGCGCACCTCAATGAAGTTAATTAGAAACAGTTGAAAATTTTGATTCTTGTGTTCTTTTTCAGCAATAGATAATTTCACGCTATCCAATGCACGCAGATATGCTCCGGCCGATGCTTTCCTGAATAGATTCGTCCTTTCAAAAATGTCGATTACGGCAGCGACTGCATCTTTCCAGAAAAAGAGAATCTTCTTGTTGGCGAATTTTCTATCGGACGTACCTTCTATGTTATCAGGCATGAAGTAACGGGGCTGTATCCGCATCTCTCCGCAGAGGACCGCATACAATTCATACAACTGTTTGAGAGATTGAAAGTAATTTCTAAGTTTGGGAAAACCTTCGCTCAGGTCCAGCTCGATATCATTGAGTTCCTCGAGCAGGCTTTCTTCGCCTTTCGTATGTACATAGTGGGAATAATATTCATTAAACCAGGCTGCCAAAAGTGTCGGGCGCGACACATCGAATTTCCATTCCGTGCCGGGCGTTTCAATGGACCATGTATTGACCTTATTAAAACACTGTGCATGAAGATGCTGTAGGGCATGAATTTTATATGTGCGCTCTGGATGACTGAACAAATGATACCCATGCTCCTTTAGGTATTGCTTGACGGGGGCGATATCAAAATCTCGGACTTTGGCATAAACCAAAAGTTCTTCTTCAGATAGCTGGAGAAGGTCCGCTACGCAGTCGACATGGCACCAATATAGCTTTTCAATCGTTTCTTGCGGCAAATCCATATTGGTACGGAGGGTCTGCAGAAACGGGTCCTTTTGCGCTACATACGCCAATGCCTGGACAGGCAAATGCTGTTCCCAAGTCAATTCGCTGCAAAGATTCCTGTTAATGACATATTCGGCCCGAAGTCTCGAATCATTGTTGTGATCCCGATACTCCTTGATACATTCTGCCAGCCAGGGATTGATGGTCATAGTTCTGCAAATATATCAAATTTTCTCCTACGACACACTTTGGAATCTTGACAAAAACCAACCAACATGAAGAGACCGCAATTCGGCCCTGAAGAATATCACAAGCTGGCGGCTTCAATGATGCGGTTCGACAATGTCGGGTCTGCCTTCAGAAGCGAATTGATATCAATGTGGTAAGTGATTTCTTCTTTCAATGCCTTGGCCGTAGGATTCTGTTCGTCATAGTGCCAGGAAAGAAGAATGGCCGGCTTCTTAAGCGACTTGATTTTGCGGGCGAGCATCTCATAGTCGGCGTCGCCGGTAATCATAACGATGAAGTCAAAATCACGGTAGAGGGCAAGTTCAAAGGTCTCCAGTGCGAACCAGACATCGATGCCTTTCTCGTGAGGAGTACCGTCAGGAAGTTCGTAAACGTGCTTATAGTGAAGAATCACATCATTCTCAATAAGCCTGTCCTCGAACTTGCGGTCATCCAGAAGCATGTTCTTCCTTTTGGCATCGTAGGCCTTATACCGTCCACGGAAGAAATGGGTTTCCGTGACAATACAAGATGCAGGGTCCAGCTCGTACTTTTCGGCAATGGCCTTCTGTATGAACTTGATTAGCCCCTTGATATTGACGCGGCTGGTATTACCAAGTCCCTTTTCAAGGAGAACGAAATAATTGCCGTCAATGAACAGCCCTATTGAATTGATTTTTGCATTTGCCATATAATTTACTGTCTAAAATTGTCCAGGTTTGCTTTCCAGTCAGTCTCAAACTTTCTGACCGTTGTTTTGAAGTTCTTCTCCATAGATGCAGGAATGCCGCTTCTGTAGAGCGTTTGCAGAAAAGACTTTACGCCGGAGACCTTATACTTGTCTTCCATGTAGCAGAAAATGCAGTGTCCACCGCTGTACACCTCAAACACATAAGGGAAATATGGCGCGCTCAAATCGCAATCGTTTCTCATCATCTCGATTTCCTGCTGGGAGAATCTCGGCCTTCTTCCTGTAATACCAGTATATTCGGCAATACCTTCGGTGCACCACATCGGCAAGTTTATCCGCTGGGAATAATCCAGAGATGCACCAAAGCAGTAATGAGTCATCTCATGCCATTGGACTTCACGATGATAAGTATCATCACGGAACACAGAGCTGCCTTTCAAGATGATTCCCTTGAGGAATAAGCCGGAAGGCGAAACTTCATAGATGGTAACGCCGTCTGAGTTTCCCGCATCACTGCCTCCGCTGATCTTCTTGTATAAAGCAGAGTAATCATCATTCCCTTTGGTCAGATAAATGGGTACTTTCCTGCCATTCATATCTTCCGGATAATAATATTTCCCGATGATATCTTCCATCCTGGGAATGGCCTCATGTGCGTACTGCAAAGTCAGCTTAGCTCTCTTGGCAAGAGACTCCGGATAGTATATGATGAAATATTCATCCTCCAGCGTTTCCAATCCTGATTCAGGATCTTTTCCGACATCTGCACCGTTGCCCCAGGGAGTAGGCCTGGGGATAGGGTTGAACGTTGAAAAAATATCATCCAGCCTCTCTGTAAGGGAATTAATCCAATCAATGGTCTCCTGCGGAACTTCCGCATACCGGAGCGGCTTCTGGTCTTTACCTTTGTCGTAAATCTTCACAAGGACCAGTGCCGACAATATGAATACGAGCAATACGCCCGCTATGTGTCCTAAACGTTTCATCTTAATTCAGAAAAATAATGTCTTCCACTGCTTCCTTGGTCGTGCTTCCAAGGTCGCCAATCTTGAATCCGTCTCCGGTTGTCTCGCAGAAAAAATACATGTAGCCATCCTTCGTCACTAAAGACTGGTCCGCCATAGCGACGAGGTCGCTGGCATTCTTGTTCTTGAACGCCACGGCTACGGCTGCATGGTTGCTGGTAAGCAAGTATGCCGTTTTGTATCCGGCTTCGCGGAAAAGAACCGCAGCAAGCACGGCTTTGCAGTCACAGTCCCCACGTCCATCGTACATGGTTTCATCCGGATAGCGGGCATACTCGCGCAGGTTGCCTATCTCGTTGCACTTCTCATCGTACTCGTACTGTGTAGAGTCAACAAGCCAGTGCAATTTTATACTAAAAGTTTGAAAAAACACTCCTTTGGTGTAGAAAAATTCAAT